>QCCL01000009.1 GCA_003281255.1 Prochlorococcus sp. AG-347-L02
AAAAGACTATGAAGAAATAGACACAAGATTAGCTTCAGGTTGGTACGTTGATGACATTAACACTCCAAAAAAAAGAATTTACAAAACAAAAAAAACACCCTTTAAGGTATCTAAAAAATTAAATTATTGATGAAATAATTTTTTCAAGATTATTAGTTAATAATAAAATTTTTAAAGGAAAAAATTTTTTTTGAATCAACTTTAAATCAGTAATTAAAATAATTCTTCCATTTATCAAGGTATTTTTTTGAATTAGTAAAATAATTCTCGTAATTTTTCCATTTTGCTATTGATGATTTATAAAGTGGTTGGACAACTTGTGAGGAGGAGGGAGTATTAATCTTTTCTCTTTTATTAGCAGTATTTCTATAATTTTTTATATTTTCATGCCAAGTAACATCTAAAAAATTCAATACTTTTAAAATATGAGTATCAAAATCTTCAATCAAATCTTCATATTTTGAGGTAATGTAGTTTATTTTTAATTTTGTCTTGTAGTCCAACCAAACACACATGGTTAAATCATAAATTTGCGAAGCTGAATCTAAACTTCGCAAGTTTGACATTGCATTATTTGGCTCAAATGATTGTTGGAAGCAAGATAAGACAGTATCGTAGGGATTCCTATGAGTAAAAATTATTTTTGAATTTGGAAATAATAAATTTATAAGAGGTAAGCAAACCGTTTGGAATGGAAATTTATCAATCAATATTTTTGCACTTTTTTTATCACAATTGTTTCTCAAGATTTCCAAATAGTGATTTCGTAAAACATCCTGTTCACTAGAAGTTAGTTTATGAAGTTCATCAAGATTATATTTAAATTTTGATTTCATAACTCTCTCTACAGAATTAATTAATGGTTTTTCTTCTATAACATCAATTTCTGGATGACTTCTTAGGATAGTATCAAGAAGTGTAGTGCCTGATCTTGGAAATCCTATTAAAAAAACTGGCGAAAATTCATTTTTCTTGAGGGAGGTGTTTTTTACTACAAAATTTTTATTTTCTAAATTTCTTCTATAAGTTTTTATGTAATTTTGGAAAATTTCTGGATTAAAATTTTCATACTTTAAATTGAGTTGGCTTTTCTCAAAGCATTCGAAGGCCTCGTCGAAATTTTCTACTTTTTCCTCAATGAAAGCTTTAAAGGACCAAAAAAGAATATTTGTATGATGTTCGGTATTTTTTATCCATTCGTAAGAGACTTGGTCAATTAAATTTTTTGCCGTAGTGAAATCTTTTTCCCTAAAACAAATTCTTGCTTTAAACATCAATATTTCATTAATAATAAATTTATTTTTTTCTAAACTTTCTATCTTATCTTTTAATTTTTTTAATCTATTTGTCTTCTCATAAAGTCTGAAAAGATTGCTGTAAGCATAATTGTAGTTTTTATTAATTTCAATTGCACTGAGAAATAATTTTTCTGCTTCTGCTAACTTGTCAAGATCAATTTTAATTGATCCTAAATTTACATAAGCTAATTCAAATTTTGGATTGTATTTTATTGCTTCTTCGGTAAATTTTTCTGCCTCACTAAGATTCCCCTTTTTTGCTTGAAGAGAGGCAAGGTTATTATAAGCAAGAGAAAAATCGGGTTTTATTTCAATAGCTTTTCGGTAAAATATTTCTGCATCAACGAGATTGTTTTTATTGGTCAGAATATTACCTAGATTATTTAAAGCTATTGGTGAAGTTGGATTTATTTTTAGAGCTTTTTTTAAAAATTCTTCTCCTTCATCGATTTTTCCCAGTTCATTTAAAACTGCGCCGAGATTAATTAGTGCAAAATCATATACAGGATTTATTTCAATAGCATCTCTCAAGAATATTTCGGCTTCCTTAGTTTTTCCTAGATCTTTTAGAACGCAGCCTAGATTAACTAAAGCATTTATGTCTTTTGGATTTATATTTAAACTTCTTCTCAAAAAGTGTTCTGCTTTTTCAAAATCTCCCTCTCCTACATGTATACTTGCGAGATTTGAATATGTTTTTAGATAATTTGGATTTATTTCAATAGTCTTATTTAAAATCTTCTTAGCAATATCACTCCTTCCCTTAGCTACAAAGACACTGGCTAAATTAGAGTATGCTTCAAGACTATTTGGAAATTTTTTAATTGATTCATCAAATAACAATATTGCTTTATCAAACTGCTTTAGTTGGTAATAAATGCTGCCTAGGTTAATAAAAATCCGAGGGTCATAAATTTTATTTTTAATTAAAAAGTTATACATTTCTAAGGCTTCTTTAATTTTTCCGCTGGAATGTAACGAAAATGCACTGGATATTAATTTATCCTTATCAAAAGTATCAACATTTTTTTTTGTTGAATTTTTAATATTTTTATCTTTACTCCCAAATCCTTTCATTGCCTTTGAGTATTGATAATTTAGATTTTATAGAAGTAAATTTAACTTTGAATTATTAGATAGTTGTATAGAAATCAAATATCCTCATGATTTTCAACAATAAAATCAAAACCTCCTCACAAAAGGGACACTAATACTACCGTCACATCTAAATAAAAACAATTAAATTATTTTTTGCATTTCCACTCAAATCCCTTTTGTGCCAGCTGATTTCATCTTAATGTTTTGGTTAAGATGTCAAAATGAACAAAAAATTTAAAATCTTTACATAAAATGTAGCGATTGATACTTGAATTTATTTAATTTTTTACGTTATTCTTAGGTGTCCTTTAAATTTCGTGTGAGGAAATTTATGAAGCTTTTTAAGAGCTTACTCGTGGCTCCTGCAACATTAGGCTTACTTGCCCCTGTTGCTGCGACTGCCAACGAAGTCACTATTAATGATTTCAACGCTGCAGAAGAAATTGCAGTTACAAATAGCCGTATTGACGGTTTAGAAGCTAGATTCAATAACCTTGAAGCTGGTTCATTCTCTGAGACAACTACAGCATCTTTCGGTGTTGATTTTCTTGTAGGTGCTGTTGACGGCGCATCATCAGAAGCAACAACATTTGATTATCAAATGGGTATTGGCTTAGAAACTAGTTTCACTGGTGAAGATGCACTAGCCGCAACTATCGACATAGGTAATGCTTCATCTGCTGTCGGTGGTGCTGACGGTTTGAACTTTGATTCAACATCTGATGTCCTAACACTTGATGGACTTACATATACATTCCCAGTAGGTGGCGCAACTGTAATGGTTGGTGATAACACTGATATCAGCGCTGTTTACACTGGAGCTTGTGCATACAGTTCTTTCACTGATTACATGGGTAACTGTGGTACAGGTAATTCTGTTGGTGTAGGTGGTAATGGTGCTACTGCAGCAGTGTCATACGCTTTTGATAGCGGATTCTCACTAGCTGGTGGTGTTTCATCTACTCCTACTGCAGTTTTATCTGAAGAAGGTTCTGATGTCTTTGGTATTGAAGCTGCTTATACTGCAGATTCCTATGGAATAGCACTTGCTTATGCTGATGCAGAATCAACAACTTACTGGGGTGTCAATGGTATGTATGCCTTTGATTTCGCGACAATAAGTGCTGGTCTTGAATCTGAAGATAGTGGTACAGAAGCAACAGGTTTCTTTGTTGGTCTAAGTTTTGCTGAAGTCGGAGCTGGTTCTCTTGACATAGGTATGGGAACAACAGGTAACTTTGCAGATGCTGATACTGAGTACTACATCTATGAAGCATCATATGCTTATCCAGTAAATGATAGTATGACAATCACTCCAGGTGTTTACATCAAAGAGGGTACAACTGACCAAACTGGTTTCGCTGTTAAAACTTCATTTAGTTTCTAATTAAATTAATTTAATTATTAATTAAAACTACACACTTAAAAAGACCTGCCAAGAAGGCAGGTCTTTTTTTATTGAAAAAATTTTTAAAGTAAAAAAATGTATTATGATTGCTTATTAATAGTAAATAAGTAAAAATTTAATTTGGTAAAATAAAAAAAGTAATACTTTTTTAATGCCCCCAATATTTAAATGTTTGATTTGTAAAAAAGATATTGAAAGGTCTACAAAGACATTTTGGATTAAAAAAGGTCATTTATTATGTTCTACATGTCTGGATGACATAGATAAGAAAAAGGTTTGAATTTTAAATTTAAAAAGAAACTGGTTAAGGTAATTTTAAAAAAGCCTGATATTGTTATCCAGCCAAATAAATCAAAGTTTATTATTTCCATAAAATTAAAGTAATAATTTTGTATGTGATCTTAGCTTTAAATAATCTAAATTTCCAAAAAAATATTCCCAAGTAATGAAATTAAGAATAAATCCTAAATTTCTTAAAACTTGAGAATTTTCTAGATATAAATAATATCTATAAAGGTTAGGGGCAAAAAATTGGCACTGTTAATTTAAAGTATTTAAATTCTGTAAGACCGGAATTTAAAACCAACCTGGAATAATTTGTCCAGTAGTTACATATGCACCCACTGCTGCAACAAAACCTAACATTGCTGCCCATCCATTAAAACGTTCTGCTTCAGGAGTCATGATTAAAAAGTAAATGTGTATGTAAAACATTGTAACAGTAATTATGAAGCTTTGTAAAGTAATTTTTAAATTTTTTGCGCAAATTCATTATTTGGTAAAAATATAGATTTAAAATCACATTAATGTTACATAAATGTGTCTTATATAATTCTTTTTCTGGGTTAAGTAAAAGAAGAAATTTCAGGTAATTAATAACTAGATAATTAGGATTTCTAAATTATAAAAAATGATATATTTCTCTCCTCATCTTTATAAAATTGAAAACTACTTTATTTGTTGAGCTTAGAAGATTAAAATCCTAGATTTATTATTGGGTGAATATGCTTGAAATTTAACAATAGATATTTTTTAAATTAAGGCTATGTGACTAGAAGGTATTTTAAAATCTGGGATCTATCTTATTTTACTTTTAAGAATGAACTCAAAAAAATGTGGGTCGCCTGAGATTCGAACTCAGGACCAGCCGGTTAAAAGCCGGATGCTCTACCGCTGAGCTAGCGACCCATTTTGTAAAATTGAGTACATATGGAATTATCCCTTTTTAAGGTAAAAAAAACAACTTTTTATTTCAAGTTGAAAAATAGAAAAACAATTCTTAACTTATGAAATAAAAAATTAAAATTTCTCTCTAAATTTACAGTTAAAAGTTAAAATAATCTAATTAACATTAGGATTTCTAAAATGCTTAGAACAATCGTAGTTTTTGCACCCATTATCGCAGCTTTAGCTTGGGTTATATTCAATATACAAAAACCAGCAAGAGAACAATTCAATAGAGACTTTTTGGGCAAGGACTAATCAGATTTGTTAGATAAAGAAGTAATAGTTATTGGTGCTGGTCTTGCAGGATCAGAAGCTGCATGGCAAATAGCTAATTCTGGTGTGCCAGTCCAACTAGTTGAGATGAGACCTATCAAATCAACTCCAGCTCATCATACGGGAGAATTTGGAGAATTGGTTTGTAGTAATAGTTTTGGAGCTTTAAGTCCTGATAGAGCTGCAGGTTTATTACAAAATGAACTTAGATTTTTTAATTCATTGATAGTTCAAACAGCAGACAAATTTGCTGTTCCAGCAGGAGGTGCATTGGCAGTAGATAGATCTAAATTTAGTATCGCTTTAACTGAAGCTCTATCTAATCATCCTTTAATTAAAATTAAAAGATTTGAACAATTGGATCTCCCAAGGAAAGAAAATATAACGATCCTCGCTACTGGTCCATTAACTGCGGATGAGTTGTTCTATAAAATTCAAGCTTTTACAGGTATAGACGAGTGTCATTTTTTTGATGCCGCAAGTCCTATTATTTATGGAGATACTATTGATCAAGAAATTGTTTTTAAAGCTAGTAGATACGACAAAGGAGATCCGGCATACCTTAATTGCCCCATGAATAAAAATGATTATATCCATTTCAGAAATGAACTAATAAAAGGAGAACAAGCTAATTTAAAAGACTTTGAAAAAGAGTCAGCTAATTTCTTTGAAGCTTGCTTACCAATTGAAGAAATTGCTAGAAGAGGGGTTGATACAATGAGATACGGACCATTGAAATCTATTGGGTTGTGGAATCCAAAATGGGGAGATTTATTTGATAGGGAAAATAGATTGAAAAAGCGACCTCATGCAGTTGTCCAATTAAGGAAAGAAGATTTAGAAGGAAAATTGTTAAATATGGTAGGTTTTCAAACTAACCTCAAATGGTCTGAGCAAAAAAGAATATTTAGGATGATTCCTGGTTTAGAAAATGCCGAGTTTGTACGTTTTGGAGTAATGCATAGAAATACTTTTTTAGAATCTCCAAAATTACTTTTACCCACATTGCAATTTATGAAAAGAAAAAATCTTTTTGCTGCGGGTCAATTAACTGGGACGGAAGGTTATGCAGCAGCAGCAGCAGGGGGCTTGCTCGCAGGAATAAATTCATCATTATTAGCTAAGGGTAAAAAAACAGTAACTTTTCCAGACGAATCAATGATTGGTTCCCTAATGAATTTTATCAGTAACAAAAATCAAATATTGTCTAATCATAAAAAGAATAAATTCCAACCAATGCCTGCTTCATTTGGTTTAGTTCCAGAACTAACTAAAAGAATAAAAGATAAAAAATTAAGGTACAAAGCTTATCAAGAAAGATCTACAGAAGCCTTGAATGACTTTAGAAATTCACTAGGGTATTGTTTTGAAAAAGACCACTTACTTAGCAAAATTTACTAAGATTAATTATCAAAGATCCAAAAAATGGAATTTAGTAAGGAAAATTTCGATGCAATTATTATTGGCTCAGGAATAGGAGGCTTAGTTACTGCCTCACAATTGGCGGCAAAAGGAGCTAAAGTCTTGGTCCTTGAAAAATATATTATTCCAGGCGGGAGTGGAGGCTCTTTTAAGAAAAAAGGCTATACCTTTGATGTAGGGGCTTCAATGATTTTTGGATTTGGAGAGAAAGGTTATACCAATCTATTAACTCGTGCTTTGAAAGATGTAAATGAAAAATGCGAGACTATTCCCGATCCTGTTCAACTGGAATATCACTTACCACATAACTTAAATATTTCTGTAAATAAAAATTATGAGAAATTTATAAGCAAATTATCGGCTAGTTTCCCCAAGGAAAAAAAAGGTATCAAGAAATTCTATGATACTTGTGCAAGTGTATTTAAATGTTTAGATTCAATGCCTCTTTTATCAATAGAGGATCCAAGTTATCTTTTTAAAGTTTTCTTTAAATCTCCATTATCCTGTTTAGGGTTAGCTAGATGGTTACCAGTAAATGCAGGAGATGTTGCTAGAAAGTTTATAAAAGATCCTGAACTTTTAAAATTTATCGATATCGAATGTTTTTGTTGGTCTGTAATGCCAGCTCTAAAAACGCCTATGATCAATGCGGGAATGGTATTTACAGATAGGCATGCTGGGGGAATAAATTATCCAAGAGGGGGAGTTGGAACGATAGCAGAGAAGTTTGTTTCTGGTATTGAAAAATTAGGAGGAAAAGTTAGATACAAAGCTAATGTTACTGAAATCCTTTTAAAGGATAAAAAAGCGGTAGGAGTTAAGCTCTCAAATGGGGAAGAGATATATTCAAACATCATTGTATCAAATTCCACTAGATGGGATACATTTGGATTAAAAGATAATACTAAAGGATTAATTTCTAGTAAAAACGTGCCAAAAAGTGAATACAAGTGGTCAGAAACCTATAAACCCTCACCTTCTTTTGTTTCGATTCACCTTGGAGTAGAAAAAAATCTAATATCCGATAATTTTAATTGTCATCATATAATCGTTGAAAATTGGGATGAATTAGAAATCGAAAAGGGAGTTATTTTTATTTCTATACCTACTTTGCTTGACTCGTCTTTGGCTCCAGAAGGTAAACATATCGTACATGCATTTACTCCTTCATCGATGAGTGAATGGGAAGGTCTATCAAGGAAAGAATATTTGCAAAAGAAAGAAAAATATTTTTCATTTCTTGTTGAAAAAATATCAACTATTCTTCCTAATCTTGAACAAAATATTGATCACAAAGAAATTGGTACTCCCAAAACTCATAAAAAGTTTCTAGGAAGATATGAAGGTAGTTATGGGCCAATTCCCAGTAAAAAGTTGCTTGGACTTTTGCCAATGCCTTTTAACACTACAAACATTCAAAACCTTTATTGTGTAGGGGATTCATGCTTCCCTGGCCAAGGCCTCAATGCAGTTGCTTTTAGTGGATACGCATGCGCTCATAAAATAGGTGCAAAGTTAAACATAAACAGTTTTAAATTGCCCGACTAAAAGGACCCCTCTGAAATGATAGAAAAATTTAAAACTCTTTTTTTTGTGAAAAGTTCGTTAATTTCTCTTTATTTGGCGCTTACAATTCCTTTACCATTTATTTCAATTGAAAAATTAAAAACCCCCTGTATTATATTTTTTGCCTTAGGACTTTATTTGATAATCAATATCACTAGTGATTATGTAGAAACTTGTAGTAATAAAATTTCGTATAAAAGTAGCTTTATTTCTAAATTCCTAGGTAAAAGAAATTGGGAGATTTCTTGGAAAGATATCAAATTAATTAAATCTTTGCCAACCAGTCAAGGTAGTAAAGTTTATTACTTTAATACTTTTCAAGGTGATAATTTTCTTGTCCCACAAAGAGTGGAAAACTTTGAAAAATTTTTATTAACTGTTTATAGTAATACTGGAATATCTATTGATGAAATATCTTACATATCACCATTATGGACATATAAATTACTGACATTATTATCAGTTTTAATGATTATTGGTGAACTTTTTGCCTTTCTAAATTAAATATTATCGATACTGAATCTATAACCTTGTTGTCTAACAGTGGTTATTCCCCCACCTTCTCCCAATCCAGCCTGTTCTAATTTTCTTCGCAAAGTTAATACCTGAGTATCTACAGACCTAGGACCACCACTGAAGGGCGGCCAGGCCATCCTTAAGAGCTCTTGACGGCTTCTCACCATTCCAGGCGGCATCAAAAGAGCACAAAGGAGTGCAAACTCCCTAGGGCTTAATTCTACGGGCTTCTCGCTAAGAGTAACTTGTCTTAAAAGAAGATGAACCTCTAAAGGTCCAACCTCAACTTTTTCTTGTAATCCTATTCTTCCCCTTTTTAAAAGTGTTCTGCATCGTGCTGCTAGCTCTTCAAGTCCAAAAGGTTTTCTGAGAACATCATCTGCACCGTCATCTAATAGATTTACTAATGGTTCAACACCTGATCTTGCCGTTAAAACTATGACTGAAGAGCCCAGTTGTTGGGCTAGTCTCATTGCAGTATTCTGCTCGAGGATTTCTGCGCTAACTAATAAGTCCGGTGATTGTTCTCTGCACAAGTCAATAGCTTCAGCAGCTGTTCCTACTGCTGCAGCTAGATGGCCATCTTGGCGAAGCCTTTGTACAAGGACTGTTCTTAGTGTGGGGTGAGGTTCAACAACTAGAACTCTTGAGGGAGTTTGAGAGCTCGTAGGCAATTGTGTACTGCCAGGAGTTGAAGCTAAGATTTGCTCAGTTGATTGCATTCTTAATTACTGTTTGACCAGGCAATTTTTGATCGTCCTTAATAAGGTATAACAAATGAAAACAAAAATCAGAATCTATCTAATTATGACATCATTTGAAAACCCCAAAGCAATTCGTCACTTTCAATCAATTTGCGATAGTTGCCAGGACTTAGTTACGCGTTTTCATACGCCCTCTGATCTTAAATTATATAGTGATGGTTATCTCCAAGCATTAAGGAATTGCAGTAGTTTAGAGCAAAAGGATCAAGAGAAATTAGAAAAATTAATTGAAAGATGGATTTTAGATCCGTCAAGTTTCATCGATCCTGATGGAGATGGAAATAAAGGTTTTTTTGATAAAAAAAGAATTTAAAATATTAATTTTTATTAATCAATACAGTATTTATACTCACTAATTGTTTTAAGACGCTAATTCAATTTCTATTTTTTCTTTAAGTGATCCTGAGTTGTACATCTCAATAAGAATGTCTGATCCACCAAGAAATTCTCCTTTTAAGTAAACTTGAGGAATTGTTGGCCAATCTGAATATTCTTTAATGCCTTCTCGTATAGCGAAATCACTTAAAACATCAAATGTTCCAAATTCTACCCCTAGGGAATTTAGGATTTGAACTACATTGTTGGAAAAACCGCATTGAGGCATTAATTTTGTCCCTTTCATGAAAACCATCACTGGATTGGAATCAATCAATTTTTGAATTTTATTTTTTGTTAGGTTGTCCATAATTCAATTTGGAGTTTCAGTTTTTAAAGCCAGTGCATGGATAGCCTCTGAAGCTAATTCTTCCTTCAAAGCAGAATATACTAGCTGGTGTTGTTTAACTAATGATAATCCATTGAATTCAGATGCAATTACAGTTACTTGCAAATGATCATTTCCCTTTAGGTTTTCAACAAAAACTTGGGAACTTGGGATTTTCTTAGTTATTAAATTAATGACTTTTGTTTTCGTAATCATAATAAATTTTTAATTAACCTCTATATTTTGTCTCAACAAATCCAAGTTGGATCAACCTCTCATAAGCTTTTTTACCTTCTGGACTATTAGGTGACATTATTCTGATTGTTTCAACAAGTAAGGGCACTGCGACTTCAGGTTGTTCAGTTTCTAAATAAAGAGAGGCTAATCTCCCATTCGTTTTTGCCTGTATTTTTAATGTTTCTTTACCTTTCCTTATCATTTCATTAGGTATTCTCGCATCAACGCCTTTGAAGGCTGAATTTAGGTCAGAGTAAAAAGAAGCAAGTTGCTTTGCTAATTTTCTAGCGTCTAGGTAAAAATCCTTAGCTTTTTCGAAATCACCGTTTTTAATATATTTATCACCTTCTTTTATGAAATATTCTACGTTTAAGATGGAAAGCTTTTTACTTTCATTTGAGAGTACTCTGAAATCTTCTGGATTCTTTATTTCTGCATGAACGTCATTTTTGTAAGGAATATTTCCAAAAAATATTAATAAAATGGGGATTAATTTAAAGAATTTCATTTTCTCATTCAATCATTAAAATTCATAGTAACTTATTGCAGATTCATCTACCTACATTTTTTAATGCTTTTTGTTCCTCTTGAGTCATTTTTTCATTTAGAAATTTATTAAACTCCTCAATAGTAAAGCCTGAGTAATCGTTAATTGGGATTGGTTTCCCTAGGGATAAACAAAATTCACCCCTAAAGCTCGGAGGTATTTTGCTGTAAGCAATTCCAATTGGAATAATAGTAATAGAGGTTGTTTTTTTGGTAGCTAATCTAGCTAATCTATATAGTCCTTCTTTGAGAACTAATTTTTTTCCATATCTATTAATCTTTCCTTCGGGGAAAACAACTAGTTGTTCTCCTTTTTCTATAAGATCAACTGCATATCTTAACGCTGAGAGAGATGGCGATAATTGATTTATTGAAAAACATCCAAGTCTTCTTAAAAACCAACCTTGTATTCCTCTCATTTCGGATTTAGTAACCATAAATCTACAATCCTTTTTTGTTACTCTTCTACCCATTGCCATTGTGAGTATTAATCCGTCCCATCTTGATCTGTGGGTTGGAGCCAAAATGATAGAGGAATTTATGGGAATTGAAAAACCATTTTTTAATATTTTCTTTTTTCTAAAAAAGAATCTCAAAACAACGTCCTGAGTAACGATCATTGCAATAAATCCCAATGCAGGGTTGATTTTATGCCAAATATTTAGGGTATTCTTCTTCAAGTTCTATTTACTATATATTAATAATTTAAGTCTTTGCCTTTTTTTATTAGCTATTATTGGGCGGTTACTAGATTGTCTAGAAACTAAGAATTTCAAAATTATGGCTACTTTAGGAGTAAACATTGATCACATTGCAAATGTAAGGCAAGCAAGGAAAACTGTCGAGCCTGACCCTGTGCAATTCGCTTTTTTAGCTGAATTAGGAGGGGCAGATTCCATAACAGTGCATTTGAGAGAAGATAGAAGACATATACAAGATAGGGACGTATTCCTTCTGAAAGAGACTATAAAAACAAAACTCAATTTAGAAATGGCTGCTACAGAAGAAATGTTAGAAATTGCCAAAAAAATTCTTCCTGATTATGTAACGCTTGTACCCGAGAAAAGAGAGGAAGTTACTACTGAAGGCGGATTGGATTTAAAAAGTAATGTGCAATATCTTAAAAAGGCTGTTGGGAATTTACGGGATTCAAATATAGAAGTCAGTGCATTTATTGATCCTCTTGGTGAACAGATAAATTATTCCAAAGAAATAGGGTTTAATTTTATAGAATTACATACTGGAAAATATGCTGAGCTATCGGGATCTGAACAATATAAAGAGCTTCAAAGGATAATAGAATCTACACAGTTAGCAAATGACCTTGGATTAGTTGTTAATGCTGGTCATGGTCTTAATTATAATAATGTTAAAAAAATTGCATCAATTAACAATATGAACGAGTTAAACATAGGTCATAGTATTGTTGCAAGGGCTTTAGCGATAGGATTAGAAAAGTCTGTACGTGAAATGAAGTCCCTTATTTCATCAAATTAAATTTCAAAATGACAACATATTTTTTCGTCGCGGCAAGTGAAAAGTTTTTAACTGTTGAAGAACCAATTGAGGAGATTTTGAAAGAGAGGATGAGGAACTATAAAGAAAATAATAAAGAAATAGATTTTTGGCTTTTAAAAAATCCTTCATTTTTGCAAACCCCCCAATTTATAAATCTAAAAGCAAAAATTCCATCGCCTCCAGCAGCTATTTTATCGACGGATAAAAAATTTATAACTTTCTTAAAGCTGCGTCTAGAGTTTGTTGCTGTTGGGGAATTCGAATTTCCTAATGCAGAAATAACTGATCCATTTAAAGTTGAGTAATATGATCAACTAGTAAATTGCTCAATCTATATAAATCAAACAAAATTGAAGTGATTAGTGAGCTGTTGGCAGAAGAATTAAAAATATGTCCCCCTCCCATAACTGATAATTTAGAAATAGCAGTTCCTAATTATTTTTTGGGGAAGTGGTTAAGTGAACAAATAACTATAAAAAACAAAATAAGTGCTCTTTATGAATTTAAGACAATATCAAATTTTACTGAATCATTATTGACAAATTTTTTTCCCGACATTGATATGGGTTTATGGAATTTTGAGTCAATTAAATGGGGCATTATTGATTCCTTAGAAGAATTAAATAGCTTTAAAGAATCATTTCCGCTTAAAAATTGGATTAATAAATATTTGGATAATGAAAAAACAATTGATGGAGACTTATATAACCTGACAAAAAAGATCGCGAATAATTTCATTGATTATCTAATTTTTAGACCTGAAATGATTGCTGAATGGAATAGATATGAAATTAATTCACTTAATCTATTTAGGAATTTAAATTCAGATCAACTTTGGCAGCCTATTTTATATAAATTATTAGAGAAAAAGATATCTGAAAAACCTTCATGTTTATATATGATTGAATTAATAAAGAGTTTAAGAAAAGTTAAAAACATTCAAATTAAAGTACCAAATCAAATTTATATTATTTCAGATAATAACTTATCTAAATTGCATATTAACTTTTATTCAGAACTTTCAAAAATTACTGAGGTAAATTTATATTTATTATCTGCAGGAGATGATTTGTGGAATAGAATTAATTGCCTTGAAGGTCAGCTGGCATTTGATAATTTTGAAAGTAAATTGAATTTAAATAATACAAATATTGAGAAAATATTTGGTAAATTTGGAGCAAACTTTCAGAAATTAATTGAGGAAAATATTTCTAAAGAAGGTATAAATTTAAAAAATAATTTACTATATATTGATCCAACAACTAATTTTTGCGAGAAGAAAGATATTCCTCTTCTTAATCAAATACAAAAAAAACTAATTGATAATAATAACAACGATTTTATAGTGAATGAAAGGGATGATTCAATTTTACTTTGTGAGCATTTTAACCAGAATAGTCAATTAGAATATATAAGAAATAAAATTATAGAAATAATAAATTCCTGCGAGAATATTAAATATAGTGATATTGCTGTTTTATCTCCACAAACTAATCAAATCAAACCTTATCTAAGGTATATCTTTAATAATGAGTTAATTAATGGCGAGAAGATACCTTATTTTTTTATTGATGATAATTATGATTCTCCAGACATTTATAAATTTTTGATTGACATCACTGAAATAGCTAATGAGAAAATTACACTTGAAAAAATAGATTATATTCTTTCAAAAAAAGTAACTCAGAATATTTTTAATTTTGATATTACTGAGAAAGATGAAATAATTTTTCTACTTACTCAAGTTGGTTTTCATTGGGGTTTAGATGCAAATGAAAGATTAGGTGAAGAAAAAAATACTCTAGATTGGTGTTTAAATAGAATTACTTTAGGCTTAATTTATGACAAAGAAGTCAATTTGAGTACTTTTAATTTAAAACCATTTAGCTTAAAAAATATAAGTTTGGATTTGAATAAATGGGTTAAACTGTTATTTGATTTTAAAAAATATATTAATTTGCTAAGAGGATCTTTTTCATATCCAAGTTGGGTTGAAAAGATAAAGTTCATTTTAAAAAATATTGCCGATTCTAATGCAAATTTTAATTTAGAAATAAGTGAAATAAATAGAATTCTTGAAAATCACGCAATACCTTTAATGCCTGATGATCTTATTTTGTTAAATGTTTTTAGGGAGATATTAATTTCTTGCATAAATGAAGCTAAATATCAAAGCAAATCACGTATCAATAAGATACTTGTAAGTGATATTGAAAATTCAAGGCATATTCCACACAAAGTTATCTTCTTAATAGATATGAATAGTGTTTATTATCCAAAATTATCAAAGAATGAAAGTATTAATTTATTAAATAATAAATATCACCTTGGCGATCCATCAGTTTTTGAAAGAGAGAAATATTTATTTCTTGAGTTGTTAATTTCGTGTAGAGATAAATTTATTGTTACTTGGGTAAAGAATGACAAAAACAATAAAAAATTAGATGTTTCTTTTCCTCTAAAAGAGTTAATTTCTTTTTTTGATAATTTTTTAAATGAAGCCCAAAGAGAACTTATAATTAAAGATTCTGATTTAAATAAAAAAGAAATAATTGATCTTTATAGTTCCAATATAGTTAAAAGTAATTATTCTTTAGTAGAAGATTTAGATTGGAATGAAAAAAAATCTGATATTAAAAATTACAAATTATCAGAACTTATTTATTGGTTCAAGACTCCACAAAAATATTGGCTAAATAAAAAAAATATTTCTCCCAAGGAAATATTTATTCATCATCCAGATGAGGAGTATGTAAGTAATCTGCAGAAGTCGCAAATAATTAGAAAAATAATCCAGGAAATAGAGATTGATAACCATACTATTATTGATGATTTAAAAAATTTGAATATTAATGATCAATTGGTTGAAAATGGAATTATTATGCCCAAAAATAGTATTTTTGTAAAAGAAAAAGAAATCAAAGATTTATTAGAAAGTCTATCTATAAGTTTAAGTCAACATAGAAAAATTAATAAAATTTATGTTAAATCAAGTGCAAATAAAGAAGAATATTTCATCGCAGATGACACAGTAATTGAACTAATCCATTCGAAACTTAGTTTAAGTCGTTTGACAGAGGCTTGGATAAAATCACTCTTCATTTCTTCATTAAAAAAGAATATAAAAAAGACTAAAGTAATTTTTAGAACAGACAATAATTATAATTCGCAAATTATTGAATCACCTGGAGTAATTGAGTCTAATTTAATTTTGGAGGAATACATAAATATTTTTAATAATTATTCTGAAAAATGTTTACCGCTACCCCCAGAAAGTTCTTATAAATACGTAGAAGCAAAAATAAAATCAAAAAACGAGAAAAAAGCTTTTACGGATAGATGGATAGGTAATAAAACTTTTTCTAAAGGAGAAAGAGATAATATCGAAATGAAATTATGTTTTGGAAATGAAAAAGAACCAGATTTCTTTTTGGGAAATAACAATTTTGATAAATTATCATTCAGATTATATGGTCCTCTTATTAGTGCATTAAAGTAATTAATAATGACTAAATTTCAGATAAAAAATTTTTTTAAAGATATTTATGAAATAACCCTTGTTTTTTTACAATTCTTTATTATTAGCCTCCATTTCTTTCAATGGGAATTTATTCCACAAAAACAAATAATTCAAGTAAGTCCTTTTTCTGATTTTTTGGGGTTTTTAATTATCATAATCGCTTTCATAATATTGTTAGTTGCCATTAAAGACTTAGGTAGAAATTTATCCCCTTTCCCAAGACCTATAAATAATAGCAATCTTGTAATTACAGGTATTTATCGATTTATACGTCATCCTATGTACTATTCTTTAATATTTATTTCCTTTGGCGTTTTTATAATAAAGCTCTCTATTTATTATTTATTTTTATTAATAAGTCTGGGTTTAATAATTAAATTTAAGATTGCTTTAGAAGAGAAATATTTAAACAATAAATATAAGAATTACTTACTTTATAAAAATGAGGTTAAATATTAATTCAATAAAGATATGGATATTAATAAAATTAAATTAGATAATAAATTTAAATTAGTAGAAGCAAGTGCAGGAACTGGAAAAAGTTTTACTTTAGCTCACCTAGTTTTAAGAAATGTTTTAGAGAAAAAAATTAAACCAGATGAGATACTTTTATTAAGTTTTACAAAAAATACGTGTTCTGAATTACGAGAAAAAATACTTTTGAGATTTCAGGATTTAAAAATCTATTTGCAAAATCATAATAAAAGTAAGATAGATAATACCCTTAAGGATTGGTATATAAAATTTAAGGAAAAGGAAAAATCTAATGAAAAAATAATATCTGAAATTGACAATTTTGTTAATGATATTTACAAGTTACAAGTAACTACTTTCCATTCTTTTTGCAATAATATTATTGATGAATATAGTATTGAAATAGGTGTAACTCAAGATCCAAAAATTGATAATAATATAGATAATCTGTATAAAGAAGTAATAGATTATTTGTGGATTGATAATTTTCTGAATCTTAAACATGAGCTTATTTCAGCAGTCAACAAAAAAAAAATAAGTTCTAGATTTGGAAGTAGTATCAATAAGTCATTTTTTGTAGAAATTTTAAAAAATATAGATCAAGAAAATATCTGTAAATTTCAAATAAACAATAAATATAAGATTATCGATTTGAATAATTATTTTAATGAATTTCTTTATTTAAATTGGAACGAGTTTTGTGTTGAATGGAATAAGAGAGGTAATGAATTATTTTTACAACTCATAGAGTTGGGAAAATTAATTAAGGAGAGTGGTGGTAAAAGTAAAATATATGCAGCAAAACCAAGAAATGATAAGTTTAATCAAATAAATTGTTGGATTGAAGAAATCAACAAAAGGCTTAATTCGAAAAATGTGATTGATTTTATATATGAAATTTCTAAAGATGATCTTTTATTTAAATATTTTTACAAAGAAAATATATCCAAAGAAATTGATAAACACAATCTAAAATTAGATTTTACTAAATTTGGTTTATTACAAGATAAAATTTATAAAATAAAAGAAGGTTTCTATACCGAATTCGTAAGAATATTTACCCAATTAGCCTATATTAAATTAATTGAATTAAAGAAAAGTTTTTCTATTTTCAACTTCAATGATCTTATAAAGACTGTAGAAAATACATTTCTAGATTCAGAAAAAAGTAATAGTATTACGCTATCTAAAATTCAAAAAAGATTTAAATGTGTCTTTGTAGATGAGTTTCAAGATACAGATAATACACAGTGGAATTTAATAAAAAAGTTCTTTAATACTAAAGATCATTTTTTAATTTGTGTAGGTGATCCAAAACAAGCGATATACAAATTTAGAGGTGGAGATATTGAAACTTACTTAGATGCAAGATCTAATGCAAGCGAAGTTTTTAGTCTTACCGATAACTATAGATCCTCAAAAAAGTTAATTGATGTTCTTAATAAACTTTATAAAAATGGACTTAAGCAATCAAAACTTAACTATAAGAAATTAACCTCTAGAATTGATGAAAATATTAATTCTAATTTTAAAGCTAAGGATGTATTTGAAATTGTAGAATTTTCAAAAAAAGATTCTGATATACAGGATCTTGTAACTCATTACATAGTTAGATTTATTTTAAATAATAAAGAAATTGATATTAATAAAATTGCGATTCTTACATTAAATAATTCGCAATGCTTAGATTTTAAAAAAAAATTAAATCAGTTTAATCTCCCATGCAAAATTCAAAATAAACAAAATATTTTTGATACAGAAGCAAGTTCTTTATTATTCCTACTCATTGAATGTTTATTAAATCCGAGGGTTTTAAAAAATATAAAGTTGCTTGCTGCTTCAAAATTTATAGAAATAAAATTAGAAGAATTACTTGATGATGGAATTAGTAATAAATTAGAATTTTTAAATCATAAATGCATTAATTGGTCCCAGGAACTAAGAGAAAAAGGTTTTTTAAATATTGTTAATGAAATTCTTATAGATTACAAGTCATCCTCGATTATTCAAGATTTAGATTTAAATTCAAATTTATTTCAACTTTCAGAAATTGTTGAAATAGAATTAATAAATAATGATTTTAATCTCAATAAAGTTTTTAACTGGTATAAAAATCAGTTAGATCATTATTTAAGAATTTGTACTGGAGAAGATTTTTTGACGAAAGATTATAATCTTCAAAATGGAATAAATCTTTCTACCATTCATAGTAGTAAGGGCTTAGAATTTGAAATTGTCCTATGTCCATATCTCTCAATTATTTCTAATAAGTCAAATAAAGTTAAAGGTCCTATTTGGAAGTCAAATTTTGATAGAAAAATATATATTAATATTTCTAATAATTACGCGAAGGTTGAAAAATTTAAATTAACTGAAGAAGAAGATTTATTTAAAGAGAGTGAGAGGTTAATTTATGTAGCACTTACAAGGAGTAAATATAAACTTATAGTTTTTAATGATTTAGAAGATACAAACAATATTTTAAATAATGATTTACTTAATAATTTGGAAAATATTAATATTTATAAGTCTAATTTTGAAGACAGGATAGAAAAAGAGAAAGTAAAAGAAATTTTTGCTAAGTTTCAAAACAACATATTGAGTAATAATCTTTGGAAAATAGATAAGGTTAATAAAAAAATATCAAAAGAATTTAATTCTGATCAATTTATTTCTTATTCAAGTTATTCTTCTTGGATACGTAAAGATAAAAATAATGATTCATTCATTAATCAATATAAGGATTATGAAGATAAGATATCAATTATCAAAGAGTCTAATTTTAAGAAATCAAAGAATTATCCTAATTATTTTTCTTATCCAAATCCCTTAAGTGAATTTCCAAAAGGAACTATTGCTGGGACTTGCCTGCACAAAATAATAGAAAGATTTGAATTTAGAAACGATAATAATCAAGAATTAATTGATTTAATTATTGAAGAATTGAACTTTCATCAGATCGATACTTCTTTGGCTTTTAAAGTAAAAGATGCGATTTTGAGAATTATAAATATATCTCTTGGAAGTGAATTACAAAACAAGAAACTAGTTGAAATTCCTAATGAATACTTAATTAAGGAGCTAAAATATAATTTAACTCTATCTTATAAAGGTAGAAATATTAATAATCAAGATATATCAAAATGCTTTCTCTTAGATGAGCAATATGAATTTGGTGAAGAATATGCAAACAAAATAAATGATCTTCAAATTATGAATAAAGGGTTTCATTCAGGGTGTATTGATTGTGTTTTCCCTATAGGTAATAGATTAGAAGATAGTAAATGGTGGGTAATTGATTGGAAAAGTAATTTGATTTCTGGAAATGATAATAGTGATTGTTTACCGAGAAACTATAACTATGAAAATATGAGAAATGAAATGATTAAACATCATTATCCCTTGCAATCTCATCTTTATTTATTAGCATTGCATAGATTATTAAAATGGCGAATTAAAAATTATCAACCACATAAACATCTAGGAGGATATATTTATTTGTTTTTAAAGGGATTGCCAGATTTTAAATTATTTGAAAAATCTAAGTCTAAAGATACATCTCCAGGTATTTTTATTGGCAAAGCACCTTTAGAGAGAATTAATTATTTAGATAACCTTTTTTAGAATGACTAGAACTAATAGCGATCTTGAAAAGTTCCAATATGAACATATATTTAATTTAATCTTAGTTATTTTCAAATTCAATGAAAAAAAATATGGAAATTTCGTAAAAGATGTAATAAGAATTTTATTGGAATTTGAAAAAAATGGTGAAACTATTATTGATGTAGATAAAAGTTTAATAATCTTTGAATTATTAGAAGATGGCTGGCCCAATAATCATATAGATGTTCTAAAAAATATAGGCTTGATCGGTTCTCATAATTCTCCATTCGTATTAGTAAATAGAAAATTATCCTTATCAAAATGGTCAAAAAAGATAGAAAGAGTTACGAATTTATTTTTAAAAAAAATAGATATCGATAATTTAACGAATTCGATAATTCATAAAGAAGATAATAAAATTGATCAAATTAAAAATATATTTAAATATTCAAACTTAGTTTTCCTTCAAGGAGGACCAGGTACGGGCAAAACAACTTTAATAATAAACTTAATACAAGAACTCATTCGAATTGATAATTTTTTAAATATTGGGTTGTCTGCTCCCACTGGTAAAGCTACAGCTCGTCTAAAAGAAACTCTTAATGATAAAAAAAATATTTCCTCTAGCAAATTTCTAGACCAAATAGAATTTCAAACTTTACATAGATGGATTTTAAATTCTCAAAATAAATCTCTTAAGCTGAAATTTAAACTAAAAGAGCTTGATATTTTTATAATTGATGAAATGTCAATGGTTAATATAGATTTGATTGAATCAGTTTTATGCTTACTTGCAAATGACTGTAAAATTATTTTAGTTGGAGATAAAAATCAATTGTCTCCAGTAAATAACTGTTCTATCTGGAATTATTTGTTTGAATATGGTGAAAATAGTCCAATTAAATCTTGTTTAGTAAATTTAGAAAAAACTTATAGAAATATTGGCGATGTAGCATTAATTAGTAGTTTAATATTTAATAATGATTGTTTTTTACTTAATCAAAAGATAAAAGAATTAGAAAAAGATAACAATTCACAAGAAGTTACAATTTTAAAAAGTAGAGAAAAAGATATTCCAAAACATCTATTTTTTTCGATTACAAGTTATCTAAATAAGTTAAATATTTCAACTTCAAATTTGAGTAAAAAAAAATATATATTTGATAAGGTTGTTGATAATTTATTAATTAATGAAAAAGATTTAGTAGATAAGATATTTCTGGATTTACAAAGTCACTTGATTTTATGTGAAAAAAATTCTGGAATATGGAGTGTTGAATATTTGAATGAAATTGTTTTTGGTCAAAAAAAACCCTATGACCTTCAGACTCTTAACGAGGGAGTTCCGATCATGTGCACAAAAAATAATAATGAACTTGGATTGTCAAATGGGGATATCGGGGTACTTATAGGTTTAAAAAATAAAAGAAAATATCTTTTTAGAAAATTTAATGATAATAATGAAGAAATTGTCTCATTAATTGATCCATCTAATTTAGAAAATGTTGTGCCAGCAATAGCCATTACTATACATAAATCTCAAGGCAGTGAATCTGAGAAAGTAAGTATTTTGTGGTCCCAAAAATATAGAAGAAATCAATATGTTGTAAAGGAACAAAAAGAAAGTGAAAATATATTTTGCAGAGATAATTTTGAAAGAAGGTTATTTTATACTGCTGTTACAAGAGCAAAAAAATATCTAGATATATATTATTTAAATTAAATTTTATTTTTGAGAAATTAGTAATATCTTAACCCCAAGATGTTAGATTAATGATTCGGCTCTGTAAGGCTAGTCAACAATTCAGGTCAATTTAGATACTTGTTGAATGCCTAATCAGAAGATTATTAGGCATTTAAAATGGCTTTAAAAAAAGATATTGACTCTCTTGCTAGCGAGCAGGAAAAATCTCTGAATGAAGATACTTCCATGCTTGAGTTAAAGAACTTAGAGAACAAAAAAGAAGTTGAATCTCAACCATTAGAAGTATCGAAAAGAAATGATAATGAGAATGGATTTCTCGATTTTGGGTTTAATCAAGCTATCTTAAATTCGTTAAGAAATAAAGGATATAAAAATCCAACTCCCATACAAAAAGCTGCAATTCCGGAACTAATGTTAGGCAGAGATTTACTAGGCCAAGCACAAACAGGAACAGGAAAGACTGCAGCTTTCGCATTACCATTAATAGAAAAACTTGCAGATAATAAAGAATTAAATGCCAAGGTCTTAGTAATGACTCCTACCAGAGAATTAGCAACTCAAGTGGCAGAATCTTTTAAAAGTTATAGTTCTGAATCTAGTAATTTTAAGACGGTTGCAATATATGGAGGTACCGACTATCGAAATCAAATTTCTGCATTGAAAAGAAAAGTTGACGTAGTAGTTGGGACCCCTGGCCGAATAATGGATCATATAAGGCAGGGAACTTTTAAAATTAAAGACATAAGTTGTCTTGTTCTAGATGAGGCCGATGAAATGTTAAACATGGGTTTTCTTGAAGATATTGAATGGATAATAGATCAACTTCCAGAAAACAAGCAGATGGTATTGTTTTCAGCAACAATGCCAAGTGAGATAAGAAGCATAGCAAAAAAATATCTAAATGATCCCGCCGAAATATTAATCAAAAGTGTCAAAAAAGAAACTCAACTAATTGCACAAAAATTTCTATATGTACAAAGGCATCATAAGTTAGATGCTTTAAAAAGAATATTAGAACTTAATAACGAAGGAGTAATAATTTTTGTGAGAACAAAACTACTTACTACTTCAATAGCTGAAGCTTTAGAGAATTCTGGTCATACTGTGGCAGTACTAAATGGAGATATACCTCAAAATCAAAGAGAAAATACTGTAGATAGATTAAAAAAAGGATTTATTAATATCCTTGTAGCAACTGATGTCGCAGCTAGAGGATTAGATGTTGAGAGGATAAAACTTGTTGTAAATTACGATTTTCCTTTTGATAAGGAAACATATACTCATAGAATTGGAAGAACGGGAAGGGCAGGCAGATCAGGAGAAGCAATTTTATTTGTTAATCAAAGAGAAAAACATTTTCTAAGAAACTTAGAAAACTCAACAAGAACTAAGATTGAAGAAATTAATGTACCAAGTAATAAAATAATAAATGAAAAAAGGATGGAGAAACTTATAAAGAATGTTAATAAGAGTTCTTTAGCTAAAGATGAAAATGAAGAAAATAAAGCTTTGATTATTGATGTATTGGATAATTTAAAAGAAAAATACTTTATGGATGACTCAAATATTGCAATGGCAGCGATTAATTTAGTAATAGGTAAAAATTCATTTTTTGTTAATGAAGATGATTCTTGGATTCATAAACAAAATAATACTGATCGAAATAGATCAATTAGAAATAGTAATAATCGTATGAGAAATTCTAATAGAAGAAATAATTATCAAAATGATTCTTTTGAAACCTATAAATTCAACTTTGGTAAATTTGATGGGGTTAGAGTTGCAAATATCATATCCTCAATTTGTAATTCAACTAATATAAATGGTAGATCCATTGGTAAGATACAGATTTTTAATGAATATAGTTTGGTAGATTTGCCAAGAGATCTTCATAAGGAAATAAAAAATAAATTAAAAAAAATTAAAGTCAGAAGCTAGGTATAGAGAATGAAAGCTAGCAAATATAAATTCTTTATTTTTGTGAATCTGATAATCCTATTCAATTCTTTTTATAGTTTTTATTTAGCTCAAACTAAACAAAATTCAATCATAAAATTATTTTGTCTTCAGAGTGTTAAAGAGGAGATGTTAAAAGCAGGAATGTCTTATAGTGAAGAAATTGCAAATGAAACTTGTGAATGTTACTACGAAGAATTTAGACAAACTGCAAGTCATCAAGATGCACAAACAAAATGTAAATTAGAAACTATAGAAAGTTTAAATCATAATAGAAAAATTTAATTGTTATTTTATGAGGCCTAAGAAGAATCAAAACCCTATAATTAGACTTTATTTAAATCTGATTGAAGAAAGAAGGTTACTATTTTTTGCTTTTCTTAGTTCCATAATTAATAAAATATTAGATTTAGCCCCCCCTGTAATAATTGGTCTTGCAGTGGACATTGTTGTAAAGGAACAGAATTCATGGATTGCTGGTTTTGGGATCAAAGAAGTTCCAGCCCAATTGATTTTTCTTGCATTTGCTTCCGGAATAGTTTGGTCTGGTGAATCCTCCTTTGAATATTTATATTCAATTTTATGGAGGAATTTGGCTCAGCTATCGCAACATAAATTAAGAATAAAAGCTTATGAGCATATCCAGGAATTAGATATGGATTTTTTTGAAAATGATAATACTGGAAGACTATTATCTATTTTGAATGATGATATAAATCAACTCGAGAGATTTCTAGACCAAGGAGCTAATCAGATTATTCAGTTATTTATAACTGTCTTAATAATTGGGGGCACTATGATTTTTGTTGCTCCAAAAATCGCTTTATTTGCTTTCTTTCCTATTCCAATCATATTTTTAGGATCAATTAAATTTCAAAGGAAGCTTGCTCCAAAGTACAAAGATGTAAGAAATAAAGCTGGACTTTTGGCGTCAAGACTTAATAATAATTTAAGTGGAATTCTAACCATAAAAAGTTTTACTAAAGAAAAATGGGAACTAAATAGATTAAATAAAGAAAGTCTCGATTACCAAAGAAGTAATAAGGCTGCAATTAAATTATCCTCTGCTTTTATACCTCTTATAAGATTTGCAATTTTATTTGCCTTTATAGCGATTCTATTAATTGGAGGTTTCCAAACTTGGAATAAGACACTTGATGTAGGAACTTATAGTTTTTTAGTGTTTATTACACAAAGACTATTATGGCCTTTAACAACTTTGGGGCATGTTTTAGATGATTTTCAGAGATCTATGGCTTCAATAAATAGAGTAATTGATCTCATAGATACGCCTATAAAAATAAAAGATGGAAAAATAAAAATTGAACCTAAAGATACTAAAGGAGAAATTATTTTTAATAATATTAATTTTAATTATCCTGGACGAGATTTAACTTTAGAAAACATAAATTTCAAAATTAAAAATAACTCAACATTAGGGATTGTTGGGTTAACAGGTTCTGGGAAAAGTACAATAATAAAACTACTTCTAAGAATTTATGATACTAACTTTGGGTCAATAACCTTGGATGGTATTTCTATTAAAGAAATTAATTTGAGGGATTTAAGAAAGTGTATATCTTTAGTTAGTCAAGAAACTTATTTATTTCATGGAAGCGTACAAGAAAATATTGCTTATGGCTCAATTAACCCGAGTTTTAAAGACATCATTAAAGCGTCAAAGATTGCGGAGGCTCATAAATTTATTAAACAATTGCCAGATGGTTATAAAACTATTGTAGGAGAGAGAGGGCAAAGGCTTTCAGGTGGTCAACGCCAAAGAATTGCTTTGGCGAGAGCTGTTTTAAAGGATGCTCCAATTTTAATATTAGATGAAGCTACAGCCTCAGTTGATAATGAAACAGAAGCTTTAATTCAAAAATCATTATCTAAAATCACAAAAGAAAGAACAACTATAGTAATAGCTCATAGATTGAGCACTATAAAAAATGCAGATAATATTGTTGTCATTGATAAAGGTAAAATAGTTGAAAGCGGAAAACATGAAAAACTATTAGATCAGAACAATATATATGCTGATTTGTGGAATGTTCAAGTAGGAATCTAGTCTAGAATTTCTAAATTATATTAGGAAGTTAAATGATTCAATTACATTACTAAACATGCCGTCAACTTTATTCCATCTTTCTTCATTTGTCCCTACAGCGAAAGTGTAAAGTGTTCCTCTATCAATTACGACAGTGGCTAATTCGTGTCTGGCCTGTTCATTTAAATTCAATTCATATTCTAGATCATAGAAAATGTGATTAGATGCCTCCCTCTGATTGGCATTTATAAGCTTTACCTCTCTACCTGAACCTTCGGGAGCAATGACTTTATCAATTAATGTTTGCCCTACTTCTTTTGGGCTTCCTAATTGCTCTAATTGAATCTCTTTATTTACATCAGAAATAACTAAACTTAAGGTCTCATTGCTATTTATTAAATCATGATAAATTATTTCAGGTCCTCCATCTACTTTTACTCTAGTCCATCCTGTTGGATATAAAAAGGCATATCTTCCGTCTGGACTTTGATAAGCTTCTAATCCCGCATTGAGTCCGCCACTACAAGCACTTAGCGTTAAACACAAAAAAATTAAAAATAAATATTTGAAAGGATTAAATTTTATATTTTTCATTTTGTTTGAAATGACTGACTAAAGACATAATAAGACATTAAAAGCAAACAATTATGGCAATTCAGAATTTTGCGTCTAAATTATCCCTAGAAATAGTTTAATTTTGATTACTTATACCAAACCGCTTTCAAAATTAATTGGTCATTTTGAGAAATTTCCAGGGATTGGTCCAAGAACAGCGCAACGATTAGCCCTGTTTATTTTAAAACAACCTGAAAGTACAATAAGAGATTTTTCAAAGGCTTTGTTAGAAGCACATAGTAATGTTGGTCGTTGCAAAAAATGTTTCAATTTGACTTCAGAAGATGAATGTGAAATTTGTAAAAATACTGAAAGAAATCAAAAACTAATTTGTGTAGTAGCAGAAACTAAAGATTTGCTTGCTTTAGAGCGAGCCAGAGAATTTAAAGGTGTTTACCATGTTATTGGTGGTTTAATATCTCCAATGGATTCTGTTGGCCCCGAACTATTAGAAATAAGAAGTTTGGTAGAAAGAGTTAGTAAGTCTGAAATAGATGAGATCATATTGGCATTGACCCCAAGTGTTGAGGGAGATACAACAAGTCTTTATATTGGAAAATTGTTAGCCCCTTTTACTAAAGTTACGAGGATTGCATATGGCCTTCCCATGGGCAGTGAACTGGAATATGTTGATGAAGTTACACTTGCAAGGGCCTTAGAAGGAAGAACAAAACTAAATTAGACAATGAGAGAAAATAATCTAATCAAAAAACAAAAAATCTTAAGACTTCCCTCTTGGATTAAATTTCCTATTAGTAAAGCTTCAGAGTTCGAAAAAATACAAACACTCATCAAAAAATCAAATATTCATACTATTTGTGAAGAAGCAAGATGTCCAAATAGAGCAGAATGTTATGCATCAGGAACTGCTACTTTTTTACTGGGTGGATCGATATGTTCTCGTGCTTGTGCTTTTTGTCAAGTAAATAAAGGTAGACCTAGTTCTATCAATATTGATGAATGTAATCAAGTCGCTGAAGCAGTGAAAGTACTAAATTTGAAATATGTTGTTTTGACATCTGTAGCTAGGGACGATCTCCCTGATCATGGTGCAAATTTATTTACATCTACAATTGATGAGATTAGAAAAATTGATTCAAAAATTAAAATAGAGGTTTTAACTCCTGATTTATGGGGTGGGGGCAAAAATTTTGATGAAACTAATAAACTTCAGACTGAGAGATTGAAGATGATTTTAGAAAAAGATCCAATATGCTTTAATCATAATCTTGAAACTGTTGAAAGATTGCAAAAAGAAGTTAGGAGAGGTGCAAATTACAAAAAATCCCTAAGTTTACTAAAAAAGTCAAAAGATATTGCTCCTCATATTCAAACTAAATCAGGAATTATGTTAGGCCTTGGGGAAACATTGGATGAAATAAAAAATACAATTTATGATCTTAAAAAGATAGATTGTGATCAAATTACAATTGGCCAATATTTAATGCCCACATTCAATCACTTGGCAGTTAAGAAATATTGGGATCCATCAGAGTTTGAATATTTATATCGCTTCTCAAAGGAATTAGGATTTAAAAAAGTATCTTCTGGCCCTTTAGTTAGAAGTAGTTATCATGCAGGTTAACTTTCTTTAATTAAAGAGAGTTTCTTTTCAAGTTTTTTCAAAATGGAAATACATTCCCCGTTCATAAGTGTACCTGCACCTCCCCAAACCAATCTTAATAAAAGATCTACTGGGCTAGAACCCACTTCTTTTACAATTTTGAATCCTATTAACTTGAAATATCTTACAAGTTTTTTACTATATCCTTCACCATCAAAAATAGCTAAGAGTCTTACTTTATTGCTTGATTTTTTTTCAATTGCCCAAGCCATAGTTGTTGCCCATATTAATTCTGAAACAAAAGCAGGAGCTTTACTAAGGATTCTTAATGTATCAAGCTGAATACCTTGTTTATTTAAATAAGTCCAACCTTTCATTTCGGCCCAAATCTTAATTATGTTATCTTTCTGTTCTGCTATAACAATTCTAAAGAAACATAATCCGAGAGTTTCTCTAACTTGAATTTTAATTAATAATCCTATGGTACCTGCTAATTTTTCTAATTCTTCAACTTTCATGATTTTGAAAATTAGTCCTTATAGATTTTATGATTTTCAACTTCCAATCTATCGATTTGTTTTTGTCTTTCTTCAAACCTTTTCCTATCATCAGCACTGAATTGGTCTATGCAGAAATGACATTGGATACCCTTTATGTATTCTTTTCTTTCTTGATCTTGAATTGAAACTGGCATTCCACATGCATGGCAAATCGAGTAAGAGCCTTTTTCTAATTCTTGATCTAAAGCAACTCTTTTATCAAAAACATAACATTCACCTTCAAATAAGTTTTTTTCTTTTGGTATATCATCAAGGTATTGAAGGATACCTCCTTGTAGGTGATAAATATTTTTATAACCTTTCTTTTTAAGCAAACTAGTAGCTTTTTCGCATCTTATACCTCCGGTACAAAACATTGCTATATTTGTAGAATCTTTATTTTCTATATGAGTATCTAAATGATCATCTACCCACTTGGGGAACTCGCTAAAGTTTCTTGTATTTGGATTTATAGAGTTCTGAAATGTACCAATAGAAACCTCATAATGATTTCTAGTATCAATGAGTATTGTATTTTGATTTTTAATTAACTTATTCCAATTAGCTGAGTCAATATAGGTTCCATTATTTTCTGAAGGATTTATTTCAGGGACACCCATGGTAACTATTTCTTTCTTGATTTTTATTTTTAATTTTTTGAAGACTTTCTTTTTTGAAAAGTTTACTTTAATATTCAAATTTTTATAATCTACATATTTATTAAGTAAATTGATAACAATATCAATTACATTTTTCTGAGCACAAATAGTTCCATTAATGCCCTCATTTGCAAAAATTAATAAACCTGAAAGATCGTTTTCATTTTCGATTTTTAATAATTTATTTTTTAGATCAATAATTAAGTTTTCTTGAAATGGGAAGAAAGAGTAAAGAGAGACTATTTTATAATTTTTGCCTTTCATAAAGAAGATAATGTTTTTTCAAGAGTTTCAAAATCTTTGTTAAATGATACACCTACATCTCTAAGAAGTTTTCTGTCTGATTGAAAAGATGGATTTGAAGTTGTGAGTAACTCATCTCCATAAAAAATTGAATTTGCTCCACATTGGAAACATAAAATTTGGGCTTCTTTTGAAAGCTTTTCTCGCCCTGCACTTAATCTTATTTTACTTTTAGGCATAAGAATTCTTGCTGTAGCTATCATCCTTATCATTTCAATAGAATCAATTTCTTGATTATTTTCTAAACCAGTACCTTCAATAGCTACTAATGAATTAATAGGAACACTTTCAGGGTGTGGATTCATGTTTGAAAGCACTTTTAAAAGAGATGCTCTATCGCCATTAGTTTCACCCAAACCTATTATCCCTCCACAACAAACATTTATTCCTGCATTCCTTACTCTTTTGATTGTATCTAGTCTGTCTTGATAAGTTCTTGTCGTAATTATATTTTTATAATGCTCAGGACTAGTATCTAAATTGTGGTTATATGCAGTTAAGCCTGCATCAGCCAGCCTGTAAGCTTGTTCTTCTGTGAGCATCCCAGCAGTGACGCATGCTTCCATCCCTAAATCTCTTACACCGCTAACCATCTCTAACATTGCATTAAAAGATTTCCCATCTCTAATTTCTCTCCAGGCCCAACCCATACAAAACCTATCTGCACCCTCATTTTTTGCTATTTGAGCTCTTGCTAAAACCTCTTCGACTTGAAATTGTGGATGACTTTTGATTTCGCTAGTACTATAAATTGATTGGCTACAGTACGAACAATTTTCCTCACATCCACCAGTTTTTACGCTGAACAATGATGCTAATTGAATGTTGTATTTGTTGAATTTCCTGTGAATTGTTTGTGATTCCCACATTAAATCAATAAGAGGCATATTAAGTATTTCCAATATCTCCTCTTTATTCCAATCAAACCTAATTTCTTTTAATAACTGATTATTAGAATTAGCCATTTTTATTAGGAAAAATATTGAGAATCTTCAAAAGATTCATTTGGTAATGATTCTATACCGCCGAAACGTCTATTTCTTGATTGGTAATCAATTATTGCTTTAAGAAATTCATGCTCATTGAAATCTGGCCAAAGTACGTCAGATATATAAATTTCTGAATATGCTAATTGCCATAATAAAAAATTACTTATCCTTTTTTCGCCACTAGTTCTTATTAATAATTCTGGATCCTTAATGCCTCCAGTTAAAAGCTCTGAATTAAATAATTCTTCATTAATTTCACTTGGTTTTATTTCCCCAGCAGAAGATTTTAATGCTAGTTCTTTTGCAACTTTTACTATTTCTTGTCTACCTCCGTAATTAACACAAACATTGAATAAAAATTTATTGTTGTTTTTAGTAAGTGATTCTGAGCTAGAGATAATTTCTTTTAAATTTTTTGGGAAAGGAGTTAAATCTCCAATAAATTTTATTTTAGTTGATTCTTCATGTATCTCTTTAATTTCGTTTTTTAAAACTTCGCTAAAAAGATTTATAAGAAAATCAACTTCTTTTGTTGGTCTTGTCCAATTCTCAGTTGAAAAAGCATAAACAGTAATTACTTTACAACCTAAATTTTTTGCAACTTTGAGAATTTTTTTTAATACACTAACGCCCTGTTTATGTCCAAATGATCGGGGTAAACCTTTTCTAGTGGCCCATCTCCCATTACCGTCCATAATTATTGCTACATGTTTAGGCAATTTTTGCTTATCTATTTTCATTAATAAGTCACTAATTTTATCGTCTATTACTTTTTCTAAACTCATTAGTTAATCCTTTTTGTTAATAAAAATTTCTGATTTTTCTGAATCTTTTTTATTAATATCACTGATGATATTATCACCTGAGTCTGTCTTTTGGGATAAGACATTTTTACTTAAAGATGCTTTATTCGCTCCCATAGAGTTTTGATTACCAATCAATTTTGCAAGAAGTTCTTGTAACCTGCTACTGGTTATCGGCCTTTCAAGTTTGCCTTGGCTTGCTAATGATAACGTACCTGTTTCTTCAGAAACAACAATACAAATACATCTGTCAAATCTTTCTGTAATTCCTAATGCTGCTAAATGTCTTGTGCCGTATCTACTTATCCCTTGTCTTGAGAGTGGAAGTATTACGCCAGCGGAAATTATTTTATTCCCTTTTACAAGAACTGCTCCATCATGTAAAGGCGTATCTGTTGCAAAAAGATTTATTAAAAGGTCAGTTGATAATTGTGCCTCAATATTAGTACCTGAATATAAAAAATCTTCAGGTCTTAAATCACTCCCCAAATCTACAACGATTAAAGCCCCTCTTCTATTTTGAGAGAGTTTACCTGCAGTATCAACTAACTGAGTAATAGTAGTTGAAGTAGCTCTAAATTCCTTCGGTGGATTTCCAAGCAATACAGCTAGCCTCCCAGTGCCTAGTAGTTCCATTAATCTTCTTAACTCTCCTTGCCAAAGGATCGCTAATGAGAGAGAGCAAGCGAGAACTACAGCATCTATTAATTTTGATGTTAGTGGTAAGTATGCATATCTTTGAATAAACCATGCGGTTGATACTAAAAACAAATATCCTCTTAGAAGCCATAATGTCCGTTGTTCTTTTACTCTAGAGAATAATAAAAGTCCGAAACCAACAGCAAATAAGACGTCCAATAAAAGCTTTAAATTTATAATTCCCCAAAAATTCACACTAAAAACTGAATTAATTTAAATTTACCTAATTTTATTTAATAAAGCGATCAGGCAAAACATCATATTTTAAAAGATCAATTGGACTTTCTCTTTTTTGAATAATCTCTGCTTCTCCATTACAAACTAAAAGGGCTGCGGGTCTAGGAATTCTGTTGTAGTTAGAACTCATTGAATTATTGTAAGCACCAGTACCAAAGACACATATGAGATCTCCTGTTTCGCAATTTGCTAGTTCTATCTCCTTAAACAACACATCTCCCGATTCGCAGTGTTTGCCAGCAATTGTATATTTGTTTTTAGAGTTAATATTAAAGGGGTTTTTTACCAAACATGCAGAGTAATTTGACTGATATGTTATTGGCCTTGGATTATCACTCATTCCGCCATCAACAGACAAATAAGTTCTGATTCCAGGAATTTCTTTAAAAGCCCCGATTTTGTAAATTGTTATGCCTGCTGTAGATACGATAGATCTTCCCGGTTCACACATCAATTTTGGAAGATCTAAATTGTGTTTTTTACAAGCTTTAACAACTGAGTTGGAAATTGTTTTAACCCATTCATCGATAGAAGGCGGATCGTCATTTATTGTATATTTAATGCCTAAACCTCCACCAACATTAAGTTCTTTAATATTATGGCCAAACTTTTTGGCTTCTAAAATAACCTTTACCATTATTTCACCTAGATCCTTATGAGGCTCTAGTTCAAAGATCTGGGAACCAATATGAGCATGTATTCCTTTTAATTTTAAATGCTTAGTTTCTCTTATGCTTGCAAATAAATTATTCAAATATTCGATTCCAAAACCAAATTTGCTATCAAATGAACCTGTTCTTATGTATTCATGTGTATGACATTCGATTCCAGGAGTAAAGCGAATCATTATTTCTAAGTCATGATTTAATGAATTTGATACTTCCTCTAATCTTTTTAAATCATAGTCATTATCAACAATTATTTTGATGTTATTTCTAATTGCGAAATCAATTTCTTTGTCAGATTTGTTATTCCCATGAAAAACAATTTTTTCATTTGGTACCCCACCCTTTAGAGCCGTTAATAATTCTCCCTCAGACACTGCATCAAGTCCTAAACCTTCTGAAGAAACAAGATTACTCATGAATATAGAGCTATTTGCCTTGGAAGCATAAATAGGGATAGATTCCCCTGGGTAATATTTTTCTAATGCTTTTTTATAAGCTCTACAAGATTTTCTTAAAGTGATTTCATCCAATATATAAAGAGGAGAATCATATTTTTTAACTAACTCTTCAATAGAACAACCACCAACTGACAATTTCCCATCTCCTCCAATTGATGTAGTAATTGGTACGATATTTTTATTAGGACTTTCCAAGTCAATTTTCTGTTTTAAAAAAGATTGTTTTTCTTCCATGGGAGAACTTTAAATAAAGTTTTGCCAAAACTGTCATATTTTATAATGACTCTAGATTTGAACTTTTTAAATATACATACATAATAAGATGATATCTATCAAACAAATAAATGAGAAAGATATTGATTTATGTTATGAATTAGATTCAAATACGATTTCCTTATGGAGCAAAAAACAATGGGCTAACGAATTCAAAAAAGAAGGTACAAATATCTTTGGATTATTAATTAAAAATTTAGTCATTGGAATATGTGTTTTTCAGATTGTTTTTGATGAAGCTCAAATAAATTATTTTGTTGTAAATAATAAATTTAGGAAAAAGGGTTTTGGATCATATCTTATGAGCTATTTAATAAAAAAATGTGAAAAATTAAAACTTAAAAAAATACTATTGGAGGTTTCTCAGGGCAATGTTACTGCTGAAAGATTTTATAGTCGCTTTGATTTTTCTACTGTAGGAATAAGAAAAAATTATTATAAAGATGGTTCACATGCTCTTTTAAAAGAAAAAAAATTAACAACTAAATAATGTAAAAATTTATTTGTTCGGATAACCAGAATCGTTGAAATTACTATAATTTCTTGTTATATCACTAAAAATGTTCAATTTAATTTGATAAATTATACTTTTAGGTATTCACAAAAGCTCATTATGAACACAAAATTGACATATTACTGGTAGGTTATTAGTAGGAATTTAATCTTCTAATGTTTGAAAGATTTACAGAAAAGGCTATAAAAGTCATTATGCTTGCTCAAGAGGAAGCTAGAAGACTTGGTCATAATTTTGTTGGAACTGAACAAATTCTTTTAGGGTTAATTGGAGAAGGAACTGGGGTCGCAGCAAAAGTACTTAAATCACTTGGAGTTAATTTAAAAGATTCAAGAATAGAGGTGGAAAAGATAATAGGTAGAGGTTCAGGGTTTGTAGCCGTAGAAATACCTTTTACTCCTAGGGCTAAAAGAGTTTTAGAACTTTCATTAGAAGAGGCTCGTCAACTTGGCCACAATTACATTGGTACAGAACATTTATTGTTAGGTTTGATACGAGAAGGTGAAGGTGTGGCTGCAAGAGTTCTTGAAAATCTTAATATTGATCTTACAAAAGTTAGAACCCAAGTTATAAGGATGCTAGGTGAAACAGCCGAAGTTGGCACAGGAGCTAGTACAACCAAGGGCAACTTAAAAACTGCTACTCTTGATGAATTCGGAACGAATTTGACAAAATTAGCAAGTGAATCAAAGTTAGACCCTGTTGTTGGCCGCCATTCAGAAATAGATCGTGTAGTTCAAATACTAGGTAGGAGGACAAAAAATAATCCTGTGCTTATTGGGGAGCCAGGTGTAGGTAAAACAGCTATCGCAGAAGGTTTAGCTCAAAGAATACAAACTGGGGATATTCCAGACATACTTGAAGATAAAAGAGTTTTGACCCTTGATATAGGTCTTTTGGTAGCAGGAACAAAATATAGAGGTGAATTTGAAGAAAGGTTAAAAAAAATAATGGAAGAAATTAAATCAGCAGGTAACGTCATTCTTGTTATAGATGAAGTGCATACCTTAATTGGTGCTGGGGCTGCTGAAGGAGCTATAGATGCCGCAAATATACTCAAACCTGCATTAGCTAGAGGGGAACTTCAATGTATTGGAGCAACAACTCTAGATGAATATAGAAAACATATTGAGAGAGATGCTGCTCTAGAAAGAAGATTCCAGCCTGTAATGGTAGGGGAGCCATCCATAGAAGATACAATTGAAATTTTAAAAGGTCTTAGAGAGCGTTACGAACAACATCATCGTCTAAAAATTACTGATGATGCGCTAGAGGCCGCCGCTCATTTAGGGGATCGTTATATATCTGATAGATTTTTACCTGATAAGGCTATTGATCTCATCGACGAAGCTGGAAGTAGAGTTCGTTTAATTAACTCTAAACTGCCGCCTGAAGCAAAACAAATAGATAAAGAACTAAGACAAGTCCAAAAACAGAAAGAAGAATCTGTTAGAGACCAAAATTTCGATCAAGCTGGCCAATTGCGTGAAAAAGAGATGGAATTGTCTGCAAAAATTAAAGAGGTTTTGGACAATAAAAAACAATCTACAACTGGAGATCAATCTGATGCTGATAATTCTTTGAAAAGTGATTCAAAACTTTTACAAAGCCCTCTTGTTTGTGAAGAAGATGTAGCACATATTGTAGCTTCATGGACAGGTGTTCCTGTTCAAAAATTAACAGAAACTGAATCAGTTAAGCTTCTTAATATGGAGGAAACACTTCACCAAAGGCTTATTGGACAAGATGAAGCTGTAAAGGCTGTTTCAAGAGCTATAAGAAGAGCAAGAGTTGGATTAAAAAATCCTAATAGACCTATCGCAAGTTTTATCTTCTCTGGTCCTACTGGTGTTGGGAAAACTGAATTGACTAAATCATTAGCTTCATATTTCTTCGGTAGTGAAGAAGCCATGATCAGATTAGATATGTCAGAATTTATGGAAAGGCATACAGTTAGTAAACTTATAGGATCGCCTCCTGGGTATGTAGGTTTTAATGAAGGTGGCCAGCTTACTGAGGCCGTTAGAAGACGTCCCTATACCGTTGTTTTATTTGATGAAGTTGAAAAAGCACATCCAGATGTTTTCAACTTATTATTGCAATTACTTGAAGACGGAAGATTAACTGACTCCAAAGGAAGAACCGTAGATTTCAAAAATACATTATTAATAATGACCTCTAATATCGGTTCAAAAGTAATCGAGAAAGGTGGAGGTGGATTAGGATTCGAATTTTCAGGTGATTCGGTTGAAGATAGCCAATATAATAGAATTAAATCATTAGTTAATGAAGAACTTAAACAATACTTTAGGCCTGAATTTTTAAATAGACTTGATGAAATAATTGTATTCAGACAATTAACTAAAAATGAAGTTAAAGAAATTGCTGAAATAATGTTGCAAGAAGTTTTTGTCCGATTAAAAGATAAAGGCATTAAATTAAATGTTACCGATGCTTTCAAAGAAAGACTTGTTGAAGAAGGTTATAATCCTTCATACGGAGCAAGACCTTTAAGAAGGGCGGTTATGCGTTTACTCGAAGATAGTTTGGCTGAAGAAGTTCTTTCTGGAAGAATAAAAGATGGAGATAATGCTCTAGTTGATATAGATGATAATAAAAAAGTTACAATAAATATTTCTTCTGAAGAATCTTCTCAAGAGCTAGCAGGTGCTAACTTCTAATCTTTCAAAGTAAATATGCAGTCAATCTCTCCAGAAACTATATACAGGGGAAATTTTGCTTGGGAAAAATCTATACCTCATATTACTAAACTAACTAAAACTCCATTAATTCTAGGTAGAGGGATTCAAACAAATGATCTTAGAAATAATATTTTTAGTGATTTAAAAAATCAAAATCTTAACGTAAGTTCTGCTAATTTACAATTTGATTGTTGTTACGATGACATTTTAAGAGTTAAGAATATTATTTCAAATAACAAGAATGATTCTGTTATCGCAGCTGGAGGTGGCAAAGTTCTAGACTCTGGAAAATATATAGCCGATTCTCTTAATATCCCTTGTATTACAGTCCCCCTTAGCGCCTCTACATGTGCAGGTTGGACAGCCTTATCAAATATATATACAAAGGATGGTCAATTTATAAAGGATGTCGAATTAAGATCTTGTCCGAAAATACTAGTTTATGATCATAAATTTATTCAAACAGCTCCATCAAGAACACTTGCAAGTGGAATAGCAGATGCCTTGGCAAAATGGTACGAATCCTCAATAGCAAGTTCAACGATAGATGACGGTCTTGTTCAACAAGCTATTCAGATTTCAAGAGTTTTAAGGGATCAACTATTAATAGATGGAGAAAAAGCGTTTAAGGCTCAATTTGAAAATAATCCTTCTTGGCGAAATACTATTGAGGCGTGTGGACTTACAGCAGGATTAGTTGGTGGTATTGGTGGAGAAAAGTGTAGGACTGCAGCTGCACATGCTATTCATAATGCAATTACTCAGATAATCACCCCTAATAAATTCTTACATGGTGAGATTGTTGGGGTTGGATTATTATTGCAATTAAGATTAGAAGAAATGAAAAATAATAATAAATTAGCTGATCAATCAATCAAACAATTATTTGTACTTATGAAAGAATTGAATTTGCCAACTACTATTGGACAACTTGGAATAAACGTTTTTGAAAATAATAATTTAGAGAAAATTGCTGATTTTACTTGTCGAGAAAAATCTGAAATTCACTTTTTGCCTTTTGAAATTAATAAACGGGATATACAAGAGGTCATTTCAAATTTTGAACAACAAAAAATTAAAATATAAACATTTTTTGACTAAAAACAATTTTGAACAATTAAGTGATTTAAATGCAGAATTTTTTGAAAGTGCCAAATTGTCACTATTAGACCCTTTAGGTCTTTATTTGGCAAATGATGTTAAGTGGATAAAACTCAACCAAAACTGGAATTCTTTAAAGTTCCCAGTAGTTATGGGAGGGAAAGGTCAACCTATACTTCTTCTGCATGGCTTTGATAGTAGTTTTTTAGAATTCAGGAGAATATATAAATCACTAAAAAAAAATTTTCAAGTAATTGTTCCTGATCTGCTGGGTTTTGGTTTTAGTCCCAGATGCGTAACATCAGAATACAATTCCTCGAAAATAATTTCACATTTAATTGATCTCCTTAAAACTTTAAAGATTACAAAGAATCTAAAAATTATTGGTGCCTCTATGGGAGGCTCAACAGCTTTAAAACTTGCTTTTGAAATTCCTGATTCTATTGATAAAATTGTCCTTTTGTCCCCCGCTGGATTGTTTGGAGAACCTAAGAGTATCCCTTTCCCTCTCAACCAAATTGGCGCCTCATTTCTTGGATTGCCTCAGGTCAGGAAAAGTCTTTGTAGGCAAGCATTTGCTTTTCCAGATGAATGTGTTGGTATTATGGAAGAGCAAATTGCTTCAATTCATCTAGGTTGTAAAGGATGGAGGAATTCACTTGCATCATTCGCAAAAAGTGGAGGGTTTGCAGGGACTCAAAAATATATCCAAAATATCCCAATCAAAACATTATGTGGAGAAAATGATCGAATTCTTGGAAAAAAAGAGATTAAAAATATAAGAAATATAAAAAAATTAAATTTTGTAGGTTTACAAAATTGCGGTCATCTTCCACATATAGATCTACCATCATTATCTAGTAAAATTATCCAAGATTATTTTTTGGAATAGAAGATTTTTTAATTAATTTAGATATTTTAGAATTATAAAAATATAATACATAACAGATGGAGTAAATATGTAACTGTCAATTCTGTCAAGAATCCCTCCATGTCCCGGTAAAAAAGTTCCCGAATCTTTTATTTTTGCATCTCTCTTCATCATAGATTCAATTAAATCTCCAACTAATGCCATAAGAGAAATTGAAATTCCATATATTATTCCAACAAATAATGGATTTTCCCAATTCATTAAAAATGCGAAAAATATTGCTAATAAAGTTGAACAGGATATTCCTCCAATTAAACCTTCTATAGTTTTGCTCGGAGATATTGGAGATAGAGATGTTTTGCCAAATGACTTCCCAATGAAATAAGAACCAATATCACTAGCTACAATTAAAAAACAAGAAGTTAAAGTTAAATGAAGACCTGTAGTATTTGATAAGTTCTCAAACGAAATAAAACCCTGATTAGAACTTATTATCACTGAATCTAATCCCCTTAACTTAATCCAGTAACTAGGTAAAAAACCTAAATAGAATAAACCAAAAATAGAGGCTGCAATATCTGAAATTGTCCCAGGCTTTGGTTGCAAAAGTAACCAAGTGCATATTCCAACTGAACAGATTGGCAAAATTGAATTTGAAATTTCTCCTTCAAACACACCAATAGTCTCAAGATAAGTAGAAATTATAATAATAAAGGATGAAAATAATGTGGTTTTTGTAGCTGGTCTTATTCCTTTAAATTCTGCCATTCTAAAAAATTCTAATAATGCTAGATATGTAAGCAACGCAGTTGCCAACGTAAAAAACCATCCTCCCATCAGAACAACAATTAAACCAAAAATTCCTATAAGTAATCCGCTTCTTAATCTCATATTAAATTGCTATGTTTCTATGACTCTTATATTAAAATTTACCAGATCTTTATTGTATAAACTTTGATTATTTATCCAATTAAACCTATCTATATCAATTTTTTCACCAGGAATGAGAAGAGGTATCCCAGGAGGATAAGGGCAAATAATATCTCCAGATATTTTATTTAATGATTGTGAGAAAGAAATACTCCGAGTATTATTTCTCCAAGCAATTCCAATTTCGATTTCGGGAGCTTGAACTAATTTAAAGGGCGATTTGAGCACTTCAAAACTTTTTGATGTTTTAGAATTTAATAGTAATTTTTTCCATAATTTTTCAAATAACTTAAGAAAGTCTTTTTGATTTCCAAATCCTAAGCAAAAAGTGAGAGTCATCATTTCTGGCAATTCTGCAATAAGGCCATTTCTATAAAAAAAGTTATCAGCAGTAAAACCATCAATCCCAGCTTTAGAGGTATTTACTACAATTTTTAAGGGGTCTTGAGTTTCTATGAGAGGAATATTTTTTTGAATTAATTTTTTATAAATACTTTTTGCTTCTAAAATTCTTTTTTGATATTTTGATAAACTTTTTTTGTTAAGCCAGTCCCTAATAGACTCTTCACAAGAAGAAAGTAATAAGGAACTTGGACTAGTAGTTTGCAACAAATTAATGCTTTTGATTAAATCACCTTCATTTATTAGATTCCCTTTGTACCAAAGTACCGCCGTTTGAGTTAATCCATTGAGCGATTTATGCAATGAATTAACGACTAAATCAGCATTTGATGATAAGGCCGGTTTTGGTAAATTAAGGTTTTCACAAAAAAGGAAATATGAACCATGGGCTTCATCAACTAAAACAGGTAAATTTTTTTGATGACAACAATCTATTAAAGGCTCTAAATCTCCGGCATAACCATGATAAGTGGGATTTACGAGAATTACGCCTGCAATTTTATTCTCATTAAAATTTAATTTTTTAAATATATTTTCCAACCAAATTTTTGTAATTGGTTTGTAATGCCCCGTTCCGGTTGAAAATTCTAGGTCAAAAAAGATTGGATTTATATTTTGCATCGCACAGATTTTTATAACACTTATATGAACATTTCTAGGCATCAGGATATTTTCGCCTGGATTTGCCATTGCAACAACTGCTGATTGTATTAATCCCGAAGCTCCATTAACTCCAAAAAAACATCCTTTAGCCCCAAATTTGTCAGAAAATTCTCTTTGAGATTTAGCAATTAATCCGCTCTGGGATAATGGTGAACCTATTTCTGGTAGTTCGGGCAAGTCCCAATACCCAGGCGGATTTTTTAATAACTTCACTAATTTCTTTGGTAAAGCTGCCCCTCTGTTATGAGCGGGAAAGAATAAAGACTTTAAAAACTTTTTAGTTAGAAAAGATGAAATGCTCATAAAGTATTATTGACATATATAGAATGGGCTAAGTGGTAATCTTTTTTGATATTTTTTAACTTTAATGAAAAGATCTTATTCGAAATATTCTGCAAAAGATGACTTACTTTGGTTGATTTTGAGACCATGGATTTTTATACCAAGAGTTTTATATATCCTTTTAACTTTTATTTTTCTTTTTTTAAGAATACTTTTTCAAGGTAACAGTAAAAATAAAAATATACAAAAAAATCTCTCTAAATATCTTTTTGATGTAATAACAGATTTAGGCCCTTGTTTTATCAAATTAGGTCAAGCACTCTCAACTAGACCAGATCTTGTTAGACAAGATTGGCTTACCGAACTTACAAACTTACAAGATAATCTCCCAGCATTTGATCACAAAATTGCTTTAAAAATTATTGAAGAGGAACTTGGATCCCCTGCTAATGAATTATTTGAAGAGTTTCCAGATAGACCTATTGCTTCAGCAAGCTTAGGTCAAGTTTATAAAGCAAAAATAAATAATTCATATTTAGCTGTTAAAGTACAGCGGCCAAATTTATACTTTCTCATAAGAAGGGATGTTGTGATCTTGAGGTTTTTAGGAACTTTTTTATCACCAATCTTGCCATTAAATATAGGTGTTGGAATTGGAGAAATAATAGATGAATTTGGAAAGGCACTTTTTAATGAAATTGACTACCAAAAAGAGGCTGAAAATGCTTTGAAATTTGCAAATTTATTCAAAGAAAACCCAAATATTTTTATTCCTAAATTAGAAAAACAGTTTTCATCTAAAAGGATTATCACAACCTCTTGGATTGATGGAGTTAAGTTAAGAGATCGAGCTTTACTAGAGGAAAATAACTTAATTCCTGCCTCTTTTATAAAAACATGTGTCATCAGTGGACTGCAGCAATTATTTGAATTTGGATATTTTCATGCTGACCCACATCCAGGAAATATGTTTGCTCTCAAAGGCGGTAATTCAGATTGTGGGAATTTAGCTTATGTTGATTTCGGAATGATGGATACTATTACAAATTCAGATAGACTTACTCTTATAAAAGCAATTGTTCACATAATAAACGAAGAATATTATCTCCTGGCAGAAGATTTTCAGAAATTAGGTTTTTTAACCGAAGAACAAGATCTTCAAAAACTTGTTGAACCATTAAAAGAAGTTCTTGGAGGATCTCTAGGGGCTGAGGTTGGTAATTTTAATCTTAAAAATGTTACGGATAAATTCTCAAAGCTAATGTATTCTTATCCTTTTAGAGTCCCCAGTAGGTTTGCCTTAATAATAAGAGCAGTTGTTAGCCAAGAAGGTTTAGCACTAAGATTAGATCCTGAATTCAAAATTTTAAAAATTGCTTATCCATATATTGCTAAAAAACTACTTACCGATAATTCTGAAGAGATTTTAGAAATCCTTTTAGAGGTCGTTTTTGATAAAAAAGGTCAAATTCAAATTGAAAAAGTTGAAAGTTTGTTAAACATCTTATTTAAAGATTCAGATAATATTAATTCAGATCTCATACCAGTTGCTAATGCAGGATTGAAATTATTTGTCAGTAAAAAAGGATCCGAAGTTAGGAAGAATCTCCTTTTAAGTCTTATAAAGGATGATAAATTAGAATTTACTGATGCGAAAAAACTCTTAGCTTTAATTAGAGATACTTTTAGCCCTATGAATATTGCAAAAAGTGCAGTGCAAAATATTATTTCTACAGTTTAGTTTTTATTTTTATATCTAATTAACTTACTTATGATTTAATACGATTAGAATTAGAGATGCTGTTTTAAAAATGAGAATTAAAAGGATTATTTATCTTTGGAAGATTAAATGAATATTTTGAAAAATCTTTTTTTATTTACCAAAAAATCTGAAAAAAATAAAGACTTTAGTCCTGGATTGGTTGAACAATATGTAGAAATTGCAAAGTTAGTAAAAGAAGCAAGAATAGAACAAAACCTTACGATTAAAGAATTGTCATACATTTCAAAAATTCCCGAAAGAATAATAAACTCTATTGAAAATAATAATAAAAATATTAGGCCAGAGTACCCTTTTATAAGATCTATATTAATTAAATTAGAGGAATGCTTAGTATTAAAAAAAAATACACTATTAAAGTTAGCAGTTAAGGAAAGAAAAATATTAAAGAAAGAGGAAAAGGATTTTCTGTTCAGGAAATTCGATCTTATCAATACATGGCAAGGAAGTCTTTTGTATTTTTTTATATTAGTTCTAACTATATTTATATTAAAGAGATACTTTATTTTTAATGTAAATGTTATAGAGATTCAAAATATTGAAAATCAAAAGATTGATAAGTAATTTTTAATAAATCCTACTTTAGAGTTCTCCCAAAATTATTTCCTAGCTCACTAAACATTCTTACATTATCTTCTATTTCATCTAAAGGACGATTTAATTTCCATTTCCAGTTATTTTTTGTGGTGCCAGGTTTGTTTAATCTACTTGAATCGTCTAGAGATAATAGATCTTGTAATGGAGCGATAAAAAGATTAGCATTTGTTTTCATGCCAATTTCTATTAAATCCCAAGAAGGATTTTCTGAAAATTTATACTCATCTTTTATTCTTTTTTTGGATTCATAATCTAAATAATTCCACCAAGAAACTGAAGTAGAGTTATCGTGAGTGCCTGTATAAACAACCCAATTTTTTCCTTCAATATTCTTAGGTAAATAAGGATTATCTTGATTTCCATCAAAAGCGAATTGTAATATTTTCATGCCAGGCAGTTCGAAATTTTTCCTTAATTTCTCTACATCTGCGGTTATTACTCCCAGATCCTCTGCAATAATTGGTAGTCTTCCTAGATCCTTTTTCACTTTTTTTAATAGGGATCTACCTGGAGAATTTATCCATTTCCCTATAATTGCCGATTTAGAACTTCCATTAACTCTCCAGTAACCCGCTAAACCCCTGAAATGATCAAATCTCAATATGTCCACAAGCTCAAATTGTCTTTGAAATCTTTTTCTCCACCATTCGAAATTAGTCCTCTTATGTTTTGACCAAAAGTAAGTTGGGGTACCCCATAATTGTCCTGTGGATGAAAAATAATCAGGTGGAACACCACTTTGAAAGATTAAATCTCCATTTTTAAAAATCGAAAATAATGATTTATTACTCCATACGTCGGCGCTATCTCTGGAGACATAAAAAGGCAAATCTCCTATTAGCTTAATATTTCTCGATTTTGCAAAGTTTTTAATGACGATCCATTGCTCGTCAAGATGCCACTGTATTAATTTTTTAATAAGTATCTCTTCACTTTTTCTTTTAATCCATGATTTTAAGAACTTGTTGTTTTTTAGTTTAAATTCTTGAGGCCATTCCCACCAAGGCAACATATTAAATTCCTCTCTGATAACAACAAATGTTGCATAATCTTCAACCCAAGAATTCCTACTGACCCATTTGTTAAAATTATTTTTTCTTTCTTCAGATTGTGAACTCCAACCTTGCAAAAGGAGGAGACCTAATTTCTTTGTTAAGTCATCCGCAATATCAAAATCAAAATGATCTTTATTCTGATTTGTTGGGCCTAGAGTTTCTTGATTTGAAATTAAGATAAAACCTTTTTCGATTAAATCATCTATATCCAAAAACCATGGGTTTAGTGCAAAACTAGATGGGGAACTATATGGAGAACCTGTAGAGTCAGTAGGTGTAAGAGGTAAAAATTGCCAGTATTCAATTCCATGCTTATGAAGTTTTTTTATCCACTCTTTAGCTCCTCTACCAAAAGTCCCACATACTCTTCCTCCTGGAATACATGTTGGATGCATAAGTACGCCTAATGATTTTCTTGCAATAATTGACTCTATCGGCATGTTTTAAATATATTTTGATTCTTTACACTTAACGTGTTTTTAAGTCTCTAAATTCAACCATATACAAATTTTTTTTTATTGACAAATATTATTCCTGGTTTTTGATTCTGAATAAATATAAATTTTAATTTTTAATCAACAATTTTTTGTTTAATTGATGTGACTTTTTAAAAAATCTAGTCATTATCTTTTGCGAAATTCACATAAACGACTACGATAAGAATATAGTTTTATGGTGCAAATTTCGTGACAAGTTTTATCACGGCAATGCAGAGTAAAGAATCTAACTTTAATCTAACTAATAGTAGATTAAGGTTAGTAAGTGGGACAACAAATCCTAAATTAGCTGAAGAAATTGCATCATACTTAGGAATTGAAAATGTACCTTTAGTATCTAAAAGATTTGCAGATGGTGAACTTTATGTTCAGATTCAGCAATCTATTAGAGGTTGTGATGTATTCCTCATACAACCTACATGCGCTCCTGTAAACGATAGTTTAATGGAGCTCATGATTATGGTTGACGCATGCAAGAGAGCGTCTGCAAGGCAAATAACGGCTGTAATCCCCTATTTTGGATATGCAAGGGCAGATAGGAAGACTTCAGGAAGAGAGTCTATAACTGCAAAATTAACTGCTAATTTACTAGAGAAATCAGGAGTTGATAGAGTTCTAGCTATGGACTTGCACTCGGCTCAAATACAAGGCTACTTTGATATACCATGCGATCATATTTATGGTTCACCTGTATTAATTGATTATCTAGAAACTTTAGATTTAGAAGAAATAGTTGTAGTCTCTCCTGATGTAGGCGGGGTGGCGAGAGCAAGAGCATTTGCAAAATTAATGAAGGATGCACCGTTGGCTATCATCGATAAAAGGAGATCTGCGCATAATATCGCTGAAAGTTTAACAGTTATTGGAGAAGTTAAAGGTAAAACGGCTATTCTCATAGACGACATGATAGACACTGGCGGAACAATATGTTCTGGAGCTAATCTATTAAAAAAAGAAGGAGCTAATAGAATTTTTGCATGCGCTTCACATGCTGTATTTTCTCCACCTTCTTATGAAAGACTATGTGCTAAGGATTTATTCGAACAAGTTATTGTGACAAACAGTATCCCAGTACTAGTTAAGGATAATTTCCCTCAGTTAAAGGTCCTTTCTGTTGCAAATATGTTGGGTGAGGCAATTTGGAGAATACATGAAGAAAGTTCCGTTAGCTCGATGTTCAGATGATTAACAAATTTATTTTTTGTTTTTCTTCACAAGTTCCTTTAACCTTTTTTCGTAATCATTTTTAATGTTCTTAGGAATGTTTTCAGGACAAATATTAAGTGCACTTCCTACTATCTGAAATGTACCTGAATTATATATTCTTTTTTCGTCAAGTTTTTCATTCCCAAGTTCTTGGAATGCCCCACCATGCTTACCAATTATTACGTGAGTAAAAGTAGCACTCGCGATAGCAAGACTTTTTTTAAAATCTACTTCGGCTTTTGAAGCTATACAAAGATAAGATGCACCCATTTGCCGATATAGAAAAAGATCTTTTTCAGAAGCCGCAATTAAATTTTTTTCTGCTTTTACATGTTTATTAATTGTATTAATCTCAAAAAGTGTGATGGGTATAATAAATGTAATACCCAACAATTTAAGAATTCTTTTTGAATAAAGATTAATACTCATTAACTAATAATATTTACTACAAGATAACACTTTTACTTTTAACATTAATCAATAGGAATAAGTTACTTAATAATTTTAATTTCGTGATGATTCTCTACTATTTTAAGCTTATTTTTGTTCCATGAATATATAACCCTAAATCTATAGTTATCAGAATCTACAAGTCTTGTGTGTTCAAGTATATACCAATCTTTGTAAGAAGATTCAAAAATCATTTCGTGTTCGTCGACTTGCCTAATATTTGAAATACCTTCATCATTACTTAAATAAAATTCTTCCCTCTTAAGTTGATGTCCTTTTAAAAATGCATGCATTTCTCCTCGTTCTTTATACTGGGGATTTTCGTCAAAGAAATTATATTTTTTTTCTGGGTACCAAGTAAATTTATAATGCGACTCCCATTCGGATTTACTCTCGAGAGCTTGAATATTTATATTCATACTTAAATTATAAGTTTTTTGTGCTTCATCGAGAAAATAAGTTCTATTAGATTTCCACAATCCAATATTCCTGGAAAACCACCTTTTTAAATTACTATTTAAATTGATTTCAGGAGGGTTTTCACCAAAATGTAAATTTTTCTTTGGATTAATAGCAACCATTTATAAATAAGTCCTATTTATTTAATAGCCTATCTGTAAAATAAAAAAAAATATCTTAAGGTGTTTATAAGGATTAACAGCTTTTCAACACTTCAGAGGAATTCTTTTGAATGATAAAAAAGAGTTAAAATTAATACTTGTGGCAGCTAGAAATCAACTTTCTAGTAATGATATTAAGTCCCTAATAGCTTATTTAGAATCAGATGATTGTAAATTTGAGATATCTCTTCAGATCTCGGAACCTACAGAGCAGCCAGAATTACTTGAGTTACATAGATTAGTAGCTATTCCGGCTCTAATAAAGGTTTCCCCAGCTCCAAAACAAATATTTGCTGGAAGTAATATTTTCTCACAGTTGCAAAAATGGTTGCCAAGGTGGTCACAGGAAGGCTTAACAAAAAATCTCGGGATTAATTTACAACCATCCAAAATTGATTCAATAAGAACTCAAAAAGAATTTCTATTGGAAGACGAACTTCTTGTTTTAAGACAAGAAAATGAGACATTAACAAAAAGAATAGAATCTCAGGAAAGATTATTAAGAATGGTTGCGCATGAATTAAGAACACCTTTAACTGCTGCTACTTTGGCTGTTCAAAGTCAAAAACTTGGACAAATTGATATTTCAAAATTACAGGAGGTAATTAAAAGACGTCTTGAAGAGATTGAACTCCTATCTCAGGATCTTTTAGAGGTTGGAACAACTAAATGGGAAGCGTTATTTAATCCTCAGAAAATTGATTTAGGTAATATTAGTGCTGAAGTAATACTCGAATTAGAAAAATTCTGGAGATTAAGGAATATTGAAGTTGATACTGATATTCCATCTGACCTCCCAAGTGTATTTGCAGATCAAAGAAGAATGAGGCAAGTATTTTTAAATTTAATTGAAAATGCTATTAAATTTTCTAAAGATTCTGGATCTATAAAAATCACCATGATTCATAAGACAAATCAATGGGTAGAAATAACAATTTGTGACAAAGGTGCAGGCATTCCTTTGAGCGAACAAAAAAGAATTTTTCTAGATAGAGTTAGGCTCCCTCAGACTTCTGAAGGCACTTCAGGATTTGGCATAGGGTTATCAGTATGTAGGAGGATAGTACAAGTCCATGGAGGAAGAATATGGGTCGTATCTGAAATTGGTGAAGGTTCCTGCTTCCATTTCACAGTCCCTGTGTGGCAAGGACAAAACAAAGAGCAACAATACTTGACGAAAGGCTAGCCTTACTCTTAGTTTTTAATAAGCTGTTCTGCTACTTTCCTGGCCCCATCGTCTAGAGGCCTAGGACACCTCCCTTTCACGGAGGCGACAGGGGTTCGAATCCCCTTGGGGCTATTAATTTAAAATTTCAAATTATTCTATTGAAGATTTAGCTTGCTTATCAACGGCAATTAAATTTTCTGACAGATCTTTTTTTAATCTTTTTTCTATCATCCCTATGGGCATCCACTGACAACCCTGAACAGTAAGATCATAAATTAATGAATTTTTTGAAGTATTTTTAATATTTTGTATTTTCCAACTACCCTCAAACTTCCTGAAATCTCCTTTAATTAAATTGAATTTTAAAAGGCCAAGCGCCTTATCTTCGAACAAATCGATAGTTACTTCAGCTGAAAATTTCATACCAAGAAAATCCTGAGCTCCAACTTGCTTAAGGTGAACATTATTGTTCTTTTGATATATTTTTTTGCTTGAAAGTAAATTTGGTATGTAAAGATTTAGTCGATCATAATCTGTTAAAACATTCCACAAAGAATCAAAACTCGCAGAGGTTGTAAGTTGAGCAGCAAGTCTTCTTGTTCCTCCAGAAAGCTTTTCCATCGTTTGCTCAATTGTCCGGTAATCATTGTTTTTAGAATGATCTTCTGATTCTTGAGAATTATTCATAAATGAATTTTTTAACCAAATAAAAAATTATTTCTGTGTAACTATACTGATAAAAACAACAAATACTGAAAAATAAAAATAATTTTGTTTATTTATTCCGATCTCAAAACGTAACCATTTTTGTGAAATCACTACAAATTAAACTACAAATTGATAATCTTTTATAAAAGAAAACTTAAAAATGTATTCACAAGCAAAAGTAATCGCAGGCGGATTAGCTCATATACCAGTAGTAATAGCTGTTTTTTATTTTATACTCACAACTTTCAATAAAAGAGCTTTAAAATTTGTTGAAGAAGTTAAAACAAAAAAACCTGAGGCAAAAGCTGTGGAACCCAAAAAAGTGGCTGTTTTAAAAACAGAAGCTCCAAAAACAGAAGCTCCAAAAACAGAAGCTCCAAAAACAGAAGCTCCAAAAGTAGTTAAGAAAAAACATGCAGATGTTCCAGTTAATATTTATCGTCCTAAAACACCATATGAGGGAACAGTCATTGAAAACTATAGTCTTCTGAAAGAAGGGGCAATCGGCAGAGTTAATCACATAACTTTCGACCTTAAAGATAGTGATCCATTTTTAAATTATGTAGAAGGTCAAAGTATTGGTATTATGCCTGCTGGGGAAGATGCAAATGGAAAACCTCATAAATTAAGACTGTACTCAATAGCTAGTACCAGACATGGAGATAACTTTAATGGAAATACAGTTTCTCTTTGTGTAAGACAGCTTCAGTACGAAAAAGATGGTGAAACCATTAATGGTGTCTGCTCTACTTATTTATGTGATATTAAGCCTGGAGACAAAGTAAAAATAACAGGTCCAGTAGGTAAAGAAATGCTTCTACCTGATGAGGAGGATGCAAACATTGTCATGTTAGCCACTGGAACTGGAATAGCACCAATGAGGGCTTATTTAAGAAGAATGTTTGAACCAACTGAAAAAGAAAAAAATAAATGGAATTTCAAGGGTAAAGCTTGGTTATTTATGGGTGCTCCTAAATCAGCTAACTTATTATACGAAGAAGATCTTCAAAGATATATTGCTGATAATCCAGATAATTTTAAATATACCAAAGCTATTAGTCGCGAGCAGCAAAATGCAAAAGGTGGAAGAATGTACATTCAAGACAGAGTTTTAGAGTCAGCCAATGAACTTTTCAACATGATTGAAGATGAAAGGACACACATATATCTTTGTGGATTAAAGGGCATGGAACCTGGAATAGATGAAGCTATGACTAAGGCCGCTGAAGAAAAAGGTTTGAACTGGTCAGAATTAAGACCTCAACTAAAAAAAGCAGGAAGATGGCACGTAGAAACTTACTAAATATTTGATATTTAGATTTAAGTTTCACTTACTAAAAACTTTTTGGTTTAGACACAATATGTAGCTAATATTTGAAAAAAAGAGGATTTTAAATAAAGAATACTAAAAATATGCCTTCAACTTTAGGTAATCCTCTAAGATTAGGTTTACGGCAGGAAAGAGTCATAACTCCACAATGCTTAGTAATATTTGGTGCTAGTGGAGACCTTACTCATAGAAAATTAATACCAGCCTTATTTGAACTCTATTTGCAAAGAAGAATTCCCTGTGAATTTGGAATAGTTGGTTGTGCCAGACGAACTTGGTCTGATAGTGAGTTTAGAGAAAAGATGCGAGAAAAGCTATCAAATCAAATATCTGGTAATGAAAGAGAGTGGGAACAATTTTCTAATTATCTTTTCTATGAACCAGTTGACTTACAACAAAGTGATCATGTCGTAAGGCTTTCTAGAAGATTAAATGAAATTGATAAAACACAAGCTACTCATGGGAATAAAACATTTTATTTGTCAGTATCTCCGAATTTCTATGCAAGTGGATGTAAAGCTCTTAAGGCAGCTGGTCTTTTAGATGATCCTAAGAAAAGTCGTTTAGTGATTGAAAAACCTTTTGGAAGAGATTATTCAAGTGCAAAAAAATTGAATAAGGTCGTTCAAAGTTGCGCTGAAGAAAGTCAGATTTATAGGATTGATCATTATTTAGGTAAAGAGACAGTTCAGAATATTCTTGTTTTGAGGTTTGCTAATACTATTTTTGAACCAATCTGGAACAGAAATTATATATCTAGTGTTCAAATTACTTCATCTGAAACAGTGGGTGTTGAAGATAGAGCAGGTTATTACGAAAGCTCTGGTGCTCTTAGGGATATGCTTCAAAATCATATGACTCAAATGCTTGCTGTTACTGCTATGGAACCTCCTGGAAGGTTTGAACCAGAAGCGATAAGAAATGAAAAAGCTAAGGTTCTTCAAGCTTCAAAACTTGCTGACGAAAATGAACCGTGGAATTGTTGCATAAGAGGTCAATATGGAGAGGGAGGAAATATTTCAAATCGACTCAAAGGATATAGGCAGGAAGATGGAGTTAATTTCAATAGTACAACAGAAACTTATATTGCGACAAAAGTTTTCGTTGATAACTGGCGTTGGCAAGGGGTTCCTTTTTATTTGAGAACAGGTAAAAGACTACCTAAAAGACTTGGAGAAATAGTCTTGACTTTTAAAGACGTTCCTGTTCATTTATTTGAATCAACAATAATAAATCCTGCCCCAAATCAACTTATCCTTAGAATTCAGCCAAATGAGGGTGCAACTTTTAAATTTGAGGTAAAGTCTCCTGGTTCTGGGATGAAATCAAGACCTGTTGAGATGGAATTTTCTTATGATGAATCATTTGGAGAGCCCTCAGATGAGGGCTATGTAAGATTATTAGCTGATGCAATGCTTTCTGACCCAACCTTATTTACTCGAAGTGATGAAGTAGAGGCAGCCTGGAAACTTTATACTCCATTAATAGAATTGATGGAAAATTCTCCTTGGAAGTTACCTATTTATAATTATGAATCTATGACGTGGGGACCTCCTGAGTCTGATCAATTAATTTCAAAAGATAATATTTTCTGGCGTAGACCTTAAAAATGAAACCTCAACTAACACTCCAAACCCCGTTAGAGCTGCCTTATCAGGAAATTTCTAATTATCTTAATAAATTATGGATTTCAGAAGATAAAGATAATAGTGGAGCTAATACTTTTACATTAATGGTCTGGCAGCCTGCTTGGCTAGAACAATGTTTGGTTCAAAAAGGATTAGTAAATGGACCAATTACTGGAAATTTAAGTCCAGAGATAATTGAAGTTGCTAAAAAATTTATATTAGATCAAGGACTTCCTATAACTACTTCTCTTGATAGTGAAGAATTATTGAATTTGTTGAAGGAAAATTTATCTAATAAGGACTTTGAAGACTTTAGAGGACAATTTTTTGAATCATCAATTAGTACATTAAATCCAAGAAGATTAATAACTCTAGCTCCAACATTAAATAAAAATTCAGATATCAAAACTTTTGTATCCGCTTACTGTCCATTAAGTGATGTTCCAGCTATGCAGCCTATATGTGGGGATTTAATTGTTATTAGGGGGGACTCGGACTCAATATCTAATAAAGGATTAAAAATAATTGATGAATTGTCTATTGATGAATTACCTTCATGGTTGTGGTGGAATGGAAGCTTGGACGAATCGCCTGAAATCTTCGAATATTTTGCTAATTATGGTCTAAGGTTAATAATTGATACTGCTCTTGGGTCGCCTCAAAGATGCTTAAAAGTTTTAGATCATTTAAATAATTCAAATAAAGCTATTAATGATTTGAATTGGGTTAGATTGAAAAATTGGAGGGAATCATTGGCAATGATTTTTGATCCGCCTTCGAGGAGACCTATTTTAGATCATATTACTGATATCGACATTGATATTGCAGGAGATCATATGATTCAAGCTTTGTTTTTGATTTCATGGATTTGCGATAAACTTGGTTGGTCTTTTATAAGAGTTGAAAGGGATGCAGAATCAACAAAAATAGAGTTTGAAAAAATTAATGGAGAAATAATTTATGCATCAATTAATCCCTTATCTTTGGGAAATCCAAGTATTCATTTAGGGCAAGTTATTGGATTGAGGCTGATTTCAAAAATTAGTGAGGTCCAAAAAAATAACACTTGTGTAATACTTGGCTGTGAATCAGTGGAATGTATGAGACTTGAAGCAGGGGGGATGGCTGATATGGAATTAATAGAACAAGTTGTTCCAAATTCTTTTTCTACATCAGAGTTTGATGTTAGTAAATTATTGGGAAGTAGTAGAGGTAATACCAGTCCTCTTTTTGAAAATTCTATTAAGATAGCTCTTCAAATATTTAATGGTTTTAATAAATAATAGATGTCTTGTGTAATATCTTCTCCTTCAACTGATAGTGGGAAAACTACATTATCACTTTTGCTATCTTGTTGGGCCTTCTCAAAAGGTATAAAGGTACAAACTTTCAAGGTTGGCCCAGATTATCTTGATCAACAACAACTTAGTTCTATTGGCCAACCTATATGTAGGAATTTAGATATTTTTTTAAGTGGTGAGGAATGGGTTCAAGAAAGTTTTTTTAAACATTCTTTGAAATATGAATTCTCATTAATTGAAGGAGCAATGGGTCTGTTTGATGGATTAGGGGCAACAACATTTTCCAGCACAGCTAATATATCCAAACTTCTCAATGCTCCAATAATTTTTATTGTTAATGCTAGAGGTCAAGTAGCTTCTCTTTTGGCGACTATTCGAGGTTTTAGAGATTTCGATAGTGAATTGTTAATAGCAGGAATTATATTTAACAACGTTAATTCAGATAGACATAAAAAATTAATCCAAGAAGTTTTTAAAAATGAAGATATCCAAATTCTTGGTTTTTTACCATCTGATTCAAAAATAACTTTAAACAAAGCTAATTTAGGTTTGATATCTCCAATGGATAATGGAAAAGAAATTGATGTTGAATATTTTGCAAATTTTGCCGAAAGAAATCTTGATGTGTTTTCTCTTATTAAATTACTGAAATCTCCTCAAAAGAAAATATTTAATTCTGTCAATTTTGAAGATTTTAAAATAAACAGCAGTAAACCTATCGCAATTGCAGAAGATAAAATCTTTCATTTTCAATATCCTGAAACTAAGGAGTTTTTGAGTGAAATAGGCATACCATTGATTTCATGGAGTATTTATGATGATGAAGAAATACCTAATGAGGCTTCTTCTTTAATTATTCCTGGGGGCTTCCCTGAAAAATATGCTGATCATATAAGTAACTCTACAAAAAGCTTAAATTCGTTAAGAAAATTCCGCAAAAATGGATTCATATATGCTGAGTGCGGAGGCATGATGATTTTAGGAGACTTTATAAAAGATGAAAATGGTAATAATCATAAAATGAGTGGCGTACTGCCTTTTGGATCAAAAAAAAGTAAACTTTCATTAGGTTATAGATACATTAAGGGTTTAAAAGATACTCCGATCATTAAACAAAATCAATTAATTAGAGGACATGAATTTCATTATTGGGAAATTGAAAATAATTTATCTGAACTTGATTTTGGAAAAGCTGAGCATCAGAAGAAACTTTCTTCCCCATGGAAAATTAAATCTTGGAAAACTGAATACAAAAATGAAGGCTTTTTTGATGAAAAATTACATGCAAGTTGGATTCACTTACATTTGCCAAGTTCTCCAGAAGTCGCAAAAAACTTTATAGATGCCACCCAAATTACTTTTTCTAAACATTCTTAATTTATTATCAAATCAAATATTTTGAGAGGAGAACCTAAAAAAAACATTCCAGGCAAAGTGATTAATGGTCCTAAAAAACTCCCCACTATGACCTCAATTTTTGTATGACCAAGGGTTTCTTTTAACATTAATTCAGATTGAGCATCTAGTTTTTTTGATAGTTTATTAATTTCTGCAGCTTGAATCCCAGCTGATTTCCGAACACCGCTAGCGTCATACATGACTATTAGTGCTACAGCAACTGATAATGCGAATATTGAACTATCAAATCCTAATTCATAACCTATACCAGATGTAGCCCCAGTTATTAAGGCGGAATGACTTGAGGGCATACCACCCGTTTCGAACATAATTCCAAATCTAATCTCTCCATTTGAAAAGAAATTGAATGCAATTTTAAAAAATTGAGCAAGAAAACAGGATAATAAGCTCCAGAAAAGAACTGAATTATTAAAAAAGGAAAAAAACTCAGACATAAATTTAAAATAATTATCTGTCTCTATTTGTAATAAAGTCGGCTAACGATATTAGATACTTTGCATCTGCACCCCAAGGTTTAATTGCTTTTTTTGCCTTTTCAACTAAATCAAATGCTCTTTTCTTTGATTCCTCCATTCCAAGTAACTTAGGGTAGGTAGTTTTGTCAGCTAAAAGATCTTTGCCGGCAGTTTTACCAAGCTTTTCACTGCTGGAAGTTAAATCAAGAATATCATCTATTATTTGGAAGGCTAAACCAATTCCCTCTGCATATGTTGTCAGAGCTTGTAATAGGTTTTCGTTAGCTCCGGCAATCATAGCGCCTGTTCTTACGCAGGCCTTTAATAAAGCCCCAGTCTTGTGAAGATGAATATATTCGAGAGTTTCAAGGTTGACTTCTTTGCCTTCGCATTCCAAATCAACAACTTGTCCCCCAACTAGGCCTGGTGCACCAGCAACTAGAGATAATTCGCCAACTACATTTAATAATCTATTTGGATCGACTCCAGGGCTTCTTAAAGAGACCATCTCAAAGGCCCTTGTTAATAAAGCATCGCCAGCAAGAATAGCTAATGCATCTCCATATACTTTATGATTTGTCGGCCTACCTCTCCTCAAGTCATCATTATCCATGGCTGGAAGATCATCATGAATTAAGGACATTGTATGAATCATTTCTATTGCTACAGCAGTAGGAACTGCAAGAGAGGGATCTCCTCCAGCCAGTGAGCAAGATGCTAAACATAAAATTGGACGAATTCTTTTCCCTCCAGCCAAGAGGGAATATCTCATTGATTCTCTTAAAATTTCTGGATTCTCAGGTCCTAAGGAAAAATCAAGTGCTTCTTCTACAACCTTTTTTGTATTTTTAAGATATTTTTCAAAATCAGAAATATTATTTATAACTTCAGTCATTTTATACCTTTAGTAAAAAAAATTTCATCTTGGAGTTTATGGCAAAAGGTCATTAAGAGTTGATGATAAACCAAATTGTTTTTGCCAGCTAAAAATAGTATTTACAAGTAACATTGTTACTGTCATTGGTCCAACACCTCCTGGTACAGGTGTGTAAGCAAATACTTTAGAAATGACATCTTCTAATAATACATCGCCACATAATTTGGTTTGATTTTTATCGGAACTTTTTAATCTATGTATTCCAACATCAATAATTACTGCTCCTTCTTTCACAAAACTCGAATCTACAAGATTGGGTTTTCCTGCAGCAGCAATTAGGATATCGGCTTCTCTACAAACTTTATTCAAATTTAATGTTTTAGAGTGAGTAATTGTTACCGTGCCATTTAGATTCAACAACATAAGCGATAGGGGTTTCCCAACAAGCAAACTTCTTCCAATAACAACTATTTTCTTACCCTCAATTGTAATATTTTGAGATCTTAATAAATTAATAATTCCTGCTGGTGTGCATGATCTCATCGCAGGCTCATTCTTAACTAGTTTGCCGATATTTATCTCATTTAGTCCATCTACATCTTTGCTTGGATTAATATGGCTGATCAGTTTTTGCTCGTCAAACTTCTTTGAGATGGGAAGTTGTAGTAACATTCCATCAATATCATTATCAGAATTAAGTTTGATAATTAATTGTTCAACTTCTTTTTGATCTACACTATCTTTTAGATGAAAGATAAAGCTCTTTATTCCAATCCTTGAACATGCTTTTTCCTTGTTTTTAACGTAAACGCCACTCGCGGGGTCTTCCCCTATTCTTATTACAGCTAAACCGGGAGCTCTTTTCGCGATTTTTTTATTACTAGAGATATAATCAGTTAATCTTTCTTCAATTTCAAGAGATAATTTTTTACCGTCTAATTTCAATGACATTTAAAAAAACATCTCCTTTTTACACCTAGCATGCCTATAATTCTAAATTATTCAAATAGATTTATCTATATTCTGTGCAAAACATCACAACTACCTTAAAGAAATTGTTTTATCTGTGGAGGCGAAGCCAAGTTCCAGTCAAACAACCAATTAAAATTTCAAGAATAGATAATCTCATAATTTTTTTAGTGTGCATTTTAATTTCAATAATTTCTTCTTATAAACTACTTCTTATCTCACCTTTAAAAATTGCAGATATTTTTTCTTGGTTATTGAAATTTACTGAAATACTTATTAGTTCAGGAGTTTTGATTTTAGTTTCAAAAAAAGAGAATCCCACAATTTCATCAAGACAGATTTTCTTAATAATTACTCTTCTTTTAGCGGTACAAGTTACGAAATTAGCCTTAGCTTCAACCATAAGTCCATTATCTATGATAATTCCTCCGGCATTAATAATATCTCAAGGAATGGGAAGCATAACAGCTTTAACTTGGGTATCAATAGCGAGTCTTATTTGGCCTGAACCAGAAATTGTTATCAATAATAATTTATTTTTTATTTTATTAGTTTGTGCTTCAATAGTATCTATTCTTGGAGGAAGAATAAGAAGTAGAGCTCAGTTACTTCAACTATCAATTTTTGTCCCCATAGGCTCGTTCTTGAGTCAATGGATATTGATTGGTAAAGATAAAATATCTTTAGTTAATAAGCAAGATTTTGTTTTAGCTAATGGGGATATATTTTCTGATTCCTTGCTATTGGCAATAGCTATGCTCTTTACAATCTTATTTATTCCTATTTTTGAATCGATATTCGGATTATTAACTAAAGCGAGATTGCTCGAATTGGCTGATAAGGAGAAACCTCTAATTAGAAGATTGTCTCTAGAAGCTCCTGGTACTTTTGAACATACCTTACTTATATGTGGTTTAGCAGAGGAAGCAACAAGAATGATTGGTGGTGATATTGATCTAATTAAAACTGGAGCTTTATATCATGATGTTGGTAAATTACATGCGCCTAATTGGTTTATTGAAAATCAGGATGGTTCAAAAAATCCGCATGACGAACTAGATGATCCTATTAAAAGTGCAGAAGTATTGCAGGCTCACGTTGATGAAGGATTGAAATTTGCAAGAAAAAATAGACTACCTAAACTGATAGCTAATTTTATTCCTGAACATCAAGGTACCCTTAAAATGGGATATTTTTTTCAAAAAGCTAAAGAAAAAAATCTCGACATTAATGAATATTATTTTAGATACAAAGGCCCCATTCCTCAGTCTAAAGAAACAGCTATTTTAATGCTTGCCGATGGATGTGAGGCAGCACTAAGAGCTATGAATATTAATGCATCTGATAAAGAAGCTTTGAAAACAATTTCTACTATTATCCATTCGCGTAAAAAAGATGGGCAACTAGATAATAGTAATTTATCGAAAGGAGAAATTTTTCTAATAAAAAGAGCATTCTTGAATGTGTGGAAAAGAATTAGACATAGAAGAATTCAGTATCCTACTAGCAAGAATAATACTTTTTCTTAAT
>QCCL01000010.1 GCA_003281255.1 Prochlorococcus sp. AG-347-L02
GGTTTTCTTAAAGAAAATAGATTCAAATTTTTCTGGACTTACCACCTCAATCCAATATCCTGCTAAACAATAAATTTGATTTGGAACAAAATCAATTATAAATAATTTTTTGGAAGTTTTATATTGATCAATTATCCTATTAGCGAAAGTACCCTTTGTTATTTTAGTCCCAAACAGAGTAATATTTTTTGCTAAAGGCTTAAAATTCTTATATAGATTTTTACTTTTTTCTAACGTATTTCTAGAAATTATTTTTTCTAAAGCATAACAATAATCGAAAAAATTAGTATTTTCTTTTTTTGAAGGATATATAGTTATGAGCGAAATTAAAAGTAAAAAAGAAGATAAAAGAAATTTTTTAAACATTTTTATTTTAATTAGATTGATCATTTCATAAACATAAAAAGACAATTAATAAATTACTATTAACCAGTTTTATAAGATTTCTATTAATTTAGCTAAACCTCTTTGAGAAAACTATAAAAGTATTTCGGACTAATTAAATATTTATCAAACGCATAAAATTTTTTTCTTATAATAAGATTATGAAAAATTCTTTTTTGAAAAATAAAAGTATCAAATCTTTTTTAGATTTTTTTTCAAGAATATTAATTTCAGCAATATTTATCTCAGCCATACCAGGCAAAATAAATGAATTTGAAAGAACAGTTTAATATATTTCTTTAAAAGGCATTCCTGAACCAATTTCATCTATTCTTTTAGTTGGAGCAATTATATGTCTTATCTTGGGTTCTGGATTTTTTATATTTGGAGAAAAAAACAAAAAATCGGTGCATTCTTTTTATTACTATTTCTTATTCCAACAACAATAATTTTTCATGTATTCCCTTTCCATCAGAGAGCAGTATTTATAAATCTCGGATTGATAGGTGGATTAATTATTGCTGCAATAAGGGAACCAAAATAATTAACTTAATTAAAGTAACCTAATTATTTTTATTTCCCTTTCTTAATTCTGGGAAGCAATTCGCAATATGAATTAATTCATAAACCTCTTTGCTATCGTATTTTTTATTAGGAATTCCACTTCCTACCTCTATGCCTCTCTCTTTCATCTTCTTTAATATCAATTCTTGTCTTTCCATACTTGACATAGACTTAAATCTTTTGGTTCGCTCTTGTTTATTCATTAGATCTTAATTTTGTTTAACTTTATTGATACGGTTATATCAATTAGCGATTCATTAAATAAGTAATAAAGCCAGTAAATGTAAGTAATTTAAAACCAATAAAGAAAGGCAAATATTTTTTGACCTTTTTGCCAACAGGCAATAATTTGTTTAATGAATTGATCATGATTTATATTAAAATCTAAATCTTTCGAACATCCTAACGAATTTTTTTTAGAATTATATTTATCTATTTATAAATTCTAAACAGTAGATCTAAACTGGAAGGGTTACGTCCCTTAATTTTTATGAATGATAAAGAAATAATAATTTCATTATTAAATGAGTTTGCTAATCCAAAAAAAATGGCTTTATTTTTTATTGAAAATGCGACTCCAGATTTTTTATTCATAAGACCTAGTGGTAATCCTATAGATGCAAAAGGATTCTCACAAATGATTACTGGTGATATAGTTCAAGAAAAGGCAGAAATTACCAAGATTCACCGATTCGAATTTTTAAGCGAAAATATAATAATGTGCATTTTTACACTAGGTTCTAAATTTACTTATAAAGGGACACCTAATGATGACTTACCAACAGTTACGTCAATTTTTAAAAAAGTAAATGATGTTTGGAAAATTCACTGGATGCAAAGATCTACAGGAAATTCGGATTTATCTTTATGGGATTAGCAAAGTTAATAGCCCTTTTAATGGTGTTACTACTTGTAGGTAGTTCTTTTGTTGGTTTAATTTTTTAATTTATAAAATAACTACATCAAATAAAGAATACCCATTAAATATCTCTTTTTTAGAAAACAATTGCTTCTTTTTTGCTAAGTAATTTAAATTTTTAGGTAAAAATAAAAACTTTAGACAGACTAACGCCTATATCTAAAGCTAATAAAGCAATTAGTAACTTACTCATTTTTTAGAACTCTCAACTATTTTTTTGTAAAGTTCTTCAGAAATAGGTTGCATAACCCTTTAGAAATCTAATTATAAATTAGTTATTTTAAAATTAATTTCTCGTTACTAAATATACGAATATATGAATTTTTAAATAGGCAAAAAATATCTTTACAATAAGTTTTTCTTATAACGTATAAATAAATACTGAGTTAAAAAAAACTTCAATAAATATCCAACTATTTTAAAAAGAAATTAGAAATCTTATTTTAAGTAAATAGATCCTCTATAAGTAAGCTTTATCACCTTTTCTTCTTGTTTTCTACAATATACGAAAGACTTTCCATTAAAATACATGTTTACCATGATGCAGCTCCTTAACTTGCTCAAGTCCCCGTCCTATGGCTTGAGTCGTACTGCGGTCTATCAGATGGTAGATCGGACGATTTTGTAGTATTTACTACACTCTATTTATAAAGTATTTATACTTAGATGTCAACAATTAATAGAAACTAAACTTCAATTTAAAATTAGATTCTGCTCTCGAGAACTCCTTAAAAAGAATAAAGAACATATAACTACGAGTAACTCCCATAAAAAACGAAACAAATGCTAGAACGAAACAAATGGGGCAATGTGGGAATCCCATTATTGATTTTCAAGTATAAATTTTAATTCAGCCTCTGCATTAAGAATATCAATTCTCCTCTTTAATAATTTAAAAAATTTAATTATTTTTTTCAAAATTAATCCGCCTTCATGCATCAATAATAATATTATTCCAAGAATGAAAATATCAATAAGCAAAAATACTGAATCCATTGATATAACAAAGTTTTGTAGCATAGTTATACAATAAAAAACTCAAAAATATGATCAGATAATCTTAATCAATTAACCAATAACCTAGAGGATTTAGTCCGCTGCCTAAAGTCTGAGAGTTCAAATTTCTTAATTAATAATATGCAACTATGCTTTATGAGGTAAATATCTCGATTGCGTAATAAATTTATTTTTATATTGCTATTACAAAAATGATGAGTTTATTTAAATTAGTTACTACATCCTCGTGGAGAAAGCTTTAGTAAATTTCTTTTACTGGTTACTGATAAGATCAGCCGAATCTCATTATGGAGAATCATTTGTATCTGTAGAAGTTCCATCTAATTCAATCAAAAGTTTTTCTTGATTTTAGAAAATTTTTAATACTTAAATTCATAGCTTTCTGAAAATTGAATAACTAATTTGAGTTAAGTTGGTTAATTATCTCTATTGCAAATAAAGATAAGGTTGTTAATCTTGCACTTAAAGAAGAAACTTAATTTCTTAAACTGATGCATTTTGATAATTTAAATTATAATGAAGATGATGGCCTCATTTCCATAGAAGATTTAAGGGCTTTACGTCTTCGAAAAAAGAAAATTGAAAGTGATAAGAAAGCTAGAAAGTATATATTGGATATAAATCAAAGATATAGAAAAATGATTACCCGCAAAAGTAATAACTTTTTAAGGAATATGAACCCTTTTAAAAAGGCCGTATAAATTGTTAATCTTGATTTTGTTAATTTGTTTAACTTTGCAACTTTCAGAGTAAGATTTTAATGGTGTTTCTTTGGAAGAGTTTCACCAAGAGGGGGCAATTTTTGGCCCCTTCTTTGCGGAGATATTTTTTAAATGAAACTCTTTATAAAATTAAAGTAATACTTTCCTAGAAGGCGAAAGTGATGTAAATCTTTTGTTTAAAATTTTTTATTACCACTTAATGAAAACCCTATATCTTCAACTAAATCCCCTTATTAAAAAACAAAAGTTTTAGCTTATGGACCATTTCCCATAATTTATTAAATTTTTTCATTTGCGATTTTTAATGGCTTCACCTACAAGTTGGGAATTATAAAAAGAAGTTGAAACTAAAATTCTATGGGTCAATATTTGTACCCAAAATTTAGAAGGAGTAACTATTTTGATCAATAAATGGTGGAAGACAAGATATCTAGCATACAAAATCAGAATAGTTTCTAAAAAAGAATTTGAGCTAGTAAAAATGCAAGCTGAGAAAAAGGAGAAATAAAATTATTCTTTGGTAAATATTGATGCTGAATATTTAATTTTTGTAGCTATTATAAAATAAATAATTTAAGGAACAAATGAACTCTGCATTTGCAAAAGTCTCAAATTTGAAAGTTAACAGGGCTTCTAAAATAGCTATTACTCTCGCATCATCAACTTTCTTTTTGTATGCCTTGGGTCAAGCACCAATTTTTAAAAATATTCTTGCAGGCGCCTTCTCTTGCTCTGGCTAAATAAAATACTTTTTTTTAGGGATCTAAAAAACTAAAATAGACTATGATTGACAGTCTATCTAAACTTAGAGGGATAAACCCCTCTTTTTTAATGTTTAATAGATTTATTGATGAAAAGATAATGACTCTTCTTATTTCTCTTTTAAACTGATGAATATTTCGCCGCACCTATTAATTGATGCTGTGATATTAAGCGCTGCCCTTACGATAACTTTGGTACTAAGAGCAAAAGGTAATGCTGCCAGAAAAGAAAAAGAAAATAAATGATTACTAAAGAAGAAGAAAAAGAATTTAAAAAACCTAAATTATATAGATTTTGGAACTTTCTTATTTATGGAAGTTCCATAGCTATTGGAGTTTTCTTAGTTTATTTATATTCTGCTTATGTCTTTATAAACAAATGACTTACATATACGGCATAGCGATTACTTATGGGGTTGTGAGTCTTTTATTGCTTGGTGGGTTTGCATACTTTACTTTTAAAATGAAACGCTAATTTTTATATCTTCTTCAATAAAGATTACTTAGATAAATTTTTTGATTATTGCAGAGAATATCAACAAGAAATTCCACCTCAGAAGATGGCTGAGATTTTAAGAGAATATGCCGGTAGATTATATGAATGATAGATACTAGCAGACCTAAGAAGGTATTAAGAGAATAAACTTTCTAGCAAAATTTATGCAAATTTTTTTAAAGTTGTAATAAATTTTTTGAAGATATTTTCCTTGCAATTATTCATAATTTGAGATTTTTTTTGGATCCTTAATCCGTACAATTTTGTTCCTCTAACCGCACACATAAAAACTTGAAATTTACTATTCATATGAATTAGAACATAGTTGTAGGAAAGGGGTAAGTCTTATGGCACTAAATGACACATTTACTATCCAAGAAATTAATTTGGATAAAAAAGACCTTTCATTTGATAATAAGCTAAAAAAAATTGAAGCTTATTGGAATAATGAATGTACAGAACATCCGAGTAACAACCATTGCAAGATTTTTTGTGATTAAAAACTTCAACTTTTAGGTATTCTTACGCTTGATTTTTACATAATACCCGTACTAAAGAATAATCAGACAGAAAGGAGGCCAAGCAAATGACTAATTTAGGGATAGAAATTTTATTTTGGACAATTTTAATTTCTTATCTTGGATTAAGGTTTTCTCAAACTTGGAATGGATTCAAAAAACAGTATTAATTAGGAGAATAGAAAATGAAATTACAAACTCAGTTCACGGTTCCAAACAAAAAATTAAAAGATCTTGATTATGTTAAAAAAGTAGATTTTTTAGAAGAAATTTTAAATAAAGAATGTATAGATTATCCAAATCAAGAAGATTGCCTGGTTTGTTGCAATTAAAAATCAAAAAATAGCAGTTTTTTAAAAGTAAATAACTTTTAATTACTTAATTTATAATTTGTTTTCACAGTTTTTATTATTGAATCTTGTGGTTCTTCACTTGGGAAACAATTAATAATTCTATATTTGCCTCCTTTTTTATCAGTTTCAACAACTGTAAATTCAACGTATTTACCAATTCCATCTCTTAAATCCTTGACTTCAGTATTTATTATCTCTTCTTTATCATTTTCAATGATACGAGATTTACCTCCGCAACTTAATATAGAGTTCTCCTCAGTGAGAAAAAAATCTTTGTCATTACTGCAAGAAGATATAAAAGATAAAGAGACAATTATTAGAATAAAATTTTTCATAATCAACTTTTTTACTTAACTACATTATCAATAAAGCCTATTAAATATATAGTTAAATACCTACCAAATTAAAAATTCAATTAAATTAATAATATCAGTGCAATAAATAGCAATTATATTAGAAAGAAATACCCGATGCATTTAGAAACTCTTTATAAATATTTTGCCAGTGTATAATTCTTTGTTCAAGTCTATTAGGCGGACCAAGTTTAAAATTTTCCAGATAAGACTTATGAACTGATTCGACAATAACTTTATCTTCCCCAAGAAATTCCAATATACTTTTTTTCCAATTTTCTAAATCATTTTCGCATAAAGAAGCAGAAGCTAATTTAATTTCAATAATACACTGATTAATATTTTTAGGAAGATAATTTATTAAAACAATCCCTTTACCAGGCCAAATTATTAAATGGGTCCATGGTAGTAATCCAAAGGTATATAGATTTCCTCTACTCCCTAAAGGGGTAACAAGTACATTACAAAATTCACTGAAGAAATACCTATAGTTTTTTATTGGACCTTGTTCTTTATGTAGGGTATCTTTATGAGATATTGCCACATGATAATCATCCAGTGTATTGTCATGAGCAATTTTCCAATTGCAATTTAAGGTATCAGAAAATTCAGAAAAAATGGTGTAATTCATATCCCATTCATCATTACATTTTCTCCCAACAAGCTCAATTTGATCATCTATAGATATTGGTTTTTTGCTGAAATTAATCCAAATTAAAGGTCCATTTATTAAAAAGTTAACTTTCTCTAAAAAATAATCCTCTGTTTCGATTTTTGTTTCAAAATCGTACTTTAGTGGCAAGGTTTTAAGTTTGCCAAAACTATCAAAAGTCCAGCCATGGTAAGGACAAAAAATACTTTTTGAAGGATTTAATTTTGTTTTTGGCAAACACAATTTTGACCCACGATGAGGGCATCTATTTTTAAAAACAGTTATTAAATTATTTTCTGAACGCGAGATTATTAATAATTGATTAAAGAATTTTTTTTCCAATATTTCGCCAGGTTTGATTTCTCCTATGAAAATCAATGGGTGCCAATAATTTTTTGAATAGTTATCTAATTCAAGTTCAAAAATTTTTTGGTCGTTATAAAGCCAAGTAGGCAAAAAACTAGTAGACATTATTTATTTTTTTTGGAGCCCTCTTAAAAAATCAGATAACTCATATCTTAGTTTCGTAAAATCCGAATCAAGTTTCAATTTATCTAAATCTCCTTTTTGTAGATTTACCCTAACTTCTTTTATGATTCTTCCAGGATTAGGAGCCAAAATACATATTTGCTGAGAGAGGGCTAATGCTTCTTCAATATCATGGGTTATGAGTAAAACTGTCAATGAAGTTTTTTTCCATAATTCATAGAGAAATTTCTGCATAGATTCTCTTATCTGTAAGTCCAAGGCTCCAAAAGGTTCATCTAAAAGTAGAATTTTAGGGTTAGTCGCTAGAGCTCTTGCAATTGCAATCCTTTGTTGCATTCCTCCAGATAATTCTTTTGGATACTTATTTCCCGAATCCTGAAGACCTACTACTTCTAATAAATAAGATGTCTTATATTTTATTTCTTTCAACTTGTAAGAATTTAAATTCATTCCAAATGCAATATTCTCAGATGCAGTAAGCCAAGGGAAAAGACTATATTTCTGAAAAACCATTCCTCTATCCAATCCCGGTCCACTAATTATTTTTCCATCTACTTTAACGTTACCTTTAGATGGACTTTCAAGCCCAGCAATAATCCTCAATATAGTACTTTTTCCTGATCCAGAGCTCCCAACAAGAGTTTTAAATTCCCCAGAACTTATTGAAAAGCTTATTCCATCAATTGCCTTTTTTCTATTAGAACCTTCCCCAAAATATTTTGAAATATTATTAACATCTAATTTCATTTAAACAGCCCATTTACATGTACGTCTAAGTAGCAATCTAAAACTCATATCCAAAGCAAATCCTATTAATCCAAGAACTATTAATTCTGCAAATATTTGATCTGTGCGAAAAAATCTTTGAGCCAATTGTATCCTTTTACCTAAACCAACTTCTGCTGCAATTAACTCTGCGACAATTACTAAATTCCATGAAGTTGCAATATTAATTCTTAAAGTATCAATAATACTTGGCAATGAATATCTGGCTATTACTCTGATCAATAAATCTTTTGTATTACCTCCTAAAGTGAGCGTTGTTTCAATGAGTTCTTTGGGTACAAATTTTACTGAATCCATAACCATCAAAACATTAAAGTAAACGGTACCAATGAAAATTAATGCGATTTTTGGAGCCTCTTCAATTCCTAAATAAATAATAAGCAAAGGAGAAAAAGCAGCGGCAGGCATATACCTAAGCATCGCAATTAATGGTTCACATAACGCACAAAAAGAAGGGAAAGAACCCATTAAAATTCCTAAAGGAACTGAAAAAATTGTTGCAATTATAAAACCAGCAAATACCCTACCAGTACTTGCAAATATATCTTCAAATAATATTCCACTTTCAGCCATATCTAAAAGAGAATAAAAGACCGCTAGAGGCGATGGTAAAAACATTTCACTCACGAGTTTTAATTGACAAACTATTGTCCAAATTAAAAGTGGTAACAAAAGTGAGGATATCTGAAGAAATATTTTATTTAATTTTTTTGGTTCACTACCAAATGAAAAGAGGGATAAAAAATATTTATCCCTCTTGATTAATTTCGAACTAACCATTTTATTTTTTTATTAATTAACTAATATTTTTAACAAACGAAGAGTCAAATAATTTACTCATATCTGGTTTTTCAGGAATAAATCCTACCTTTACCATAAAGTCTGCCATTTGTTTCGCTGCATAAGGCATATGTTTCATACCGAACCCATCAGTAAAAGCTTCTAAATTTTCTTCCAAAGAAAAGAACCTAGTTCCACCCTTATATTGTTTGTATTCACGTGTTGGAATGCCAGCTCGCTTTGCCATAATCTTTTCAGATTTTCTTGGATTTTTTTCCATGAATTCTCTCACATCCCACCATGTTTTAACAATTTTTTGAACATCATCTGGTCTTTCAGAAATCAAATCTCCGCTTACAGCTAATAAATCAGGGATTGCACCAGGATATTCTTTTGAACTAGCAATAACTCTTGCTCCAGGCCTCTTCATTGCAGTTCCGGTAAATGGAGGGAATGCACCAACTGCATCTACTTTTCCTGCTGCGAATGCAGTTGCAGCCTGATCAGTTGGTAGACCTTTAATAATTACATCATCTCTAGTTAATCCAACATCATTCAGAGCTAAAACAAGTAAAAAATCATCCACAACACCTTCTTCTACTGCTACTGTTTTACCTTTTAAATCAGCAACACTTTTTATTGATTTATCTGCAATTATTTGGTCATTCCCTGCAGAATTATCATTAACTAAAACAACTACTTCCCCTCCATTCTCTCCAGGTAAGAACGAAATAGTGTCATTAAGAGTTTGCGAATTCCCATCGATTTTTCCAGCAGCAAAAGTTTCCATGGATTGAACATATCCATCAAACCATTTCATCTGAACATTAACTCCATTTTTTTCAAACATTTTTTGATCAACCGCTATCGCCCAAGGCCACCATCCTGCCCAGTTACTGTATCCCAAAGTGATAGGTTCTCCTTTTGGAGCGGCAGGACTTGATAATGTACTTAAGGAAATCGCTAATATCAGAGCAAGCAAAGAGGCAGTAAAAACTCTCAATTTTTTGAACATATTTGAAAAAAAATTTTATGTACTATCAATACTTAAGAAAAAGTAAATCTAAAGTTGTAATGACTGATACTTTTAAGAAATTACTTTTAATTAATCAATATTACTTATTTTTTAAATTTCATAATCTTTTTACTAATCCATTTTTTCCATAAATCAAATCCAGACTTGGTTATCGAAGAAATTTCTATAACATCTGCCTTGGGATTAGTAGATGATATATTCGATTTTAATTCGTTAATATCAAAATTTAAATGGGGTAATAAATCAACTTTAGTAATCAAAATTAAATCTGCTTCTCTAAACATTATTGGATATTTTAAAGGTTTATCCTCACCTTCAGTAATACTTAAAAGTGCAACTTTAAAATGTTCCCCAATCTCAAATTCTGCAGGACAAACTAAATTTCCTACATTTTCCACTAACAAAATATCTAGGATATGGGGATTGATTTTTTTTTCTAGTAATTTTAAACCTCCACTAACCATATTTGCATCTAGATGGCACGCTCTTCCAGTTGTAATTGGTACTACTGGAATATTTAATTTTTCTAATCTTGCAGCATCAAGATTAGTAGTCATATCACCCTCTAAAACAGCACTTTGAAATTCTATTGAAAGATCTTCTAAAGTTATTTCAAGTAATCTCGTTTTTCCTGCACCAGGACTACTCATTATGTTCAAGCAAAGCAAATTATAATTATTGAACTTAACTTTATTTTTCTCAGCTTGATGACTATTTTGATGAAGAATATTTAATTCAATTTTGTCTGAAATTGGTAAATGCATTTATATTTAAAAATACATTTTTATTCTAGATACTAAATTTCTACTTTTCTTTAAAGTCAATGGATGCGATTTTTAATTCCCTCCCGCTAATAATTTCCTCTAAATTAAAATTGCAACATGGAGATTTATATCCATTCTCTTTCTTTGGAAAATATGATCTATTACATTTAGAGCATTTTCCTTCAAAAGGTATTGTCTCAATAGTAATCTCAGAGGAATCTAACCAAGAACCCAAGACTGCAGCATTAAAAGTATTTATTAATGATATTGGCTCTACGCAAGTAAATTCACCAATTTTAAGATTAATCTTTTCAACAATTATTTTTTCTTTATTTTTTTTCTCTGCCCACTCTTCCATAGAGAGTATAAGGCATTTTGTCATATCTACCTCATGCACAATAATCTATCTCCATTTTTGATCAACTGACATATTGCATTTATCTGATATCCATTCAGGTTTAGATTTTCTTGGGAGCTGACCACTTACTACAAGATGTGCAATTGAATCACAAATAACTCTAGTAGCTAATAAGGCTGTCATATCACTTACATCATATGGAGGCGAAACCTCAACAAGCTCAATTCCACATACATTTACTTTTCTAATAATATACTCCAAAAGTTTTAATGCCTCTCGAGGTAATAAACCCCCAGGTTCAGGCCAACCAGTTCCAGGGACAAATCCAGCATCAATACAATCAATATCAAAAGAAATATATACACAGTCAGTTCCATCAGTAGCTTTTTCAATCGCAAAATCAGCAGCCTCTTTCAACCCCATTTCGCAGATATCAGTAACTGTTAAAACATTTGTACTTCGTTCCCTGCAAATTTTTACTCCCTCTCTTGGTACTTGCCAACCTCCAATTCCTAATTGAACAAGATTTTTTGCAGGTGCATTTTTCATATTAGTTGCATGAAACCATGGACAGGTATGCATTCTTTCATCTAGATCTGTTTCTTGAGTATCTACATGTCTATCAAAGTGAATGATCCCTACTTTTTTATCTCCTAAGTGGCGACAAACTCCTCTAACTGTAGGGAAACCTATTGAATGATCTCCACCTAAAATAATTGGGAATGCACCACTAGCAAAAATATGAGCCACCCCCTTTGAAATTTGATCAAAACTTTTTTCATTATTAGCTGGAATTGTAAAAATATCTCCTAAATCACAAATAGAAATCTGCTCTCTCAGATCCACTCCCATTTCGTAATTATAAGGAGTATAAAGCGCAGAAATTTTTCTTATTCCTTGAGGTCCAAATCTTGTCCCTGGTCTATAAGTAGTTCCAGAATCATGAGGAACACCAACGATCGCAACATCATAATTTCCCACTTCATTTACATTTTCAACATATGGAGCTTTCATGAAAGTATTGATACCTGCAAAATGGGGTAATTCTCCTCTTGAAAATGTAGATATATTTCTATCGACAATACTTTTTGCTCCTTCTAAACCATATTCCTTTGCTCGGGCAACTTCGTTTACCCATCCATTCAGAGGTAATTTTGCTTCTTTTTCTAAAGCATCCATTCCTTCGCTAGGATGTTTCCTTATAAAGTCTTGATTTTGAGATGATTCAGTAGTCACAAATTTAAAATTCTTTTTTCTCTTATTTCAATATTGTCAATAAAAATAAAAATGAACCATAAACTTGCTTAAAAAGAACCTCATTGGAACATTGTTAAATAACTTTTCGCAAAAATCAGAAAATAACTACATTTAAAAAGCCAGCCTTTATTGCTAAAAGCTGACTTAAAAACGTATTTAATAGCGTAATAAACAACAGAAGACGTAATTAATTAATAGGTATTAGATATTTTGTTTTTCATATTTTCAATTTTATTGATTAATTCATCTAACCATTCTGTATTATTTTGCTCTTGTTTTTTATGGTGCTGTCTACTTTGAGTACTCATAAATTTCTTATATTAAGATAGTCCATTAAATATACCTTCTGAAATTACAGGAATCAATAAGCAATAGTATCAAATCTATTGATAAGACAAGCTTTAGTAGCATTTCATACAAAGCTAGTCATCACATATTATCTAAAAAAATCTAAATCTCTTCTATTAAGTATTTTCTACGATGTTTTTATTTGCGATTCTGAGTTGAATTGGGATAGATATAGGTCTTCCTATGGAAAAATCACTTCTAAATTTCATTTACTGGATCTTACTAAAGTCAGCTGAATGTTACTATGGTGAATCAATGAAAACAGAAATTCCATATACGCCTTATTTTTAGATTTACTGGAATTTATTTTTATTATTGCAACTATACTTTTAGCTTTATTAGCTTTAGATCTAACTTCTTCTCACCCAATCAGGAGATCCACTAAACCAATCAGCAAGATCATCATTTTTGGGGTCGAAATGATTTTCAGTTTCTAAACCATCAAGGCCAAGATTCTGGATAAGTCCATTTATTCCATCTGTTTTTTGCTTACCATATCTTCTTAAGCTATTAGCTTTCTTAAGCCATGTCCATATAGTTGAATTATGTTTTGCAAACTTTTCTACATAAATTCTTTCTTCCAATGCGACGGGTTCATCTAGTGAAATCCTCTTTACAATATCCTTAATTTTTAAACGAGTCTTGTTGGTTAGAAACATATCCATAAAAGAAGTTAATGTTTTATAAAAGTTTTTTTTATGAATGTCTTGTCAATCTTTATTTCAAGAAAAAGTATTTTTTAGGGGCTTTTCAAGGGCAAATATATTTATTTAACAACAGGTGCATTTAATTGGTAAAAAAGACTACTTTATTTGATTTAGATAACTTATATAAAAACAAATTCTGTATAAGTTTCTCTACATAATTTAAGATTTAATTTATAAAAAAGGATAAGAAAAAATTTACATTAACCTTCAGATTTAAAATAGGAGGCACTAGCTTCCTATAAAAGACTTATACCAAAACATAATAAGTTAGATCAAGTACTGACAGATATTCAAAAAATAAATACTATTAGTCTAAATAAATTTATAAAAATTCAAATTTATGATCAAGAAGTTATTTATCGCATTAGCTTTTGCATTAATGCTTATCAATCCAAGCATTTCTATAGCTGCAGAATCTCCCGTTGATGTACAAGAAGTCTTTGTAGGTTCTGAGACTATGGATGGAGATGCTCTTAAATACCCAAAAGGAAAAGCAGAAATAAGATTGCAAAGAGTCGAGTTGGCTGAAGGAGGGATAGTTCCGCTCCACTCTCATCCAATTCCATTATTAGGCAATGTTGAGCAAGGTACGATAGTTGTCAAAAGACAAGGGATGGAAGATCTTACCTATACAGCAGGAGATACTTTTATAGTTGGTCCTAAGACACCAAAACATACAATGGGTAATGCAAAAACTGATAACGCGATAGTTTGGTTCGCAGCAATTGGAGCAAAAGATGTTCCAATTTTAATTCCCGCTGAAGGATAAATTTTAATCTTAAATCAATTTTTTTGATTGACATTCAAAATAAAATGAGGAGCAATTAGCTCCTTTTTTAGTAGCAAAGTACGCTATCCGCTTTAATTGATTCTTCAACTAGAACATCTGGCATAACAAATTCTGCAGTGTATCCATCTAGAAGCTTCTCATCGTAACCCCTTGATTTAGCAGACATTCCTGAGACATATATGGTAATTTTTGAATTCTTTAAATTTTGAAGATGTTCGTATAAATCTCCAGTACCTTGACCAACTATTTCACCAGCTTTTTTGCAATCTAATATTTGTACTCCGTCTCCAGCTAGAAAAAGTGTTACTTTATGATCATTTTTTTCTGCATTAAGGGCAACCAATAAACCTAAAGTTATTTTATTTTTGGATTCTAAACCGCTGTAAATATGTACTAACACTGTATTGTCGGTAATGATAGACATTTAATCCTCCCTAAATTTTGTTTTCATATCCTAAATAAAATCTATTTTCATTAGTTGTTTTTTTATGAAACGCTTACTACTGGCTTAGCTAAAAGCTAGTAATTGATTGTGGATCTACATTAGAGAGTAAACAATCCTCTTTTTCTGATGAGAAACAAATTTAAAAGATCAGCTTTTTTTGATATGTCTGATGACCTTTTCTATCGAATATCATTAATAGGATTTTTAGTTGTTTTTAGCTCAATGGTATTTTTCCTAACGAAATATAGAGAAAAAAAAATTAATAATATAAGTCATATTTCCATAACTGAACAAATTAATTTTTAAAGCATTAATGCAAAAATTTATAATTTCACCGTTATTTACATTATCTAGGTTTTTTATAAATATTTACGGAATATTTTTAAAGTTTTTTCTTCAATTAAATGGTGGTTATTGGTCAAGAATTGGTTTAGCCGAAAATATTACAGAGGAAAGAATAAAAAAAAGAAGATTATATATCTTGCCTTTTTATATTCTTCTGGCTTTATTGTTTGGATTACTATCTGCTCTATATTGGTATTTTGTTATTCTGCATTTACCACTATCAATTGAAAGATATTTAAGACCATTGAATAAAAATATTGCTTTAATAATTGCTTTTGCTACTTTCTTTGGTTGGCTTTATATTCTTTGTAAAACAAAAAAATAAAATGCTTACAAATAGATGATGTGGTCGGAGGATTAAAGATTTAATTAATCATGATTAAATCAATCTTAAGGATTCATGCAAAATATTTTTGACCGATTATTTTATTAATACGACAGTTCTGGTGATCCACTCAACCAAGGTTGACCAACTAGATCTTCACTAATCCATGGTCTGCAACACCAAGGTAAATTAACTCATCTAACCTTTACGGAAAGAAAGTTAAATAATCAGAAATTAAACTTTCGGGATTAATTCTGAACTATCTAAAAAATAAAGTCGTTTGTAAAGCTTGAAGAAGTGATTAATCACTTTTACTTTCAAAACTAATTTTAAGAAAATTCTTAATCTGATTATTACATAGATCTCCTTTCTGTCGTCACCATTTAAAAAAAGACCTGTAAAAGGGTCTTTTTTTATGTCTTAAATTTTATTGATTGACTGTTAATCCAAAATTAACTAAATAATTTAACTCGCTCTTTCGTGATCAGTTAATGCTTTTTCAAAAGTAGAAAAGAAAGTACAAATGCTATTTAATGCAATCAACAAAAAAACTACTGATCTTCCATGTTGATTTAATTGAAGTAATGTTTGAGTCATACTCTTAATAATCGTCGTTGTAATCGGATGGACTACCAGTTAAAGAACAAACAACTGATTCCTCTTTTTTCATTTCTTTTATCTCCATTATTGGTCTGCCCATTTTCTTAAGAACATCTATATCTTCTTTAGTCTGACAGCGAGCAATTATGTTTCCTTTTTGATCAAAGCAACTGTAGTAAGTCATTTTATTAAATGTAATTTAAAGTTTATGGTTGATTTCAGTTGTAGCAACGCAACCGACTCATGACAACCATATTTCTAATTTAGGTCAGCCATAAATTTAAATGGCTAAAAAAACATACCTCTTTCCGTACCTAAATGTTCCTCAAACCGCACACATTAGATACGTAGTTTTTTAATCAAATCAATTAGAACAGAGAGGTAGTCAAACAAATATTCAAAGGAGAAATAATGAGTGGAGATTTTGAGACTCTTGAAATTAATCAACCAAAAATTAAATACTTTAAACCAGAAGACAATACAGAATGGTTAGACAAATTAATTAATAATATTGAAGACATGAAGAACAAGATATCAAAAGATTCTTAGAAATTTAAGAAAGAAACTGTTTTTTGATCTTTAGTTTGTATGAGAGGCAATTCAAAAAAGAATTTAAATTTTGTATTTAAGGTAACCGCTTTTTTGTGAGCATTATTCAGAATAAGAGTCCGACTATTTTTTTATGAAAAAAAATTTAAATGAAAATTCTTATGAAAAAAGAATTGAAAATATAGAAAAAGGAAAATCTTATTTAAAAAGTAATGGATTTTTTAAATCAAAATCTAATCTATTCGAAGACATACAAAAATTTATTTATAAAAGGTAATTTAAAAAAAATTTTTTACTTTTGATTAATTAAATCTCTCCATAAGCAAGCCATCACATAAAAGAAAGAAAGACTTGAAAAGGTTAGGAGGAAAAAAGAATGGGTCAATTTTCTATAACTAAATTAAACCCAATAATCCTGCAGTAAAACCAACAGCAGCAAAGAATACGAACTCGATTAAATCTCTTGGAGCAGAGTTCATAAAAAAACTAATTTGAGTCATAATTTTATGACTTGAGAGAATCTCTTAAATCAAACTTTTCAGCTTTTTCAATTTGACACTCAGTGTCATCTTCAGCACATTTGATTTCAGCTTTTTTGTTCATGTGGCTACTACAACCGCCTGCTATAACTGGTAAACCGGTCGTAGCCGTAAAACCAGTTAAACAAGCAAAAGCTATATACGGAAAAAGTCTTTTCATTTAATTGTTACTTTATGTAAACTTATTATGTTACATAAAAAGCTCAAGTGTGAGTAGCTGATAATTCGCGTGCACCCTATACCCATCATCTAAAGTGATTTAGCAAACCTAAGAGTTTTATATTTATCTGAGTATTTTTACTTATATGTTGAGTTGAAGACTTTAAATAATTAATGTTTGTTTTGGGTTTATATATAAGTCATGGATAAAGAACATCTAATTGATTTAATATCTAATAGCATTATTTCTGAGATTAAGGATCTCGAAATTAATGAGGAAAAATTGTTTGCAAATAATTATTTAAATAATCTGAATTTAAATCAGCTTAGAATAATTTCTAAAGAATTTATTTTGTAATTTTTAAATAATATTTATTTAAATAAATGAGATTTTCTTTACTAACATTTGAATTTTAATAAGTTAATACCTTTTAATATGATTGATTCCAAAGAATTTAAACCTAGCCTTAAACAAATAAATGAGGATATCAGACCTACATGGGAAGATATCAAAAAACAATCAGAAGTTTTAGTTAACAAACTTGGTTGCCCTAGATCATTTGTAGGAGGGATGCTTCATGCAATAGCAAGCGACTTCTCTGATATGAAAACTTGGGAATAAATGAAAAACTTATTACTTACACCACTTTTCAAACTATTCAAAAAAAGCACTTTCCTCCTATCACTAAATCAAAACTCGTGCCCTGTTTTAGATGCTGTAGACATAAAAAAGCAAGAACAGAAAGAAGCTATTGAAAGGTTGTACCCGTAAACATTTAACAGAAATGTATCAAATCATATATACGATGCAGCACGGTCCTATGCGCCCCCATGCCACCCATTACTTTCCTAAATAGATAATTTGATGGATAATTATCCTAGAATTGAACGTTTTTAATATTCTGTTCACACACCGTACACAAATTGTAGTTTTCTTCTAAATTATTGATATGACTGACATTAATTACTGGCTAATGAAAAGTGAGCCAATAGTCATAGCAATGGATCTCAAAAACCCATAAAAAAATGTTCACGATTTGTTCACGATTTTTGAAGGCTAAACTGACTTAAAAATTATCGAAAAAGAAAAGAAGGAATTAGAAGAAATTAAGAAAGAATAGGAAGAGGAGGTCGATGATGAATTTGATATAAATTGGGAAGTTTAAACTTTTTTAGCTCTATTTGCTCTATTCATTACTTTTCTCAAAATGTTCTTTTTTATTGATAAATCAGATATACAATAAAGAGCTAAAAACAAAACTAATTTTGCAAAAAATGAGATTTGCATTAAAAAAAAAACTTATGCTTATAGAAACAGATTTTATGTAATGTGCTAATAATTTCATGTCATAAGATAAAACCAAAAAATAGACAGAAAATAAAAAAAGGTATATTATCTTATTAAGCAATGAATCCCTCTACGGAGTGAGCTTAATTTAATTAATAGAGAAAAATCCCTCTTTGGAGTGTCTCTAACCCTTAACTGTTAACCCTTAAAAACTTTATTATTATGACCATTACAAATGGTGTTGGTGTTACTGAATGCCAAGATGATTGGACTATTCATTCAATATTTGAAGATTGGATTTCTGATCGCAAGCTCTCTAGGAGAAAAACTGGTTTTCTAGAGACGGTTTATACCAATACACTCCATGATTTAACTCGTGAATCTTGCCTTTCACCAAAAGCTGCTCCTGAATGGATGAGATCAGAACTAAACAAGTCTTGGCTATTATTTGAAATTCAATGCGTAGCGGATTTATTAGATTTTCTTAAACCTAGAGACGGGCAATCAAGAGAAAATGAGATATTTGATCTACTCGATAATATGGAATTACTTTAAAATTAATTTTATTGACAGTCGATCTAAACTAAGGGGCAATTAGCCCCTTTTTTTATGAACACACTCATCATTTCAACTTTTAGCTGTACATTTGAGGAATTTAAAAATGACGTTACTAATTTATTTCTTGAAGAAATGTGCAAAGAGTTTGTCACTGATTATGAGTTTGTAAAAGTCAATGACCACAAATCTCATTTATTAATGAACTGTACTGACTTAGAAAAATTGGGTGAAGAGATGGAATCACCTTTTGCAAAGGAATGGGATAAAAAAAATAATTGTAAGGATACCGTCTATTCGATTGAGCTTGTTGGATAATATGATTATTCACCTCGTTTAATCTGCTCAAGGGTACTAAGCCACCAAAAACCAAAAGTCATTGTCGCTCCATCAACAAATTCTGGAGTTGCTTCCTTACCAGTTCTTTCAAGAACAATTTTAGGAATTGCTTCCCTTGTCCATTCTTTGCATTTATCAACTCTTTCAATAGTTTCTGATCTAATAGATTCTTTTACAAGATTTTTCTCATCAAACATATCGTTAGGATTTAAGCCATTACCCCTCATAAGAAGAACAAAAAGATCGTCGGCAATATCAAGACTTTCTTCAACAGTCTTATCGCTTTTGGCTATTCCATATGCAAAAGTACAAGCGCTCACGGCAATAAAGCGAGACGTACAACTTTCATTACCAAAAGTTTTACAGTTAAGTTTCATCGCTTTACCAAGATTTTCCATATCAGGAGTTTCAGCTGAATAAGAAACAGGCGCAAATAAAAATAAAGAAGCAATAAGAAATTTTTTCAAAATAATTCCACCTCCTCTTTATCATCATCATCTTCTTCTTCCAACTTTAGATTGATTTCAATATTCATCTCGTAGCAAAGGTATCGAACCAAAGCATCAGATAAAAAATAATCTTTCTTCATTAATGGATCAATTTTTGAGACAAATGGCTGATTAGAATTTTCAACTTTAATAAGTTCTTTTCGTACTTTAAGCAGGTCTTTTAGGATTCTTGTGCTTGGTCTTGCATTTGTTGGGATGTTCATAATTAAAGTTCCTCTCGTAGATAATTAAATAAAAGTTCTGACATCATTTCATCTAGCGTCTCAAGTCGCGTAATTTCATGAAAAGAAGCGGGCTTTCCATGTTCAATCCTGTCTAAAGATTCACGAACACTTGCCAATATTCGCAGAATCCTAGTTGATCTTTTTTCTTCATACATTAGAAATTATCCGTATCAGGTAAATGTCCTTCTTCATCTTTTGGCATCTTTTCGAGCCATTTATCAATTAGATCCTTATGCTCTTTAGATACGTAATCATCTAATTGATGTTGAAGGGTTGCAACTTCACATTGGAGTGCATTTATTTGTTCTTTTAAAAGGAAGTTCAGTTCCTTTTGTTTAGCAATTTCAACAAAAAAAATTTCTCTAAATTGAAGGAACTCTTGTGCTATTGATAAGTCCATCTCCTTGTTTAAAGAAAATGACTAGCATCTGCAGTTACTTCATGAGAAGTTTCAATAGCTTTAGGACAACCTAATTTCCACTCACAATATCTGCAATTATTTGCCGATGGCTTTGCCTCAGGCATATCAGTAGCACTTGAAACTCTTAAGATATTTCTGATTCTCTTTTTAGTAGACTCCGGCAAAACTTCATCTGTTGCATTATCGCCTGTAATTGTAAGAAACTGTTTATTTTCTTTATCCGACTTACTAGAGTTTTCCTCACCATAGCAAAGTGCAAAACCAATAATCTTAGGAATTGGTTTTTTCTTAGACCAAGCAGCAGCCTGAAGCATCACTCCATAAATTCCACATTGAATCCAATGACTTTGACTTTTTTTACCACTTTTGGCATCGGCAATAAGAAGATCTCCATTAGAAAATTCAACAACTGCATCAGGTGTGCCGTATAAAACATTTCCATGAAGAGGAATCTTCTGAGTTGGACACTCCATGTGAATTTTTTCATTTGGGTATTCAGTCTGCAAATGTAAATTCAATTTGTTTAAAACTGAAGTATGTTCTAGTTGCCATTTAGAAAATGAATCATCCGTTTTATTAGCCTTATAACGAGTTGCCATCCACATACTCAAATCACAAGAATTTTCAAAAGTTGCCGCTTTAGCTAGAACGCTTGGTCCCAAGCACTCCCAACCTCTGGCTTTGGGTTTAAAAAGATTAAAATCCATAATAAAAATTAGTTAAGTTTGATAAATTTATTTTTTATATTTTTTTGGAGGCAAACATATGCCTATAAACATAGGAAGTCCAAAATCATGACATTTTTGAGTTGCTGTTGCCATAAGATTCTCAAGAATATTTAAAGTTTCTTCCTGATCACTATCATCAAGATCTAGTACTTCGTTTTGAGCTACAGTTTCTTCTCCAGTTGATGTTGTTGCTGTTGAAGTTCCAGTTGGCGTTCCAGTTGCTGTTGCTGGCGGATTACCAGTTGCTGTTGTTGTTACAGTTGCATCTGCATTACTATCCTTATCTTTTAGAGATTGATATCTATCAACACTATTGTTAACAGGATTTAATTCCTCTGTATTTAATTTAAATTCTGTTTTTGCTCTGTAAACACTTATAAGTTCAACAATCTCTGGGAATTGCAGTTCCAATGGCTTTAATTTTGAGCCATTAGACCTTACAAGAACCTTAACCTTATGATCTACAAGAAGCATTGCCTCTTGCACGGTATAGTCCTTAAGTTCTATAAGGAATTTACCAGTTTCCCCAGTCTTTTCATCGACAATAACACCAACAATATACGGACCGTAGCCGTTGTCTCTTTCTTCTATATGTACATGCCTGACAATACCAGCTTCAATTAATAACAACTGCTGTCTTTTTGTACTATTACCAACAAAAGGTATATTTTTTAGATTTAACATTTACTCTCCGCAGGAATAAAAACTATCTGGATTGTGAGGTGACTTAGACCAAAGCAACAACCAGTATTGCGATGAAGAATTTTCTTTAGATTCTTCTTTAGAGGAATTCCTAGAATTGGAATTAGATTTCTTACTCATTAATTTGAAAATCATATGTATGAAAATAATACACTTAACTTTGTTATATTGCAACTAATAAGTATAAAAATAATACAGTTTATGCCATCATCTAGTTATATCAGTAAATTTTAAGCGCAGTTCTAGAATTAATATCCTGATTAAATTCAAAATTTAGTCTTTCAAATATATTCTTTAAGCGCAGTTGCTATAGATTTAGGTTTAAAAATAAAATACTTTTAGTAAAAAATATTATTATACGTATTGCTTATAGATGTATTACTTTCTATTATAAAGAAAACTTTTTAACCGTGGTAACAATACTAAAAAGTCTACGAGAGTATAGACAAGAGGACGTGACTAAAGCCATTAATGAATTAAAAAATTGCTATGAGGCTCTAGAGGCTATAGAAAGTGTACTTACAATTTTTAATAGGGAAACAAAATACAATAGGAACTTAGTTGAATCTGTTAGTAATTACATTAAACAAATTGAGGAAAGTGAAGGATATAAATCCTTTTTAAGTATTTTTAGACTTACCTACGAAGAGAAAAATGTTAGTGGCTACCCAGATTTAAAAGGAGTGATTGATTTCATGGAAATGAAACATAATCCTGATTTACCGTGGCCGCTTATAAAAAGATTTCTTTATACAAATGAAAAAGAAAATGAATTTAAGCAACTTACCGAACAGAGTGCGAAACTTATTGTAGAAAATGAAGAAGATTATTTGTGCGAAATAGATATTTCACCAATCCAAGATTCTGTTAGAAATGAAATTTCTAATGGAATATTAAGTCCTAGAGCTAGAGAAATTTTTGATTTATGGCTTTCGTTAAAACTAGCTGAAACTTTTAATGAAAAGGTAAGTTACAAGCATCCAATAACAAATGAAAAAGTTAAAAAGGAAGACGAGAGTCAAATTAAAGATCAAATCAATAAATTATTTATTTCATACTTCAAAGAGATAACAAAAAATAAAAATGAAGAAAAAGTCTCCCCAGAGTTTTTACCCTCTAATGACAAATTATGGTTTGATTTAGTTAATGAAGCTCAAAGATTTAAATTAAAGTTAATTGAACTTAAGGAAAACTATCGAAATGAATTAAATAAATACAATTTAGACAATACTGAATTTTTGGTTGTAGACCTTTTAAGCTTTATTAAAAAGAATGGTTTCGATCTCTATTCGATACCTCCTGTAAGAAAAATGCAAACTATTCCTGGCGGTGCAGGACTAATTAAAAGATGCAATGAACTCAGAGAGGGTTCAAAGAAAGGTATGGAAGTTGCAAGAGCAAAGTATAGTCAATATTTAAAAAATAATAAGATTAGATTAATAGATAAACCTTTTCAGCAAAATAAAACGAGTAAACCTGAAACAAGTAGCTTATTAGATGAATAAATTATTGGTATTAATACTTTAAAGTACATTTTGAAAATCTTACTTTCCGGAAAGAAAACTTTAATGGATAATAAATATATAAAAGCGAATAGTATGATATTACATTCACGATTCGTTCACGATTTGCAATTTCCTCCAAATACCTTGATATGACTGAAGAAAATTTTTGGCTAATGAAAAGTGAGCCTGATGCATACAGCATAGATACCTTAAAAAATGACGGTGTAACTTTATGGGATGGAATAAGAAATTATCAGGCTCGAAATTTTATGAGAAAAATGAATAAAGGAGATAAAGTATTTTTCTATCATTCGAACTGTAAACCCCCAGGTATTGTGGGACTTATGAAGGTAATAGATCTAAATATTGTTGATCCTACTCAATTTGATAAAAATTCAAAATATTTTGATCCAAAATCAAAACCTGATAATCCTAGATGGGATTGTGCAAAAGTAAAATACATCTCTAAATCAAATAAGATTTTAAGTTTACCTGAATTAAAGATTCTATTTAATGAGGATGAATTATTAGTCGTAAAAAAAGGAAATAGATTATCAATATTACCTGTCAGAAAGGATATTGCAAAAATACTACTAGAAAAAATATAAAAAGTTTAATTCTTAAAATTCATTGAAAACATATTGCCAATATAGAGTCTCGTTAAATCCCTATTTTGAAATCCTTTTTGCATTAAAAAACCTGCGATAGCAGCTTGCAGTATCCTGTATTGATCCCAATTAGGATGCTCCTCAACGAATTCTTTCATAGCCTTTTGAAGATTTTCTTGAAGTTCACATTTAAAACTTATAACTTCATCTTTTTGATTTAGTACTTTTGAATTTTCATCGAAATTTAACTCTTGCATATTAAAAAAATTTATTGGAAATTAAATCTATAAAATGTAGTTTTCTCCAAAATTACTAAATCGTCAACAAACATTATTAAGAGACAGTCTCAGGTTATAGAATAATGAGAATTCAGTCATGACCAAGGGATTAATGAAAATCAATTTTGTAAAATTAAATCTTACTTAAATATAAAGATTTATATAAAATGAGAAGTTTTCCACATGCTTTAGGTCATCAGATATTTTTTTTTTAAATATTGTGGAAAAGTTGTGAAAAATTTTTTTTGGAAGGGGGAAATATTTTCTAAAATTTCCAATTTTATTTATCTTTTAATCCATTGATTCCCACATGTTTTTTATTTCATAAAATAAATTTTGTGCTATTGGTATCGGCCAATACATTTCGAAGGATCTAGTTTGATCTTGGCTTTCAAAAACAAACTTTAAACTCCATTCATTCTTTTTTCCCTCTAACTGAATATACCAAGGAAGTTTTTCTACTTCTAAGGTAATATATTCTTCATCCATTAGTTGATCCTTGATAACTAATAATTGTTCATTGATTCTTAAAAGCAAAAGGTAAAGTGAATAGAATTCACTTTTTTGTAACTCGATTGACCAATTATCAACACCAATCAAAAAGCAAAATTTACCTTTTTTAAAATCTCTAAGTAATCTCCATCCTTTTTGGTCTTTTACCAAAATTAGCCTGGAAGTAAATCTGGTTGATCTTGTTCATCGCTTAGTTCAATAATTGACCTTTGAACAGGTTTAATAGTTGACTCCTCCAATAAGCCATCAAAATCATCAAAACGCCTTTGTTTAGCTCTGAAAGCAATTTTCACTGTAGTTAAATATCTATTAGTTGATTTTCTTATCAAGCTCTCACCTCTCTTTGCAAGATCATTAGAATCGACTCCTGCATTATTAGATATGTTCATTAAAAAAAATTTTTACTATAAACTGTATTTTACAGTTTATTCGACCATTTCAAAACATAAATTACAAAAAGAACTTAATTGATTTAAATAATTTCATATGGAAGAACGTTTATCTGGAACACTTGCTATTGATTTAGGGAACACTAATACTGTTGTAGCTTTTCAAGATCAAAAAGATATAAATTCTGTTTTAGTTGAAATACCGAATATTACATCATCTCCAGGAGTTATTCCTTCGGCAGTATGGTACGAGGAACCTTCAAAGATTCCTAAAATTGGTATTAGTGCTCTAAAGATGAGGGATAACTCAAATTCTGATTTATTTTTTCATTCGAACTTTAAACGATTAATTGGGAATTCTATTGAAAAAATTAACAAGAAAAATATCCTAAACCCTAATGAATGTGGCGAAACATTTTTTCAAATTTTGTGGGCAAACATTCCTCACAAGTATGAGATCAAAAGACTTGTTTTAACCGCTCCTATAGATACATACAAGGGGTACAGAGAATGGTTAGTTAACCTTTGCGAGGATATATCTGTAGATGAAATAGCCCTTGTTGACGAGCCTACTGCGGCAAGTTTAGGAATAAATATACCATTTGGCTCAAAAATTATGACATTAGATATTGGAGGAAGTACAGTCGATATGAATATAGTCAAAATAGAAGGGGGAGAAGGAAAATCTGGTCCAATAGCTGAACTATTAAAATTTAAAGGTAATGATGTAAGCTCAATTTCGAAACAAAAAATAAGGTGTGCTGAAATAATTGGAAAAACAGGCTCAAAAATTGGTGGGAAAGATATTGATCAATGGATAGTAGATTATTTTATTCCAAGTAATAATTTTATTAATAATCTTTCAAAGGCAGAAAAAATAAAATGTAAACTCAGCTCATCTGTAATCAAATATGAAAATAAATATCAAATAAAATTATTTACTGAACAAAATAAAGAAAGTGAATTTTACTTAAGTAAAGAAATATTTGAGAAAATACTCATTGATAATAATCTTCTTAATCACCTTGAATCTTTACTAAAAGATTTATTAAATCAAGCAAGAGGTAAATTTTGTACAGTTGACGACTTAAATGCAATTGTATTGGTTGGTGGAGGAACTCAAATACCATTGATTAAAGAATGGATATCAAAAAGAATTCCAAAAATTCAAATAAAGTCGCCACCCCCTATTGAATCAATAGCTTTAGGAGCTTTAGCAATGACCCCAGGGGTAAAAATTAAAGACATATTAAACAAAGGATTATCTATAAGATTATTTAATAAAAGAGAGCAAAAACACTTTTGGCATCCTATTTTTTGCAAAGGTCAAACATGGCCAACAGAAACACCCTTTAAACTGATCCTTCAAGCTAGTAAAAAAAATCAGAAAATATTTGAAATAATAATTGGAGAGACACAAAAAGAAAGAACATATGATGTGATTTTTGAAAATGGATTACCAAAGTTATCAGAGATTCAAAATGAAGAAGAAATTATAAAATGGAACAAAAAACCACTCAAAATATCATTAAATAATAAATCTAATATTGGAGAAGACACATTAAAACTTTTTTTTAAAATTACGAAAAATGCTGATTTATTAGTTAAGTGTTTTGATATTAGGGATGAATTTTTTGGAGAATATAATTTAGGAAATATCTTCTGAAAAATAACTATTCCAGAAAAACTCCTTCTTCATTATCAATATTATTTAAACGTAAACTAATACTTTCAATTTTACTAGTTGGCACTTTTTTACCACAAAAATCTGGTTGAATAGGTAACTCTCTATGACCTCTATCTACCATTACTAATAACATCACTCTTTGAGGCCTGCCCCATGAATACAAAGCATCCATTGCAGCTCTAATTGTTCTGCCTGTGTAAATTACATCATCTATTAAGATAATTTCTTGTTTCTCAATAGGAGTTGGAATATCTGCAGCTTGTATTAGGCGGGTTCCAACTCTATTTTGGTCATCTCTATAAAAAGTTGGATCAATTGTTCCTTTTCTAACTCTTAAACCTGTTCTAGAGAATAATTCCTTTTCTAGCACTTTAGTAAGCTCAATTCCTCTTGTTGGGATACCAACCAATAGAAGGTTATCCAGTTTTTTTACTTTTTCGATAATTTCACAAGTCAAACGCGAAATAGTTTTTCTAAGCTCAACTTCAGTTAGTATTACGATCTTTTTTGTCTTCTTGGACATGATTTATCAAGAAATAAAATTAATCTAATATTTTCATAAATTAGCAAAAGCTAACTATGTTAAATATAAATTGTTAAAGAGTAACGTTTACAGCTAAATTTAAGGTTGGATCAGTTAACAATGAATTTGATCTAAATATGTCAAAGATTAGCAGCAAAAATATAAAAAGATTAAGTGTTCCTCAGAGCCCTGTAGTTCTTGCAATATTAGATGGATGGGGATATCGCAAAGAAAAATCAGATAATGCTATAAAAAGTGCTAATACACCAATCATGGACTCATTGTGGCATGCTTACCCCCACACCCTTATAAGTGCTAGTGGATCTGAAGTAGGCCTCCCAGATGGTCAAATGGGTAATTCAGAGGTAGGGCACCTAACCATTGGTTCGGGAAGAATAATACAACAAGAACTTGTAAGGATTTCAAATATTGTAAAAAATAATCAATTAGGCTTGGTAAATGAGTTAAAAGATATGGCTACTTCATTAAAAAAAAATAATTCTACTTTGCATATCACGGGATTATGTTCCGATGGAGGAGTTCATAGTCATATCGATCATTTATTAGGTTTAATAAAATGGGCATCTGATAACAAAATTAAAAAAGTTGCAATCCATATTATTACTGATGGAAGAGACACTCCTGCAAAAAGTGCCTTGAAATACCTAAATCAAATAGAAACATGTATAGAGAAATTTAACCTAGGCGAAATAGCTTCCATATGCGGTAGATACTGGATAATGGATAGAAATCTTTTATGGGATAGAACAGAAAAAGCATATTCTAATTTGACTGATCCAGATATTCAAATAACAAATATTTCTCCCAAGGATTATATAGAAAACAGTTATTCCAAAAACATAACCGATGAATTTATAAAGCCAATACGAATGTCTGAAAACTATCTTAAAGATGGGGATAGTTTGATTTGCTTTAACTTTCGTCCGGACAGAGCAAGACAAATAGTCAAATCCCTTTCGGTCAATGAATTCTCAGACTTTGAAAGAAAAAATTTTCCAAATCTAGATTTTGTTACTTTTACTCAATATGATCCGAACTTTCCCGTTAAAGTTGCATTTCCTCCTGAATCACTCAATAATTTTATGGGGCAAATAGTGTCAGAAAATGGACTTAAACAATATAGAACCGCGGAAACTGAAAAATATCCTCACGTAACATATTTTTTTAATGGAGGAGTTGAAATACCTTTACCTGGTGAAGAGAGGCATTTGATTCCATCTCCAAGAGTAGCAACTTACGATATGGAACCTGAAATGTCTGCAGAGGAATTAACTATTAGTTGCTCCAAAGCAATTAAAAGCGGGAATTATGCTTTTGTTGTTATCAATTTTGCCAATCCTGATATGGTTGGTCATACAGGCAACATGGATGCAACAATTAAAGCTATAGAAAAAGTAGATAAATGTGTAGGTCAAATAGTTAATGCTACTGGAGAAATGGGCGGAAGCATTGTTATTACAGCCGATCATGGTAACGCGGAGGTAATGAAAGGATCTGAAGGAGAACCATGGACAGCACACACTATAAATAAAGTTCCTTTAATTTTGATTGAAGGTGAAAAAAGAAAAATACCAAATATGGGAAATGAAATTAATTTAAGAGAAAACGCGGGCTTAGCAGATATTGCTCCCACTTTATTGCAATTATTAAATCTACCAGTGCCAAAAGAAATGACAGGGAAATCGCTTATTCAAGAAATTGAATTAAAGGGTTATAATAAAGTCGTTCAACACGTTTAAAGCTAATAAAAGTTTTTTAAGCAATGATTCAAATTATTAGTTGGATTTGGGTATTTTCTGGAGTTCTTCTCATTCTCTTAGTTTTACTTCATAGTCCCAAAGGTGATGGAATGGGAGGAATAGCCGCCAGCGGAAGCTCTATGTTCAACAGCGCAAGTAGTGCAGAAGCCTCTCTAAACAAAATAACTTGGACTTTTTTAGTGATATTTTTGTCTCTCGCAATTATTCTTAGCGCTGGTTGGCTTTCATAAAAGTTGAATAAAAAAAGGACCATTTTGAATGATCCCATTTAAAAATTTATTAAAAACTACTTTTTTAGTTAGTAATCAAAGTCGCCGCCCATACCAGGAGCTCCAGCTGGAGCAGCTGAATCTTTTTTCTCAGGTAGATCTGCAACTATGCATTCGGTAGTTAAAACCATTCCCGCTATTGAAGCTGCATTTTGTAATCCTGAACGTGTAACTTTTGCAGGATCAACTATACCAGCAGAGGACATATCTACATATTCTCCAGTAGCAGCATTGAATCCATCATTAAATGGTTTAGTTTTTACATTTTCAGCAATCACAGCACCATTAGAACCTGCATTCTCAGCAATTCTCATAAGAGGAGCAGTAAGTGAAGCTTCAACAATGTTAGCTCCAATTAATTCCTCTCCTTCTAAATTTTTGTCAGCCCATTCTTTTAAAATAGGAGATAAATGAGCGAGAGTTGTTCCTCCTCCAGGTACAATTCCTTCTTCAACAGCTGCTTTTGTTGCATTAATAGCATCCTCAAGACGCAACTTTTTATCCTTCATCTCAGTTTCAGTAGCAGCGCCAACCTTAATCACTGCTACACCTCCAGCTAATTTAGCCAAACGTTCTTGAAGTTTTTCTTTATCATATGTAGAATCCGTTTCATCCATTTGCTTCTTAATTTGATCACACCTAGCTTTAACTGCTTGCTCATTACCTTCAGCTACGATAGTGGTATTTTCTTTATTGATAGTTATTCTTCTACCAGTTCCGAGCATATCTAAGGTAGCATTCTCTAATTTCAAGCCTGCATCTTCAGTAATAAGTTGTCCATTAGTTAAAACGGCCATATCTTCCAGCATAGCTTTTCTTCTATCGCCAAATCCAGGAGCTTTTACAGCAGCAACATTTAACACGCCTCGTAATCTATTGACAACTAGGGTTGCTAAAGCCTCTTTCTCAATATCTTCGGCGATAATGACTAGTGGTTTACCAGTTTTAGCTATTTGTTCCAAAACGGGAACTAAATCTTGCACTAAGGCAATTTTCTTATCAGTCAGAAGGATAAATGGTTCATCTAAAACAGCCTCCATTCTTTCTGTATCTGTTGCGAAGTAAGGTGAGATATACCCTTTATCAAAGCGCATACCTTCAGTAACTTCTAATTCAGTAGTCATTGATTTTCCTTCTTCTAAGGATATAACACCTTCTTTACCAACTTTATCCATAGCATTGGCAATCATTTGACCAACTTCTTCATCGTTTCCAGCCGCAATAGTCCCACATTGAGCTATAGCATTGCTATCGCTAATAGGTTTGGAATTCTCTTGAATTTTACCAACTAGAAATTCAGTCGCTTTGTCAATTCCTTTTTTCAAGGTAATCGCATTAGCTCCTGCAGCGACGTTTCTCAACCCTGCTTTAACCATTGCATGAGCTAAAACAGTGGCTGTTGTAGTACCATCACCAGCTGCGTCATTAGTTTTTGAAGCAGCTTGTCTTATTAAAGCAACCCCTGTGTTTTCAATGTGGTCCTCTAATTCGATTTCTTTAGCGATTGTGACACCATCATTGATAATTTGTGGAGCACCAAATTTTTTTTCTAGTACAACATTTCTTCCTTTTGGTCCAAGCGTTACAGCTACGGACTCTGCAAGGATATCAATTCCTCTCTCGAGCGCTCTACGAGCTTGCTCATTGTAAATAATTCTTTTAGCCATGTTTAGGCAGTAATTTAGTAATAAGTTTTAATAATTTTTGAAACGAATATTTTAGCTTACTACAGCTAAAATATCTTTTTCTGAGAGCAAGACATATTCATCTCCTCCCAATTTAATGTCTGTGCCAGCATATTTGCTGTACAAAACTTTGTCGCCAATACTCACTTCTGGAGTTTGTCGAGAACCGTCGTCATTAAGTTTGCCAGGGCCAACCTGAGCAACTTCTCCAACCTGTGGTTTTTCTTTAGCTGAATCAGGCAAAAGAATGCCCCCAGCAGTTTTTTCCTCAGATGCGGAAACTTTAATAAATATTCTATCTCCCAGTGGTTTTACTGTAGAGACTGTAAGTGAAACAGCTGCCATAGATTAATGGAGGATCATGATTGAGACGCTTTACGTCATAAAAGTGGAAAGAGAAGTTCTCCATCCGTATCATCAACAACATAATCTGCAAAGCGGCAATTAAACCATACTTAAACTGTGCGGGTGGCCGAACCCATTTAACGAAACTACCCATGAGGTGGTAGTATTTTCGGATTATGAGCTGTTTAAATCAGCTATTCATCACCAATCAATAAAAAATGGTAGCAACTCCATCAACTTCTTCACAAACAAAAGGCGTAGTACGTCAAGTAATTGGTCCAGTCTTAGATGTAGAATTTCCAGCTGGGAAATTGCCCAAAATATTAAATGCTTTAAGAATTGAAGCTAAAAATCCAGCTGGACAAGACATAGCGCTCACTGCAGAAGTCCAACAGCTCCTAGGTGACCATAGAGTAAGAGCAGTGGCAATGAGTGGCACAGACGGCCTTGTGAGAGGCATGGAGGCAATCGACACAGGGGCGCCAATATCTGTACCTGTGGGAGAAGCAACTTTAGGAAGAATATTTAATGTTCTAGGAGAACCAGTAGATGAACAAGGTCCTGTAAATACTAAAGATACTGCTCCAATTCATAGAGCTGCGCCAAAGTTAACTGACCTAGAAACTAAGCCAAAAGTTTTTGAAACTGGTATTAAAGTTATCGACCTTTTGGCTCCTTACAGACAAGGAGGAAAAGTTGGATTATTTGGAGGAGCTGGTGTTGGGAAGACAGTTCTTATTCAAGAATTAATTAATAACATCGCAAAGGAGCATGGTGGAGTTTCTGTTTTTGGCGGTGTGGGGGAAAGAACTAGAGAAGGGAACGATTTATATGAAGAATTTAAAGAATCGGGCGTTATCAATGCAGATGACTTAACTCAATCAAAAGTTGCCTTGTGTTTTGGACAGATGAATGAGCCCCCTGGGGCAAGAATGAGAGTAGGTTTATCAGCACTTACAATGGCCGAACATTTTAGAGATGTGAATAAACAAGACGTCCTACTTTTTGTTGATAACATTTTTAGATTCGTTCAAGCTGGTTCTGAAGTATCTGCATTACTTGGAAGAATGCCTTCTGCTGTTGGATATCAACCGACTCTAGGAACTGATGTTGGCGAATTGCAAGAAAGAATTACATCTACATTAGAAGGGTCAATAACATCTATCCAAGCTGTTTATGTGCCTGCTGATGACCTAACAGACCCTGCTCCTGCTACAACCTTTGCCCATTTAGATGCTACTACCGTACTCGCTAGAGCTCTTGCAGCTAAAGGAATCTATCCAGCAGTTGATCCATTAGACTCAACTAGCACTATGCTACAACCATCAGTTGTTGGCGATGAGCACTACAAGACAGCTAGAGCTGTTCAATCAACTTTACAAAGATACAAAGAACTTCAAGATATTATCGCAATTCTTGGTTTAGATGAGCTTTCTGAAGAAGATAGATTAACAGTTGACAGGGCCAGAAAAATTGAAAAATTCCTCTCACAACCTTTCTTTGTAGCAGAAATATTTACAGGAATGTCTGGTAAATACGTAAAATTAGAAGATACCATTGCTGGTTTCAATATGATTTTATCAGGTGAATTGGATGATTTACCAGAGCAGGCATTTTACTTAGTTGGCAATATTGATGAAGTTAAAGCAAAGGCTGAAAAAATAAAATCAGAAAAATAAATATTTCAATAATTTAACCTTCAATAATTTTAAATTAATGGCAATTTCTCTAAAAGTTTTAGCTCCTAATAAAAATGTTTATCAAGGCGAAGCTGAAGAAGTAATCCTTCCAAGTACTACTGGTCAACTTGGTATATTACCAGGACACATCTCTTTAGTTACTGCTATTGATATTGGCGTTTTAAGGCTAAGAATGAATTCCCAATGGAAATCAATAGCTCTTATGGGAGGCTTCGCTGAAATTGAATCAGATGAAGTTATAGTTTTAGTAAATAATGCTGAAATTGGTTCTGAAATTAATGTTCAAAATGCTGAACAAGATCTTAAAGAAGCAAAATTAGCAATTAGCAAATTTTCTGAAAATGAAAAAAATCCAGAGAAAATCAAAGCCTTGAAAGAGATTTCAAAGGCTGAGGCTAGGATTCAAGCTGCAAAGAACTAATTTTTAAGCGGTTCCACAAAAAGTTACTTCGGGAAACTTTAATTTAGCTTCTTCTAATTTTTTTGTCTTACCTTCTTCTTGCCAATAATTTATCACTTCAGTAGCTTTATTCAATATCTCCACTCTTTCGTTATCAGTAATCCAACCTTTATTCTCTAGTTCACTTTTTAATTTTTCCCAAGCATCATCTCTTGGCCAAAAATAATATGCAGTAAGAGGGCTTGGGCCTCCACCTACTATTTGATCCACTGCTAATGCCACATTATCAGGTAACCACAATACTTTAATTATGAACCTTCCTTCATCGGGTTTTGGGGTATAGCCAGTAGGTACCCCATCTTCATCAATTGTGGCAGCTGCCAATACAGCTGTGGCACCCATCATCCCTGAATTAGGAGAAGATTTTTTGGAGTTTGATGCATCAATGTTTTTTTCCTTTTTTTCTTTTGAACTTTGATTTAACTTATCTGATGAGGTCATTCACTTATTTATGTTTAATAAATAATTTATCAGTTTATGGTAACATTTTGATTAGTTTATTCAAAATTTCTTGATTTTAGTTATTGATAACTTCTAAACATAATTTTTATCTATCATGAGATACTTCATAAAAATCATAAATAGTGGCTTCCAATGAATCCCAAAGATCTTTGGGGATATCGTTTTCTTCTGCAAACATGCCAAGCTGACTAGCCAAGCCTCTTGCTTGAGAAAGTTTCGAATCATATGAATCAGACTTATTCATTTTTGAGCTTTAAACTTAATAAAATAAATCTATTAACTTGATAAGTCAAATTTCAAAATTCTAAATCAGAAACTTCTTTTAGTGCAGCAATACTTAAAACTTCTGGGTTTGTATCTTTGACCAAGACATCATCTTCTATTCTTATCCCTATGCCTTTCCATTTCTCATCAATAGAGGGTTGTCCCTCAGGGACTGGGATCCTATCACTTATGTAGATTCCAGGTTCTACTGTAAGAATCATTCCATTCTGTAATGGCACTTCATAGTCCCCCATTCTGTATGCGCCAACATCATGAACATCTAAGCCGAGCCAATGTCCAGTTCTATGCATGTAAAGATGTTTATAAGATTGATTCTCTATTATCTCCTCAGTACTGCCAGACAATAAACCAATTTCTTTTAATCCTTCAACAAGAATTGTTAAAGCAACATTATGCACAGCAGAAGAGTTCGATCCCTTTACAGCACTTTTAATTGCATTTTTCTGCGCACTCAATACAATTTCATAGATAATTTTTTGCTCTTTAGAAAATTTGCCACCTATCGGAATAGTTCTTGTAATGTCTCCATTGTAATAATCAATTAGTGAACATCCAGCATCTACCAACAATAAATCTTCCTTCTTCAAGAGTGAGTTATTTGAAGTGTAATGCAAAATACAGGCATTATCTCCTGATGCAACAATAGAGTTATAAGCTGGTCCTCTAGCCCCCTTTTCCAGAAAGAATCCCTCTAGGAGTCCCTGAATTTGTCTTTCATTTTTCTTTGATGAAATAGATTCTCTAACTAGTTCATGAGCTTCGGCTGAGATTTGTACAGCCTCTCTCATTCTCTTAATTTCAAATTCACTTTTAATTAATCTCATCTCATTTAAATAAATTTCTGGAGATTTTATAGAATTTCCACCAATGCCTAATCTTGAGCGATTTTCAAGTTGTTGTGAAAAAATTTCCAGTATTGTTTTCTCAATTGATGGATGCTTACCAATAGAAAAAACAAGTTCATCAGAACCATTTATATAGGCTGGGAGTAAATCTCTTAATTCATTTATTGAGTGAGCCTTATCAGCATTAAACTCTTTTTCAGCGCCTTCTAAACCCCATCTAAAGCCATGCCAGACTTCGCTAATAACATCTTTAGGGGCAACAAACATAATAAATCTCTCTCCCTTTGGCTTGTGCGATAAGAAAAGAGCGATTGCATCAGGCTCATCAAAACCGGTTAAATACCAAAAATTACTATCTTGTCTAAAAGGATATTCACAATCAGCATGATGCTTTACGAGATTAGCACCTGGGATAATTGCAGCCTTTCCATTTAATTTTTTGAGGAAGATTTCTCTTCTTTCTTCAAAAACTTTATTTTCAGGTTTAAACATAGATTGTGTATTGGCGTGTTTAAAAAAAAAATGGAAGAATGAATTAATACAGATTTAACACCTAATTTATTTTAATGGAACCAAGTGTTTACGGTTTAGTTGTTCTTATAATTATAATTTTAATTGGGTCAGCATGTTGTTCGGGAGTAGAAGCTGCTTTTTTAGCTGTAAATTCAATTCGAATTCTAGAGATCGCCTCTAAGCAAAAACCAAAAAGTTCAGCAAATCAACTCCTTAAACTTAGAAAACATCTTGGAAGGACATTAACTGTAATTACTATTACTAATAATGGATTTAACATAATTGGAAGTCTTATTTTAGGTGTATATGGAGCATTGGTTATTAATAGTAGTTATGGCTTAACCTTTTTTTCAATTGCTTTTTATATACTAGTTGTCTTAGTTGGAGAAGTACTACCTAAGGCTCTTGGTACAAGATTCTCTGTTCAAATAGCATTATTATCAGTTCCTATCTTGAGAATATTGCATACTTTAATGAGGCCATTCTTAATATTAATAGAACAAATATTTCCAGTTATTACTGCAGAAAATGAAATTTCAACTGATGAAGAAGAAATTAGACAAATGGCAAAAATTGGAAGCCAAAAAGGTTTGATAGAAGCTGATGAAGCAGCAATGATATTTAAGGTTTTTCAATTAAATGATTTAAAAGCTAAAGATTTAATGATCCCTAGAGTATCAGCACCTTGTCTTGATGGGTCTTCGAATCTTGAGGAAATTTCAAAACTTATAATGGCTGATAACTCTCCCTGGTGGGTTATTTTGGGAGATAAAGTCGACAAAATACAGGGGGTAGTTCCCCGTGAAAGAATGCTAGCAGAATTAATTAATGGAGAAAATAAAAAATTATTGTCAGAAATTTGCGAACCTGTGGACTACATTCCCGAAATGATTAAGGCAGATCAATTGTTAACAAGATTTGACAAGAATCATAAAGGAGTAAAAGTAGTAGTAGATGAATTTGGGGGATTCGTGGGCATTATTGACGCAGAAGCAGTATTTTCTGTTTTAGCTGGCTGGTGGAAAAATAAATCATGAAACAATTGAAAATTAATAAAAATTATTTGCTTTTAAAAAATTGGTGGGAGACTATTGATCTTACCAACTATGAAAAAAGTTATTTTAATAGAGAAATAATATCTTTTAATCAACAACTTTTTAGGCTCAAAGAAAAAAAAATAAGAATTGGCGCATATGGTAAATCAGGTGTAGGAAAATCCTCTGTTTTAAACTCTTTATTAAAAAAAGATATATTTAAAACAGATATTATCAATGGGACCACAAGAGAGATACAAGCTGAAGAATGGAGATTTAATGATCAAACACTCAACAGTGTAGAGTTACTAGATTCTCCAGGATTTGATTTCTGCAATATTAAATTTCCAGATAAAGTTTACTCCTCTATAAATAACTCAGATCTTATTTTATTTATAATTTCTGGAGATTTAAATAGAAATGAATTAAGCGAAATCAGTTCCTTTATTCAAGATGGGAAAAAAATTATTTTAATTTTAAATAAAATCGATCTTTTTAATACAATTGAATTAGAAGAAATAATAGAAAATATAAATCTTAAACTTCCAAAAGATTTAAATATTCCCATAATTATTAATCATGAGAATAATCTAAACAATTACATTACAAAAATAATAAATCAACATGGTGAGATATTTTTAATACTAAATTCTCTTCAATCAGCTGACAAGTTGTTTCTAATGATAAAAGAGCAAAGATTGAAAAGAAGGCAGAAATTAGCTCAGTCAACCATTGGTAAATTTTCTACCATAAAGGCATCAACGGTAGCTCTTAATCCTTTTATTTTGTTTGATATTGCTGGAAGTTTTGCACTAGATACTGCATTGATTAGCGAATTAAGTAAGATTTACGGATTAAATTTAAAGGGTGAATCTACAAGAAAAATATTCAAAAACATATCTATTAATAATTTATTTTTAGGCGTCACTCAAGTCGGAGTCAATACATCCTTCAACCTTATAAGGAAAGTAATTGTATTAACCGCACCTTTCACTAACGGGCTATCATTATTACCATATGGGCCTATAGCAATTATTCAAGCAGCAATAGCAATTCAATCTACAAAAATCCTTGGGAAATTAGCGGCCAAAGAAATATTTAAAAGAAGCAAATCTTCGTTTATAGAACCTTATATAATGATTCAAAATATTAATTACAATGAACCAGATATTTTTAAACACATAAATATCTATTTATCCAAAAGAAATTTAAATAATAATTTTGTTAGTTTTTTACCTTAAAACTTAAAATGGAAAAAAGCATTGCTTTATTTGGCACGAGTGCTGATCCACCTACAGTTGGACACAAAAAAATTCTTGAAGAATTATCCAAAATTTATGCTTTTACTATTAGCTATGTGAGCAACAACCCCAAAAAAAAGCACATAGAGGATATCTCAATTCGTAGCCATTTATTAAAAACTCTTATTGATGATTTAAATAATCCAAAAATTATATTTAATCAAAAAATGAGCAGCCAATGGGCGATAGAGTCAATCAAAAAATGTAAAGAAATTTATAAATTTAATAATTTAGATTTTGTTATTGGGAGTGATTTAATTAAAGATATTTTCTACTGGAAAAATTTTGATAAGATTATTTTAGAGGTAAGTTTTTTTATAATTTTAAGGGAGGGATATCCTGTTGAATCAAATACTCTTAAAATGTTAGAAACTTATAAAGTGAAATTTAAAATTTCAACCATCAAAACCCCAAACATTTCAAGTTCTAAGTTTAGATTAAATTTTAATTGTTCTAATCTACCGTCGTCTTTAATAGATATAGTTAAGAAGAATAATTTATATGAATCCGTTAAATTAGTTGAATGAAGTTTTTACTTGCCCAAATAAATCCAATTGTTGGAGATTTAAAGGGCAATGCAAAAAAATTACTTAACATTGCTTCGAAAGCTAACTCAATTTCTGCTGATTTTGTTCTTACTCCGGAATTGTCATTATGGGGATATCCCGCAAATGACTTACTTTTTAAAAAAAATTTAATCAAAAATCAATACAAAATTCTTGATCAATTAGCTTTAGATATTAATAAAAAATATGGAAACCTAAGTATCTCAGTCGGAATTGCTGAGATAATAAATGATTCTTTTTTCCCTAATCTTTACAATTCTATTGCATTGGTTGAGGGAGGTGAATGGAAAATAATTGCGCGTAAAATTATTCTTCCCACTTATGAAGTATTTGATGAGAAAAGATACTTTAGATCAGAAGAAAAAGTTTCCATATTGATTAAACAAATTAAAAATAAGACTTTGCGACTTGGCTTTACTATATGTGAGGATTTATGGGTGAACAAAGATATAGAAGGAAGAGGAATTCATAGAAAAAATCCCATTATTGATTTAAAGAAAAAAAAAGTAGATATTTTAGTAAATTTATCAGCCTCCCCATATACTCTGAAAAAGTTAGAGCTAAGATCCAAGGTTTCCAGTTTTGCTGCACAATATCTTCAAGTACCACTTATTTATGTCAACCAAATTGGAGCAAATGATAATTTAATTTTTGATGGAAATAGTTTTATTCTTGATAAGAATGGAAATAAAATTAAGCAATTAAAGTCTTTTTCAGAAGATTTCTCCAGCTGGGAAGTTGAGCAAACAAAACCTGAAAAAATTGAATTTGAAAACTCCGAAATGTCATCAATTTTTGATGCATTAGTCCTTGGTGTTAAAGATTATGCAAAAAAATGTGGATTTAAAACAGCTTTAGTTGGATTAAGTGGTGGTATTGATTCAGCACTTGTCTCAGCAATTGCTACAGCGGCTTTAGGAAGTGATAATGTTTTTTGCGTTTCAATGCCCTCTAAGTGGAGCTCATCTCATTCAAAGAGTGATGCAAAAGATTTAGCAAGAAGATTAAAGGTAAGTTTCAAGAGCATTCCAATTGAAAACTTGATGACCTCTTTTGAAGAATCATTTATAAAAACCATAGATTTCGAAATGGCCGAAATAACAAATCAAAATATTCAGTCAAGGATAAGAGGCACACTTCTTATGGCCTTAGCAAATCAAGAACAGCATTTGTTACTATCAACAGGCAATAAATCAGAGCTGGCCGTAGGATATTGCACGCTTTATGGTGATATGAATGGTGGATTATCGGTAATTGGGGATTTATATAAAACAAATGTTTTTAAATTATGTAATTGGCTTGATAGTGAAGATTCAATAAATCGTAGAAAGTCATATATGTTAGATACTAATGCAAATATAATTGGAGAAAATATACGTACGAAAGCTCCAAGTGCCGAATTAGGTCCTGATCAATTAGATACTGATTCTCTGCCACCTTATTCTATTTTAGATAATATTCTGAAAGGAATTATCGAAGAGAAAAAAGATTTAGACCAACTAAAAAAAGATGGTTATAAAAAAGATTTAATTTTAAAAATTATCTCACTCATAAAAAAAGCGGAATTTAAAAGAAAGCAGGCTCCTCCAATCCTAAAACTAAGCAGTCAATCATTAGGAAGTGACTGGAGAGTTCCAATAGCAATATCTTATTAATCATTATAAGAAGACTGTTGGATTTTTTTTAAAGGCCGTTTAATTGACTTAAAGTTTATACCTTTTTTTATAGCAAGAATTATGCCTGCAGCTTCTAAGTAATTGTCCACTTCAAAAAGATTGGGATAATCATAAAACTCATTTGTCACTTTTAATTTGTTTTGATTTTTTACTGAGATAATATTTAAACCTTTTTCAATCCCTGCTAGTACTGTTTCTCCACCTAGTGCCCCATTAGGAACAACAATAGTTTCAATCTGATCGGGGTGTAGTGAGATTGATTCATTTTTAGCAGGCAATTCAACAATGTCAGGGGCATTGCTTAAGCCGATCAGTACTGATGGTAAAAATGTATATCCTATTTCTTCTGCAGCTGCACGAGGATCTAAATTTTCATTCAATTCAATTGGATTTAAAGCAGGTGCATGAGCGCAGGGAACTTTTAAAAATTTACTTATTAAATGACTTATAACGGCTTCGACTCCAGAAATAGGATCAATTCCCTTCCCCTCTCGATAGATATTTGTTTCTAAAGAATCTGAATCATCTGGAAATTTTGCCACAATTGCTATTGCTGTAACTCCTTTTTCTATTAAGCATTTTCCAGCATCAATTAGAGTATCAGGATTTTCAATTGTGCCACCACTGATTTTTGAAGAATCAGAATCAATAACTATGTTTAATGGTTTTTTTGTAATCACATAAGAATGAATATTAATCCCTAAAGTAGAAACACATGCATCAGCAACTTGTAAATGTCTTGCTAATATTTCTTTTTCAATGGATGAATCAAAAATTATCCCAATTTTCTGTTGCTTTACCCTTTTTAAAGCGATTTCTCCTTTAGCAAGTCGGTCTAAACTAAAACCCTCAACATAAAAAATATTTTTATCTTTTTCAGAAAGAGTACCGCCATTCATAACATTTGGATGAGTAATTAAACATCCACTAGCCGATGCTAATAATTTAGCGGTAGGCAGTGCATCTCCAGCAAAACCACCTACTTCACAACCAATACCAGTTGGAACAATAAATATTGTTGGTGAATTTTCCATCATTAAAAATTTTTAAATTATATTTTTAATTAGCTAAGACAGCTTTAATTCTAAGTTTTTTTGTTCCAGAAGAGTCAATAGAATTTTGAATATCAACAATTGACCATCGAATTAAATCCCCTTTTTTTTCTAAATTTGCCATAATAAAATCTCTTAAATTTTCTAATTTTATTGATACTGGCCAATCTAAATAATAATCAACTGAACTTAATTTCATTTTTGATATTTACCAAATTGATCATTATATAAATCATCTTCGACTTCTTTACCGATAACAATATTCAAATCTGACTTGGGATATGCTACACACAAAAGTGCGAAGCCCTTTTCCCTCAAATCATCATTTAATCCCATAGCATCTTCTTGATCTACGGATCCTTCCAATATCATGGATGCACAATCTGTACAAACTCCGGAACAACAACTACTTGGTAAGTCTATTCCATTCATTTTTGCCGCTGAAATAATATCTTGATCTTCAGAACATAAAAAACTAAAAGTCTTTTGCTCAAATTGAACTTTGATATTGTATTCAGGCATATCCTAAATCTTATTGTTAAACTGCTGAACCTCCTACAACTTCTAATATTTCTTGTGTAATAGCTGCTTGTCTAGCTTTGTTATAGGTTAGATTCAAAGTACTTGCTAATTCTTTAGCATTATCACTTGCATTATTCATAGCAGTCATCCTGCAAGCGAGTTCTGAAGCTGCCGACTCTTGAAGAGCTCTTAGCACCTGATTCTGCAAATATAATGGTAATAACGAATCTAATAGTTGATCAGGACTTTGTTCAAAAACAATATCTGATGGCAACTTATCTGAATCACTTTTTTCAATATTTGATTTTTCAACAAGTAACTTACTATCTTTTGTAGTCAACCTAAAAATTTCATCGTTTTCCTCAGCAATTCCTTGAGGGTCAAGGGGTAATAGTGTTTGAACGACAGGGGCGCAGCTAACTAAAGTGATGAATTTCGTGTAAATAATTTCAACCCTATCAGAATTTTCTGAAAGAAATTCAGCTAAAATCTCATTCGTAACTCCTTCAGAGTCCTTAACTGTGGGTACCTGTTCTAGTTCTTTGAAAGTACTTTTAATTACATATCTATCCTTTCTATTTTGAAAATATCCAATAGCTTTCTTCCCTACCAAAATTAAATTTGGCTGATAACCTTGTTTGACTAATTCTGCATATCTCATCTCTACCTTCTTTATAATATTTGTGTTGTATCCACCGCATAAACCTCTATCTGCAGTTATACAAACCAAAGTGATACATTTTACTTCTCTTTTAGATAGTAGAGGAGAGTCGACAGCCTCAAATTGTACTCTAGATTGAATATTTTCTAAGACTCGTGCAAGTTTATCTGCAAAAGGTCTACTCTTAAGAACTTGATCTTGAGCTCTCCTAACTTTTGCAGCTGCAACAAGTCTCATAGCCTCCGTTATTTTTCTTGTATTTTTAACGGAAACGATTCGATCTCTAATCTCTTTAAGATTTGCCATGGTATCTCCTAAATAAATTTAAACTGTGGCAAGCATTGATGATTTAACTTCATTTATCACCTCTTTCAGTGTCGCTTCTAATCCATCATTTAATTTCTTTTCTTTAAGAATCTCTTCTATAAATTCCGCTTTATTTAACTTCAGATATTCCCTAAGTTCAGTTGCAAATTTAGTAACATCTTCAACAGGAACCTCATCAATAAGACCTTTAACTCCTGCATATACAACTGCAACTTGTTCTGCAAGGTTCAGCGGAGAGAATTGAGGTTGCTTTAATAACTCTCTAAGTCTTTTGCCTCTTTCAAGTTGTTGCTGAGTTGCTTCATCAAGATCAGATGCAAATTGAGAAAAAGCAGCTAGTTCATCAAACTGTGCGAGTTCTAATTTTAAAGTTCCTGCAATTTTTTTAATTGCTTTTGTCTGCGCGGCTCCCCCTACACGGCTAACTGAAATACCAACATTAATAGCTGGTCTTAATCCTGAGTTAAATAAATCTGCACTCAAGAATATTTGTCCATCTGTAATTGAGATAACATTAGTTGGGATGTAAGCCGAAACGTCCCCTGCCTGTGTTTCAATAATTGGAAGAGCTGTCATTGAGCCCCCTCCCATAGCATCAGAAAGTTTTGCTGCTCTTTCTAACAATCTACTATGTAAGTAGAAAACATCTCCTGGATAAGCCTCTCTTCCTGGTGGTCTTTTTAAAAGAAGAGACATTTGTCTATAAGCCTGAGCTTGTTTTGTTAAATCATCATAAATAACAAGTGTTGCTTTACCCTGGTACATAAAATGTTCAGCAATAGCTGCACCGGTATAAGGTGCTAAGTACTGTAAAGCAGCTGGTTCTGAAGCTCCTGCACTAACTACGACTGTATAATCTAGGGCTCCTCTCTCTCTTAAGACCTCTACAATGTTTGCTACTGATGCTGACTTCTGACCAATAGCTACGTAAACACAAACTACGTCTTGACCTTTTTGGTTGATTATTGTGTCAATAGCAATCGCAGATTTTCCAGTTTGTCTATCACCAATAATTAATTCTCTTTGACCTCTTCCAACAGGAATCATTGCATCAATAGATGTGATACCTGTTTGCATAGGTTCATGCACTGATCTTCTCTTGATTATTCCAGGAGCCATTTCTTCTATCAATCTAGTATCACTCGTTGGAATTTCCCCTTTTCCATCTATTGGTTGCCCGAGAGGGTTAACAACTCTTCCCTGCATTGCTTCCCCAACTGGAACAGATGCGATTTTACCTGTGGACTTAACGTTACTTCCTTCTTGGACACCAAGTGCCTCTCCCATTAAAACGGCTCCAACATTATCATCTTCAAGATTTAATGCTATACCTTCGGTGCCATCCTCAAATTCCAATAACTCACCTGCCATGACCTGATCTAAGCCATATATTCTTGCAATGCCATCACCTATTTGCAGAACAGTTCCTACATTGCTAACACTTACAGATTGGTCATAATCAGTTATTTGTTGTTTTAAGATTGAACTGATTTCATCAGGGCGTATAGATACCATGGATTTAAGAATTTAAGGTTGATTTAAAAGTTACTTGGAGAGAGATAAGCCAAGTTTTCTTATTTGTGAAGCAAGAGAAGCATCAATTACTTTTGATCCTACACTGGCGACGAAACCACCAATAAGAGATGGGTCGATTTTAGTTACAAGTTCTAATTTTTCTGTTCCAGCAATATTGATGATCTTTTTGGTAATTAAACCTTTCTGTTCATCAGTAAGCTCGACTGCAGAAGTAACAGTTGCCAAAGCAATATTACTATTTTCTCGGTAAATCTCTAAAAACCTATCAAGAATTGAAGTAAGGATTCCAATTCTTTGCCTATCGGCCAATAATTTTAAGAAATTCAGTAAAGAAGAATTAACCTTATTTGAAAAAATTTCAATAATGATTTTCTTCTTAGCATCTGTCTCTAAAATGGGAGAGGATAAAGCTTTCTCCAATTCAGGGGAATCATTTATTAATTCCAAGAGTTGTTTAACCTCAGAAACCATCTCTTCAGTTTGCGAATTTTCATTCACAACTTGAAGTAATGCCTCCGCGTATGGTGTAGTAACTGAATTTAAAAGCGGCATTAGTTCACCTCAATATTGTTAATTGATTGAGTTACCAAATTTTCTTGTGTTGTTTTATCAAGTCGATTTGGAAGAGAATCTAAAGCTTTTTTAATTGCCAGTTCAACAGCTTCTTTTCGAAGTTGAGAAATTGCTCTGGATGCTTCAGAGCTCTCATCAGAAATTGCACTTTGTTTAATTCGTGCCATCTCCTCTATTGCTTTTTTCTCACTTTCCATTCTGATTGATTCAGATCTTCTTACGGAATCTGCTTTTATTTGAGAAGCTTTTTCTTCTGCTGAAGATAAATCACTCTTCGCCTTTTCTAAAGCTTGAGTTGCATTTAGGAGTCGATCTTCAGCATCTTTTAATTCAAGAAGGATTCCTTCTCTCCTTTTTTGAAGCATTTTTCCTAGGAAACCAGGCAAAAATTTATAAAGACCGAAAACTACTACAGCCCAATTAAGGATATTAGTTTCGAATAAATTGAAGTTAAATCCAAAACCTTCTGTAGCTAAAAGAGTTAAATTCATTTTTCTAGAATCAATCTATTAACAATAAGTTCGCTTAGATCATCAACCTGTTTAGAAAGTTGATCACGAGCAGCAGACGTCTGACTCTCAATTTCTAGTCTTGCCTTTTCTTTGGAAGCATTTGCTTCATTGTTGGCAAGTTCTAGTGCTTCTTTATAGAGCTTGTCAGACTCATTCTCAGCTTCGCTCACAATTCTTTGGGCTTCTGTACGAGCACTTTGAAGCTGAGTTAATAAATCAGCTTCTAATTTTTTAACCTCAGAAAGTTTATTTTTGGCCTCAATAATATTATTACTTACAAACTTTTCTCTTTTTTCTACGATATTGCCAACAGGCTTAAAAAAGAGAGAATTTAATATGTAAGTAAGCGCAACTACTTGTATCGCCATTAGTGGCAAAGTGGCATTTATATCAAATAATCCACCTTCTGTAGCACCAAAAAAATTAAAGGCCAACATATGATTCAGTTGAAGTTAAAAAATTAAATTTAAATATTGCTAATAATGATTAGAAGCAATATAAACTTTTAGGAAAAAGGATTCGCAAAAAGTAGTACCAAAGCCACAACTAATCCGTAAATTGTTAATGACTCCATGAAAGCGAAAGATAAAAGAAGAGTTCCTCTGATTTTACCTTCAGCTTCTGGTTGACGGGCAATACCCTCAACGGCACCTTGAGCTGCGTTACCTTGTCCCAGACCTGGGCCAATAGCACCTAGACCAACTGCTAAACCAGCAGCTACAACTGATGCAGCGGAAGTAATCGAATCCATAATTTTGAAATAAAGAGCTTAATACTTGTGATAATCTTTGTTGTCATACACGCTTGGACATCCTTTCATTTAAGAATGGGTCTGATATTTTCAGACCTACGCGATTAGATATTTTGCCAGATTACAGACCCTTTGTAAAAGCGTCTGAATGTATTGGAAGACAGCTAATGATGTTCTTCAACAGCTTCTCCAATGTAATAGGCCGCTAAAGTTGCGAAAATCAATGCCTGAATTGCACTAGTAAATAATCCTAAGAACATAACTGGTATTGGGAGAATTAGCGGAACTAAGAAGACTAAAACACCCACAACAAGTTCATCAGCCAAAATATTTCCAAATAGCCTGAAAGAGAGTGATAAAGGTTTAGTAAAGTCCTCTAGAATTTTGAAAGGAAGCATAATCGGAGTTGGGTGTACATAGTATTCGAAGTATCTCCAACCCTTATTGCTTAAACCAGCATAGAAATAAGAAAGTGAAACCAATAAAGCCAAGGCTATAGTTGTATTGATATCTGCAGTAGGTGCTCCTAATTCTCCACTTGGTAACTTAATCAATCTCCAAGGAATTAAAGCTCCTCCCCAATTGCTAACAAAGACGAATAAAAATAAAGTACCTATAAATGGCATCCAATCTCTATAAACTTTTTCACCTATTTGTGTCCTAGCAAGATCTCTTATGTAATCCCAGAGGAACTCAAGCAAGTTTTGAAGGCCTTTAGGATCATTTTCCATTTTTTTAGTTCCTAAAGATATAAAAACTAATAATGCTCCTAATAAAATCCAAGATGTTAAAAATACCTGCCCATGAAGTCTGATATTTCCAATTTGCCAATAGAGATGTTGACCAACTTCTAATGCTGCAAAATTTGTTAGCAAGGAATTAAAAAACATTTGTTTTGAATAAAAAAATTTACTTAAGAACGTGAAAAATAAAGAATGAGTGAAGGCTTATAAATGAAAAACCCTATCATTGCAGGAAAAATATCCAAAGATCCTAGCTTGCTCGCGAAAATAAAGAGACAAACTGGAACTAATAGTTGCAATTTTGAAACACCTGATGATTCTTTACCAAGTTTCCCTATACTTTTGGCAAGCAGACGTAGGTAAAAAATGCCGGCGATTGCACCTATAAAAATACTAAAACCAAAAGTAAATCCTAGAAAAATTCCAGTTATTGATGCTAGTAAAATAGAAACAATAAAAGTAATTCCAAAAATTGTTAATTGCAATTTTGTGTATTCGTCATTATGAGAAAGCAAATTATCTATTTGATTGGCAATACCAGATTTACTCTCATTGATGATCGAATTATTCAGGGATGGAGGAAATTGAACATTCTCATTAGAGGGATGCTCAGGTTTTTTTCTTTTTGAGTCCACTGATGTGAACATAGTTTAGAAACCCTCTCTGAATGGTTTAAATAAGTATATAAACTCACGGAATCTATCACGGAGAGGTACCTTTTAGCTAGTTTTTTTCTATAAAAAATTAATTCTTAAGATTTAGGATGAATCTGTAGACCATTTTTTTCTGTATTCTTTAAAATAAAGTCTATGAAAAGTCATCTTTTTAATTGCTTTAACACTTTAAAACGTTAATAAAAGACTTGGCAAAATCTCAATTAAACGTCTCAATGGTACATATACATCTAAAAAATTGGAGATAAGTCAAGAAAAAATAAAATATAAAAGTATTTCTTTTAGAAAAAAACCCTTTAGTTCTAATTACAATAAAAATCTACGCAATTTAACAGAGTCTATATTTCCCTTACCTTGGACGATATGGCCTTATGAGGCAAAAATTCTTGTTGTCCTCATTGGAATTTGGTCAGTATTAGGAATATGCATACTCGGATCATCAAGTTGGTGGGTGGCTAGTAGGGAGATGGGAAATTGGGCTTACTTCTTAAAAAAACAAATTATTTGGACAATTCCAGGAATTGGAATCTTTTATTTAGTTCTTAATACAAACATTAGAAATCTTTTAAAGTTTTCAAGAATTATTTTTTATGTTTTTTTCTTTTTGATTTTTCTTACCAATTTTATTGGAATTACAGTTAATGGATCTTCAAGATGGCTAGTGCTTGGCAGTTTACGTCTGCAGCCATCTGAATTAATTAAACCTTTTCTAATTCTAGAAGCTTCTAACCTTTTCGCACATTGGAATCTAGTAAAGAATGATAAAAAATTAATTTCAATAATATCCTTTGGTTTATTAATTGTATTAATACTAAAGCAGCCTAATTTAAGTACTGCATCATTAACTGGAATTCTTCTTTGGGTAATGGGTTTATGTGGAGGTGTAAAACTTAGCTCTCTTTGCTCATTTGCTTCAATAGGATTCATCACTGGATGTATTAGCATTCTTAATAACGAATATCAAAAACTTAGAGTTACTTCATTTATTAATCCTTGGAAAGATCAACAGGAAAATGGATTTCAATTAGTTCAAAGTTTATTAGCTATAGGTTCAGGTGGTCTATTTGGCCAAGGTTTTGGGCTGTCTATACAAAAATTACAGTATCTACCGTTCATGTACACAGATTTTATTTTTGCCATTTTCGCGGAAGAATTTGGTTTATTGGGGTGTACTTTATTCTTAGGATTTTTAGCAGTATTTTCCTATATAAGTCTAAGAATTTGTCTTAAGTGCAGGAACAACTATGCAAAATTAGTTGCTATCGGATGCGGTGTATTGTTAATAGGTCAATCAATAATGCATATTGCTGTAGCAACAGGTTCAATGCCTACTACAGGCTTACCATTACCTTTCATTAGTTATGGTGGCAATTCATTAATAGCGTCTTTTTTTATTGCAGGGATGTTAGTGAGATGTTCATTAGAATCAACAGGATTGATTGGTATGATTAGTACACGAAAGACTCTTAATTAGTTAGAATTTAAAGGATTAAAGAGAAGCTATCGAATCATTTAATTTAGTTATTTCAGAATTATCTCAAAAGGGTAATCTGCTTATGCAGAATGGTCTTAATAGTCCTGGTCTATTTACTATATTTTTGGTTTTCAGCGCAGGACTTTTAACGAGTCTCGGCCCATGCTCATTATCATTACTACCAATCACTATTGCTTATATAGGAGGAACAGAGAAAAATAAATTTAAACTTATAAGTTTTTCAGGAGGAGTCGTTTTTTCACTTGTTGCTCTTGGTGCTGCCAGTGGATTCTTAGGTAGGATATATGGGCAAATCCCCTCTTATTACACTTCGGTCGTTGCCTTGATAGCAATAATAATGGGTTTAAATTTACTAGGGATTATAAAGTTTCAGTTCCCGAATGGACCCGATTTGAAAATAATTGAAGATAAAATACCAACATTTATAGCACCTTTTGCAATAGGGATTACTTTTGGACTAGCTTCTTCACCTTGCATTACTCCAGTTTTAGCAACTCTTCTGGCTTGGGTATCGCAAACTAAAAATCCAACAATATCTATTATTTTTTTATTTTTCTTTGGGATAGGCCAAGTAATCCCATTAATCGTTGCAGGAGCTACTGCAGAAAACTTAAAACAATTTTTAGCACTTAGAAAATTTAGTCAAATAATTCCCACTTTAAGTGGAATATTTTTAGTTTCCCTAGGGTTATTAAATTTATTATCAAATTGGATTTAAATGATTATTTTTAAGAATCTAATTTTAAAAATATCAAGTTTAAGATTTGCCATATCACTGATAATCTTCATAGCTATTACAAGCGGCATAGGTACTTTTATACCTCAAGGTAGTAGTAATAATTTTTATATTGAGAATTTCGATAGTGCGCCCATTTTTGGTTTTTTAGATGGTAAAAAAGTCTTAATACTTCAATTGGATCATATCTATACAAGCTTTTGGTTTTTATTTACATTAATTCTTCTTTGCATTTCTCTTGCAGCTTGTAGTTTCAGGAGGCAAATCCCTTCATTAAAAGCTTCATTAAAATGGATTGAATACAAAAGCGAAAAAAAATTTAGCAGCCTGCAACTAACTACAAGTCATCCAATCAATCAAGATGGAGAACATATATCAAAAGTAGATTTATTACTTAAAAAAAGAGGATGGAATACATACAAATTTAAAAGTCATATTTCTGCAAGAAGGGGTTTAATTGGGAAAATCGGTCCTTTAGTTGTACATATCGGATTAATAGTCTTACTTATAGGTTCAGCATATGGAAGTTTTACAAGTCAATCAAAAGAACAATATTTACTTCCTGGAGAAACTTTGGATCTTGTTAATGAGAGCACAAACTCAAAAGCCAATGTAAAATTAGTCGATTTTTCTATAGAACGAGAAAGTGATGGTGTACCCAAACAGTTTGTTTCAAAATTAAATTTTTCTTCGGAAGATCTAAATTTAAATGAAATAAAAACCACCAAAGTTAATCACCCAATCAGGTTTAAAGGATTAACTATTTATCAAGCAGATTGGGCAATATCAAATGTTGTTTTAGAAATAGATAATATCCTTTATCAATTGCAATTAAAGGAGATTCCCGAAATCGGTAATCAAGTTTGGGGAGTTTTAATTGAATTAGGCTCGGAGACAAAAAAAAATTTCCTTTTAACAATAGATAATGAAAATGGTCCACTTAAAATTTCTAATATAGAAAATTTTTCTGGGAATAACCTCTATATCAATGACAATCCTTTAGAAGTTAATTCTTCAAAAATATCTCTGAAAAAAATAATTCCTAGCAGTGGTTTAATAATTAAAAATGATCCGTCCGTACCATTTATTTACTTTTCTTTTATTTTAATAATTTTTGGAACAATAATAAGTCTTATACCAACTAATCAATTATGGATTCTGGAAAATAAAGAATCACAAAAGCTATTTATAGGAGGCCTTAGCAATAAAAATCTAGTTGGTTTTAAAAAAGAATTTTTTAAATTATCAGAAGAAATAAAAAATTTTTAATTTCTTTTCTGCCCACTAAAAATATCTAACTGCATAGAAACATTCCCTCTGGGGTTAAATGCAGCGTTTAAATGTATCCAGTAAGGTGAACCTTCATTCACTAAATCATCCATAATTCTATTTACAACTTCTTCATGTGATATTTTTATATCTCTAAAGTTATTGATATAAAGTTTTAAAGACTTCAACTCATAGACTCTCAAATTAGGTTGATAAATAATATTTAGCTTTGCAAAATCTGGATAACCAGAAAAGGGACACTTACATGTAAATTCAGGTAACTGGATAGAAATTTCATAAATTCTTTTCTTATTTGGATTATCGAAACAAATTATTTTTGATTCTTCAATAATTCTTTCACCATATAGCGGACTTTGAGTCGAATCTTCTAATTTAGCTGTACTCATTTTTAGTAGAACTTTTTTACTAAATCTATATAAAAACTATATATAAAAATAAAAATTAGCAAAAGTATCAACAAATCTAAGTATTACAATTGACTAAGTCAAAAGCTGTCAAATCTTATTTTTGTATCAATAGCAACATTCATGATGTCGGCCAAAAGGGTTATATGTGTTTAGTTCAATGAAAAATTAATGGACATTTGTTTGATAACTATCGATAACAACTTAAATAAATCCCTTCAACCAAAAAGCGCAATTGGAATGTTATGGCTTCAAACACACTTTGAGAATGATCAGTGGGAAGCTTTAGCAAATAGTACAGTAATAATTTCTGAAGAAAATTCCCAACTATTAATTGAAGACGCCACGAATGCAGGCCTTAATGTTGAATGTTTTTCTGATATTTCAATGTTGGATGTTTTCCCAAAAAACAATTAAAATAGGAATGTTCAATCTTTAATCATGAAGAAAATTGAAGCAATCATACGTCCATTTAAGCTGGAGGATGTAAAAATTGCATTAGTAAACTCCGGTATTGTTGGAATGACAGTTAGTGAAGTCAGAGGTTTTGGAAGGCAAAAAGGACAAGTTGAAAGATATAGAGGTTCCGAATTTACTGTTGAGTTCCTTCAAAAACTTAAAGTAGAAGTTGTCGTAGAAGAAGAAAAGGTTAATTCAGTCATAGATGCGATTGCTGAAGCAGCAAAAACTGGAGAAATAGGTGACGGAAAAATATTCATCACATCAATTGATTCTGTTGTGAGAATTAGAACTGGCGACAAAGACGAAGAAGCTCTTTAATTCAAAGAGTTTCTTTTACTAAATTTTGTATATATTCAGTATTAATCCTTTTATTAGATTGACTTCCTAAGGTCATCCAAGCTAAATATTCATGATTTCCAGCAGGACCTACTAGAGGAGAAGCTATCAAATTCTTTATATTCCATTGGAAATTCTTAGCAGCATAAATAACAGACTCTATAGCCTCAGTATGGAATTTAGGATTGCGAACAACACCGCCTTTACTGACTTTATCTTTACCCACCTCAAATTGAGGTTTAATCAAAAATATTCCCTCAATACAATCACCTTCTAATAAATTACCAATAGATTTAAAAACTAATTTTAATGAAATAAAAGACAAATCAGCAACCACAAAATTAGGTAATTCATTACTTCTAGATAAAAGATCATTAGGTTTTAAATTTCGAATATTAGTTCGTTCAAACAGTATGACTTTTGGATTATTTCTAATCTTCCATGCAGTCTGGCCATAACCAACATCTATCCCATAAACTAACTTTGCACCTTGTTGCAATAAGCAATCAGTAAATCCCCCAGTAGAAATTCCTGCGTCAATACATATTTTATCTTTTACTTTTATTTCAAGTTTATTAAATGCCTCCATTAATTTTTCGCCACCTCTTGATACAAACATAGGTTCGGAATCAATAAAAAATTCAGATCCAATTAATACTTGTTGTCCAGGTTTATCCCATACTTTCCCATTGATATCTCTAACCTTGCCGGCAAGAATTAAACCTTGGGCTTTTTGACGAGTTTCACATAAACCACTTTTTAGAAGATAAAGGTCTAATCTACTTTTTTTAATCATCTATTAATCAATAAAAAAGACTGAATAATGAACTTCTACAAGATTAAGATCCAAATTCTTTAATACCTTCCAATTTTAAATAAGAACTAAAAATTTACCCATTATTAACTAAAGTAATAAATGCAAACATTTTTATATTTAATCTTTCTTAATAAGCCAGAAAAATGTTATATAACAAAATAATAGCCAAGCAAATATGTTCAATGGCAAGTACATCTTTAAGGTATAGAGCAATAATTCGATTTTAGTTATAAAGTTTAAATTGATAATTAATAAAAATTGTGATCGAGCGTTACACATTACCCGAAATGGGGAAAATCTGGACTGATAGCGCAAAATTCCAGAGTTGGCTTAAGGTTGAAATAGCTGCATGTGAAGCAAATTTTTCCCTGGGGAAAATTCCTGAGAATGCCATGAAAGAGATACGTTCAAATGCAAAGTTTGATGAATCTAGAATTACAGAAATTGAGAAAGAAGTTAAACATGATGTCATAGCATTTCTTACAAGCGTTAATGAATTTGTGGGAGATTCTGGAAGATACATACATGTCGGTATGACCAGCAGTGATGTTCTTGATACTGGCTTATCTCTGCAGTTAAAAGATTCTTGCGAATTGTTATTAGAAGAAATTGAGAACCTTGAAAATGAAGTCAGATTATTAGCTAGGAAACATAAAAATACATTAATGATTGGCAGATCTCATGCAATTCATGGGGAGCCAATTTCCTTCGGTTTTAAACTTGCTGGATGGTTAGCAGAAATAATAAGGGACAAAAAAAGACTGTTAACACTGAAAGAATCTGTAGCTATTGGACAAATAAGTGGTGCAATGGGAACTTACGCTAATACGAATCCCAAAGTAGAACAAATAACTTGTGATTTACTAGGCTTAAAACCAGATACAGCAAGTACGCAGGTCATATCGAGAGACAGGCATGCAGAATATGTTCAAACTATTGCACTAGTTGGCACTTCTCTGGATAGATTCGCAACTGAAATAAGAAATTTACAAAGAACTGACGTTTTAGAAGTTGAGGAGGGCTTTACAAAAGGGCAAAAAGGAAGTTCTGCCATGCCTCATAAAAGAAATCCTATTCGAAGTGAAAGAGTAAGTGGTTTAGCAAGAATTTTGAGGAGTTACGTCTTAACAGCACTGGAAAATGTTCCACTTTGGCACGAAAGAGATATAAGCCATAGTTCCAATGAACGTATCATGTTACCTGACGTATCAATCTGTTTGCATTTTATGCTCAGGGAAATGAAAGATATAGTAAGCAATTTGGAAGTTTATCCAAAAAATATGCTTAAAAATTTAAATATATATGGTGGTGTAATCTTTAGTCAGAAAGTTTTACTTTTGCTTGTAGAGAAGGGGTTATCTAGAGAAAAGGCCTATAGCATAGTCCAAAAAAATGCGCATCAGGCGTGGAATAATAAAAATGGGAATTTCAAACAAAATATAGAGAGAGATAATGAAATAATGGGGTTTATTGATCAAAGTGACTTAGAAGAATGTTTTAATCCTTCAATTCATCTCAATAATTTAAGTGTAATATGGGAGAAGTTAGGTATCTAGGATTGCTGAAAACCTTATCTAAGTTAAACCAGTGTTTTCAGAGGAATAATGACAAAAAACTTTAGGATTGAAAAAGATAGTATGGGAACAATAGAGGTTCCCATTGAAGCATTGTGGGGCGCTCAAACACAAAGATCGATAATAAATTTTTCTATTGGAGAAGAATTAATTCCAATTGAGTTAATTTATTCACTCACCCTCATAAAAAAAGCTGCTTCAATTGCGAATTTCAATTTAGGGTTAATAGATAAAAGAAAAAAAGATTTGATTGTAGAGGCATGTACAGAAATACTTAATGGGCTTCATGATTCACAGTTTCCCTTAAAGGTTTGGCAAACAGGTAGTGGCACGCAAACAAATATGAATGTTAATGAGGTAATTTCAAATATTGCAGCATTAAAAACAAATTCAGAGCTTGGTAGTCATAAACCAATTCATCCGAATGATGATGTCAATAAATCTCAGTCAACTAATGATACTTTTCCTGCTGCTATTCAAATATCTGTTGTTAATGAAATAATTAAAAATTTAGTTCCAACGATAAGAGAACTGACTAAGATCCTTGATAAAAAGAGTGAAGAATGGAAAGACCTTACAAAGATAGGAAGAACCCATTTTCAAGATGCAGTCCCCCTTACTTTTGGTCAAGAGATATCAGGATGGTCAGAGCAACTTAAAGATGCTGAGAATGCGATTATTATGAGTCTTAATGAATTGTATTTCTTACCTCTGGGAGGAACCGCAGTTGGTACAGGGATTAATTGTCCAAAACGATTTTGTGAAGAGTCTATAAAATCAATTTCCGATGATACTAATCTAATCTTCTATAAATCAAAAAATAACTTTTCTATCATGGCCTCGCATGATCGTCTAGCTCAAGTAATGAGTCAGATAAAAATATTAGCAGGTGCATTATTTAAAATTTCAAATGATATAAAAATTCTATCTTCTGGTCCAAGATCAGGAATATATGAATTAATTATCCCTCAAAATGAACCTGGAAGTTCTATTATGCCGGGCAAAGTTAATCCGACTCAATGCGAAGCTTTATCAATGGTTTGCACTCAGATAATGGGTCTTGAATATGCAGTTTCAATGGCAAATTCTAGCGGAACTTTACAGATGAATGAATATAAGCCTCTTATTGGATTTAATATTCTTACAAGTTTAAAATTACTTAAAAATGCAATAGAAAACTTCAGAATAAAATTAGTTGATGGGATGGAACCTAATCAAAAGAAAATGAAGTTAAATTTAGAAAATTCACTCATGTTGGTTACAGCCATAGTGCCAAAAATTGGTTATGAAAAAGCAGCTGAAATTGCAAACCTTGCCTTCAAAGAATCGTTAAATTTAAAAGAGGCAACACTTAAATTAGGTTATTTAAACGAAGATGAATTTGATGAAGCAATGAATATTAATTCCATGATTTGATTGAAAAATTTAAGAATTATTGTCAATTCTTTTTGTTGCAGGGTTAATATCTTCAGAGACTTTTATAAGATCATTAGATTCAGAAACAGGAAAACGATTAATAGCTTTTAATGCTAGCTTTGCTTTGCTTTTTAATTTATTACTAACACCAATACAGTATTGCACTTGAGAAAGGACATCAATTGATCTTCTAATAATCCGCACTACATCACCTTCGTCTAATGAAGTATTAAAAACCAAATCTTTCCATTTTTTTCCTCTTGCCCATTCAGAAATAATTCCAGTCAACTCTGTTTCTAAATAGATAGGAATTTCAATATTAAGCTTATTTTGTTGAGAAGCGACTAATTTTCTTAAACCATCTAATTCATTAAAAACATCTATTACCTTTAAAGAAGGCTTGAAATTACACCAAAGATTAGGCCTCCTCACATCAACACATATAGCTTGAATAATTGCAACTAATTCAGGAGGATCTAAATCGTCCAAATAACCACTAACCAAAACAAGACCAATCCATAATTCATTTTCACTTCTTATTGCACCAACTGTTTGTCCAACTTCTGTCAATTCCAAATCATTTAAACAACCAAAGTGATTCAAAATTTTAATCAAATCGGTAAAAGTTCTCCAGTTATGATTTTCTTTATCC
>QCCL01000011.1 GCA_003281255.1 Prochlorococcus sp. AG-347-L02
TTTTGATTAAAAGTATCAGGTTGTAAGTTAGCCATTATTTGGCTATGAGCTTATTGACCCTTAGTGTAGAATATCCCTCAATTACTTACTTCTTAATGTATATTTCGACTCATAAATATGAGAGCGATAATCTTAAATTTAGATTTAACTAAGTTGTACCAACATCTTCTGTAAAACTTTCTAAGAATATTTACTTATGAGTTCTTTTTACGCAAACTTAGGGTTGAGTGAAAAATTTGGAACAAACAGTTCTGATAATCTCTACTCTGTTGGGAACCAAATAGTTTGGGGTTTGGGTGGTAATGATACTCTTACAACTAATTCCAGCTACCAATTCCCATATGAGCAAACTTTAATCGGTGGCAGTGGTGATGATACTTACATTATAACAAGTGGAACCCTTACTAATGTTTATGAAGCTCCAAATGCAGGTTACGACATTTTAACTTTGCAGGCCTCTTACGCCAATGGATACGTCTTCACCATAGACAATAAACATATTGTTGCAGTAGAAAATTCTTACGGGGATTCTGGCGTATTTATCTTAAATGGTATTGATACACGGGGTGGGTTTGATGAAATTTATTTCGGAGGTGCGCACTTTTCTGCAAATTATTTCCTTAGTGTTTTATCCTCTTTCCCTGGATATCTAGGAAATATAAGCTGGGGTCAAGCATCGACTATATTGGGAGATCTTTATGTAAATTCTATAAAAAATATCATTGATCAAATAAAAATATCGGCAACATCACTTGAAAATTCATTTAATGATATTAATATCTTGCCTTCAAATCACATTGTAGGAAGTACATATCATCTAACAGCTATTAGAGATTATGACGGAAACATTCACGCTACAAGTGGAAGTATTTCTAATGAGATTAAAAACTCCTATAAGTATCAAGGGAAATTAGATGTTAACAAAGATGGGGTTTCAGAGGCTATTTACACTAATAAGAAAAGTGGAAGATGGGTGACAGCATATGTAAATGATTTTACCGGAGAAATAGATTATTCAGATTATGGTGCTGGAGGAACAACTAGAATTGTAGGAATTTATATTGACCCTTTAGTTACATCAGGAGATGTTGTTCAATATAGTGATCACGATAGTCAACACCGATTTCAAAACGATTTAAAATTAGACAATCTACTAGTCAAAACAGCGGGTGATTATGATAATGATGGTTTCCAGGAGGTCTATTGGAAGACAGCAGACGGTACTGCATATCTAAGGTCATTGATGCATTCAGATGGCAATATCCAATATGCAAATTATCAAAGTGAAGAACAAATGCGTAATTATTTAACAAGTAATGGTTATAGCTCAGAAATTAGCAACATTGTTTCCTAAATAACCTCTACATATTCTGCATATATACGCTGCGATTTCCATAACTCATTATAGTTATTGGTACCTTGACAACCCAACGACTTCAAATCACCTCCAGGAGCATCCTTATTAAATGCAAAGATTGATCCGTCAGGCAAAACCATTGCCTTGTTCTTTTTATTATGTATGGGTGTTAATTCCATAAAATCGCCAATTATTACATTTTGATCTATTCCTATACTCGCTATAGCTTTGCCCCACAATGTTGGACCGGTTGGACATAAAGGTGTTAGTCCGTAATAATTATTTTTCACATTATCTACTATCAGTTGTATTGCTTTTAAAAGTATTTTATTACCTGGTTTTGAATAAATTATCCCACCAGCACAAGCCCAAGAAGTTTGAGAATAAAAATTTAAATCTCGGAAAAAAACTAAATTTGTGCTTTCATCAACATCAAATCTTTTATTTAATTTTAATCCAATATCAAAATACCAACCCCCAATTTTATATAGAATACAGAATCTAGCGAAATCGGATTTATAAGAAAAAGGTACTAAAGCTTTATATGTGTTTAAAACGTAAGATTCATAATATTTACTAAGAAAACTTGTTATTAAATTATCATCAAAAAGTTCTATATTATAATCATGATATAAATCTTTTATCTTATTACAGTTTTCCTGTAAAGTCTCGCTAAGGCCATAGTCACTTTCACTGATAAATATTTGAGTAATGTTCGACATTTTTTTTAAGTTTTCAAAATATTTTAATCGTTGGTTAAATTTTCCATTCCTATTTGTGTTTCTACTGTTATATTTAACAGCCTTTGCAGGTGGGGGGAAAAGTGAAAATAAAGATAATCAAAAAAATAATAATTTAATATGGGAAAAAGTTAAAACGTATGAAAACGATAATAAATCAGAAATTGAATGGGAAAAATTTAACGATCAAATCGATTTCTTATTGAATGACAAAGGGATAAATAATTCTATTAATAGTTTTAATCGTTCAATAGTAATAAATGATAAAGATATCGGTCCGGATATTACATTTCTTGTGCCAATAGGCTTTAAATCATCAGAGGAAATGAGATTAGATTTTTCCATTAGAGGATGGAACAGAAGACCAAAAAATTCAGATTTATTTGCTTGGAATAATGGAGATGCAGTGGGACAAGCATTTCTAAATATTTTCAATAATGAAAAAACTAGTTTAGGTTTGAATTTAGGGATGAGGAGTCTATATTCAGGTTCTCAATACAGCGGGGGAACAACTGGTGTTGGGGAGGGTTTATCTATGGGTTTTAGAATTGACCGGGCACTGTCCGATTCTTCAGGACTTGCATTGGGTGCAGAACAATTAATTCATTTTGATGATACAACTGACACAGGAAGAGATATTTACATTACTTACTCCAAAGCTTTCTGGAGTAAAAAAGATGAAAATGTTTTTCCCTTCACTGTTCTAACTGGCGGTATAGGAACAGGTTATTTAGCATTATGGGAAGATACTAAATTTGCCTGTTCTGATCTGTTTGGAGGAGCTGGAGTAGATGTCAATAACTATTATCCGCTATGTTGGGGGCCATTTGGAGCTGTTTCCTTTGTATTTAATAACAAATTTTCATCATTTATCGAATATAATAATTACTCATTTATGATTGGAAGTTCAATTGCACCAACTAATAAAATAAGACTCACATTTGGGTTAACTTTAGCTGAATCATTCGATGATTATGATTTAAGTTCAGATGACTTCAGATGGTTTAGTAGAATTAGTTTAGGATTTTAATAATTTGATTTAATTTTTCTAAAGTTCTGAATAAAACCTAGATAATTGATTGGAAAAAGTTTCTAAAATTTTATTAGACATTTCTTTATATCTTCTTATTCTATTTAATCTTTTTTGTTCTGGATCAAGAATATCTATAAATCCTTTCTTTAAAAAAACATTTGTCCATTTAATTTCAGATTCTGGTGAGTATAGTTCCAAGTATGAATCAAAATCATACAATTCTAAAATTTCTTTATGAGATAAACAGTCACTTGCAAAACAAGGTAATCCAAGGCAACATGCATCAAAAACAGGAATCCCGAATCCCTCTATTATCGATGGACTAAGTAAACTCAATGCATTGAGATATAAAGTACTTTTTAAAGTTTCGCTGATGTAGTCTGTTAAAATTATCCCAGGATTATTATTTATAATTTTCTTCAACTTTAAACTATAAGAATCATTCTTAAGTTTCCCTGTTATCACCAAAGAAACACCATTTTTTTGTAAATTAGAATTTTGATAAGCATTAACCAATAAAAAAACATTTTTTCTTGAATCAATACTTGCATTAAAAAGAAAATATTTAAATGGTTTAAGAGGTAATTTATTTTTTATATTTATAGAGCTAAGAATATTATCGTAAATAATTAGATTATCATTTTCTTCAAATAATAAAGTAGGAGGTTGCGTAATAACGGTATCTTTTAAAAAATTATTTTTAATATTCCTAAGGTTAGATAATTTTGGATTCATATAATATTTAAATTTATTTCTTGAAAATCCAGAAACGTAAATATTATTAGAAAATATACAACTTTTAAGCATTCTAGAAAAAGAATTTACCATTAATTTTTTGGGTTCATATTCAAGTGGAATAAGATCATGAATAGTTTGTAATAAAATTTTATTTTTAGATTTCTTATTCAGGGATAGATTTAAAGGTGCTGATGAAATTAATAAATCAAAGTTATCTATATCGATTTTTATTTGATTATTAAATGGAAGTAAAGATGAAAATAAACAATTTTCGTATATGTTAGGAGCCAAATAAAAACCTTCAACATATTTCAAATATGATGTCCTTTCTAATTTAAGGTAGGGGTTTTCTCTTTTATTTGAAAAAATTACTTTTAAAGAATTAGAGTAATTATAAGACTTTCCAAAAAAAATAATTTTTAAATAACTAATTATTTTTATTAATTTATGTCTTCTACTTGTAACATTTAATGTAGGATTTTTTACTACTCCTTTTGTTAAATAATCAGAAATGAAAGTAGAAATTGTACTGTTTTTAAAATTTTCATTATAATTTTTGAACTTTAGTTTTTTAAAATCCATACTTACTAATAACCAAATTTCAGCCTCAGCTTTATTAAGTGCTAGTATCAATGATTTTGTATAAAAAGCAATTCCTCTATGTTCTTGATTTTCAAGCTCTTGAATAGTAACTAATATTTTTTTTCCCTTAAGTGAAGTCATTTTCAAATATGATTGAATATATCTTAACCGATCGTAGGAGATATCATTTTAAGGAAATTATTCTCAGATTACACGAATTTAAAGTTGTTGGATAGATTTAGATTTATCAGAAAAAATACTAAATAATAATTGCAAATAGCTCAATCTTCTAAGTTTTATATTGGCAGTAAGAGACATGCCAGGCTTTAATGAAAGATTCTTACCAGAGTTTAATTCTAAAATTTGATTATTTAACTTAACTTTAGCTTCATAAAAAAGATTACTATCACGATTATCAATTTTTCTAGAGTTTGCACTTATAAGAGTTATTATCCCATCAACCCCTCCGAAATCTGAAGCAGGATAAGAATCTATACTTAATTCAACTTCTTGACCTGCCATAACAAATCCAATATCTTTTGAATTTATAAAAATTACAGCCTCTAAATTTTCCTCTGGAACAATCTTGAGTATATCTTGGTTTGAATCTATTATAAATCCTTTATCCTTTGCTTTTATTTCATATACATACCCAGCTATTGGACTTTTAATTAATGAATATTTAAGATTTTCTTGTATTTCTTCTAACTGAGTTTTGTAACTTAAAAGATTATCCTGAATAAATTTGATTTCTTGACTTAATTCAGATGTTTTAACTTTAGTGAGAATCTCTTTATTATTTAAATTATTTAAGTAATTCAAAACTTTTATCTTTTGCGCATCATAATCAATCTTAGAAATAGCACCTTCTTCATAAACACTAGAAAATTTTTCTAAATTATCTTTTTCTATTGAAAGAATTGTATTAATTTCATTTATTTCATTGTCTAGTATAAGTACAGAATTTTCTAATTCAGATTTTTTTAATTTTAATTCTTCTTCTTTTAAAGAAATTTTATTTATTAAATTTTTTTTAATTTCGATATTTAAACCATCATCAATTTTCAATAATTTTTCATCTTTTTTTACTAAATCACCTTCTTTGACATAAACCTCTTCAACTACACCTGAGATAGGTAATTCGATCGATCTTATTCTGCTGGTTGGTTGCAATTCACCATTAGCAATAACTATTTGATCTGTTTTAGCAAAAGTCAACCAAAACAAGGTTAAACCACTTAAGCCTAATATTGATAAAGTAATTGAATTAGCAATTTTATTACTTTGTTCTAAGTTCAGGTCTTGATTATTGTTTTCATTATCAAGGCCACTAGATATGAATTTTCTGTATTTATTTTTTAGATATTTGAAAAGATTCATTTTCAAATTTTATTTTCAATAGACATGGCATAGAAAAGACCCCTCTTATTGATTAACTCAGCGAAATTTCCTTCTTCAGCTATTTGACCATTTGACATTAAAAGAATCTTGTCCACATTTAATAAATTTGTAATTCTATGAGTAACAAAAATCACAGTGCAATTGTCTTTATTTTCATAAATATTTCTTAGAACATCTTTTTCAGTTATGAAATCTAAGGCACTAGTAGCTTCATCAAGTATTAAAATTCTTGGCTTATTTACTAATGCTCTTGCAATTGCAATTCTCTGCTTTTGGCCTCCCGAGAGAGACCCTCCCTTCTCTTCAATCTGAGTACTATATCCATTTTCCAAATTCATTATAAAGTCATGTGCACATGCCCTTTTTGCAGCATCTATTATTTCACTTTTATTAATCTCCGGATCTGAAATACCTATATTTTCTAATACAGTTCCCGTTACAAGATTTGGCTCTTGTGAAACAAAGCCAATTTGTTTTCTAAGGGAATTTAATGAAACTTTTTGGATATCAATATCATCAATATATATTTTCCCATTACTAGGCTTGTAAAGTCTTGCTAGCAATTTAACAAATGTACTTTTGCCACTTCCGCTTCTTCCAACAATACCAATTAAAGATTTATTTTTGAAATCGATATTGATTTTATCTAATATCTTATTACCATTTTCTTGATATTTATAATCAACATTATGATATTTAATTTCACCTTTAATTTCCGGCATTGAAATATTATTTTTATCAGAAAAATTTGACTCAGTTTCTTGATTAATTACATCCCCAAGTCTTTCAAACGAAACCTTAAGTTCTTCAAACCTTTGCGATAAAGATGAAAGTCTAAGTATTGGTTGCGTTACATAACCAGAAATAATCCTAAAAGCTATTAATTGTCCTAATGTTAGTTGACCTTTAAGTACCAATGACGCCCCAACCCATAAAACAATTATTTGAGATATTTTTTGAAGCAAAGATGAACTTTCTGTCAGAATTGTTCCTGTTATTGTTTTATTAAAAATTTTTTGAACAAAATTTGAATAATTCTCAAACCATTTTTTAAATGTATTATTCTCGATATTTTGAGTTTTTATTGTTTGAATAACATTCATTGATTCAATTAAATGATTTTGTGTATTTGCATTTGATTCGGCTACTTTGCGATATTGATTTTTAAATAATGGTACGCCTAAAAGTGTAATTAATATTTGTATTGGTAATACTGATAATGCAATCAGAGTTAATAGCCAACTATAAACTACCATTATGAAAATATATATTAATGAAAATAAAGCGTCTATTATTGTCGTTAAAGTTTGTCCTGTAAAAAAATCTCTTATTTTTTCTAATTCAGATATTTTTGTACTTAATTCTCCTACTCTCCTTTTAGAGAAAAAAGTTAATGGTAATTTAAATAAATGAGAAATAATCTCACTTCCTAAATCCAAGTCAATTCTATTTGTAGTTTCAACTAGTAAAAAAGTTCTTAATGATCGAAGGATAGATTCAAAAATAGTTACAAGAAAAAGAGCTATACCAATAATCTGTAAAGTATTCAAACTTCTTTGACTTATGACTTTATCAATAATTACTTGTATTAACAAAGGATTAGCCAATGAAAGTAATTGAACTACGAAAGAGGCCAGCAAAAGTTTTATAAAAATATTTCTATATTTTTTTAAAAATGGAATAATCCAATTAATTCCAAATTTATTAATTTGAATTTTTATACTTCTTTTGAGGATTAAAATTTTATTTATTTCAGGGAAAGAATTTTCTAGATCCGACTTGTTGAAAACTAATTTTCCCAACTTTGGAGATATCAAAACAAATTTTTCAATATTAGACTCTTTTACAATAGAAATATGTTCTTTGTAAAAAACTAAGCTATTTTTTTTTAACCTAAGAAGATTTTTTCTATTTACATAAGCATCTCCAATAATAAATCCATTTTGCAAAAGAATTTCACCTAAGATGTTAAGAGTTAGAGTGTTTTTTTCGGATAATTTTTCTATAAGTGGTTGTTCTAAAGATTCATAAGAAAATTTAACATCATACATCTTACAAATTATTTTTAAACAAGCTAAGCCTTCTTCAAAGGGTCCATCACCTTTTATGAACACTTCTTTATTTTTTAATCCCCCAAGATTAATTGCTGAAGGCAGTGGTAATGATGAAGTATTTTTTTCTTCAAAATTAATATCAATTTTTATACCCTCTAATATCTCAAATAATCTATTTTTATTTATTTCTAATAGTCGCAAATCTATTTTCTCGATATATTTTTTTGTTAAATCAAAGGGATTTATTTGATCTCCAATATTTTTTTGTTTTATATTATCAGAACCTAATATATAAATATTATTTTTAGCATCATATTTATTTAAATTATTTTTAAGTTTGATATTGCTTATTAATTGTTTTGAAGCTTCAATAATTCTACTAAAATCGCTGTTCTCAGATTTAGTAATTTTTACTATTAGATCTATAACTTCTATAAGTTGAATATCAATAGTTAAATTTGTATTTTTATTATTAATTATCCTAATTATTAATTTATCGGGAATGCATAATAACTTGATATCTGTTATCGATATTACCTCTTCAATTGGCGAATTTCTTAAAAAGGAAATTAATCCTACCCAATCATTTTTTTTTAACTTCTTTATTGTATAAAAATCAAAATTATAATTATATGTAAGTCTTGCATTACCATCTAGAATAAAAAAGACTTCTGAGTGAATATTTTCCTTGTTAGAAAGGATTGTTCCAGCTTTAAATTTTTTAATAGAAGTTAATTCTTTTATTTCTGAAATTAGTTCTTTATCAAGACTTTTCATCCAGTCAAGAATAACTATATCTTCCCATTCTTTTTTAAGCATAATTTTACTAAATTAAAAAAATATAAATTATCAATAATTTAATTTTCTAATTATAGAAAAAATTTTTTATCAATACCACTCTATCTAAAATATCTTTATTCAGCCCTATAGTAGTATTAGATCTAATAATTTATCTTAAAAAAAATATATTAAGTGATCAAGCAACGAATTATTTATAATGGTAGTTATTTTTCAAGAAAACCTAATGGTATTTCTGTAGTTTCTCGTGAGTTAGCAAAGTCAATAAATCCAAATTTGATGACGCTTTTAGCGCCTTTCTCTGATAACCAAAGTAATTTTCACAAAATTCCTGAAAACCTTTCCCCTGATTATGGTCTTTATTCCCATGCAAGAAGATTATTTTGGAACCAATTTCATTTGGGTAATTATCTAAAAAAAGCGAGTGATTCAATTCTCTTTTCACCACTCCCTGAAGCTCCTATCTTCAGAGGTGTTAAATCAGTTGTCTTAGTACATGATCTTCTCCCATTAAGAATTCCTTACTTGACGCCTTTACTTCCTTATCATATCTGCTACGTTCCAATAGTTTTAAAAAATGCTTCAAAAATTCTCTGTAACTCTTCCGCAACAGCCAAAGAAGTTCACGACAAATTAAATATATCTCATAAAAAAATTGAAATTATAAAATTAGGATTCAATCGAGGTACTCTTAGACCACTAAATAGAGTTAAAGAAAATTTTTTTCTAATTATTGCGAGACATACACCACATAAAAACATTCCAAGAATTTTAAAGGCTTTCTACAACTTAAAAAGGTTTAACAAATCAATAAAAGATTTAAGATTAAAAATTGTTGGGCAATATGATAAACGATATACACCAAGCTATAAAAAACTATGTTCTAGTCTTGAAATTGATAATTATTGCGATTGGATATATTGGGTTTCGGAAAATGAAAAACTTGAATTATTGAATAGTTGTCAGGCACTAATTATAGCAAGTCTTTGGGAGGGCTTCGGCTTGCCTGCCTTAGAGGCAATGGCTTGCGGAACTTTAGTTGTCGCTTCTAATAGAGGAGCACTTCCAGAAGTTTTAGATTGTAATGGTATTTTAATTGATCCCGAAAATATATCTTCAATAGAATCTGGAATGAAAAGAGCATTGGATAATAAATTACTTAGTGAAAAATTGAGAAAAACAGGCCCATTAATTGCAAAGAAATTTTGTTGGAATAATACTGCGAAACAAATTGAAGAAATAATTTCAGGAATTTAATTTGAAATGTTTTTAAAATTTTTAAATATAATAATTTTTTATTTTTTATAAAAGGAACGGTATTTTTGACCTCAATCTATTTAAATAAAGAAGTGAAAAAATAAGTCCAATAAAATTCATAAATAAAACACCCAAAATTGGAGTAAAATTTATGTTCCCTTCAATAATCGAATCCCTTAACTGACTTATTACTAAATAAATAGGATTTAAATTCACAATCCATATCAATTTACCCAAGTTTTCTTTCATATATAAAATTGGAGATAAAAGAAAAGTTAATTGCAAAATAATAGGAACTAATTGATATATATCTCTGAAACGTACTCCAAGAAGGCAAATTAAAAGTGGGCACCAAAACATAAAAATTAAAAAATTTAAAATAGGTAAAATTGAAATAAAGAAATTTATAAATATTGACTTATCAAAAAATATAAGTGCAAAAAAAACTATACAAAAAGACTGTATAAAGTTATGAAGTTGAAAAGACCACTCTTCAAATGGATAAAAAAGAATATTTATATTTGTATTCTTTATTTTAATTTCATTTTGAATAAGTAGATTAGGAGCAGATCCTATAGAAGTACTAAGCGAGGACCATAAAACCATTCCCAAACCAAGATAAACCACATACTTATTAAAATTTTCTACTTTAAATACTGTTCCATAAACTACTGACAATAAAGATATGGATAATAAATTTGAGAGTCCTAACCAAAAACTTCCTAAGGATGTCCTAGCGAATCGCTCTTCTGTTCTAGACCATGCGGTAAACCACCAAACTTTGCGAAGTTTTATAGCTTCGAGAAGAATATCTAATATTTGTTGTTTTCTTTTATTTTTAATCATATTTTTCCTTCATAAAAAGTTAGGGCTTTTTTAATAGGACCATCAAATGCAATTGCACCTTTTTCAAAAACTAAACCTCTTTTGCAAAATCTTAAAAGTAATTCATTAGAATGAGAAGCTAAAAATAATGTTCCTGAATTAGATATAAAATCAGTTAATCTATTATAAGCTTTCTTCTGAAAATCAATATCACCAGTAGCAAAACCTTCATCTAATGCTAAGCACTCATGGGAACAACCAGTAAGAATTGCAAATTGTAATCTAGAAAGCATTCCTTGACTATATGTTTTTAAGGGTAAATATATATATTCTCCCAAACCAGAAAAATTCACAACATTTTTACAGAAATTATCAAACCCCTTGAGATTTTGATTTATCAAAAGGTAATGCGCTTTCATCGCTTTAATGCCGCTTAATTCTTCACTAGTTAATAAACTCTTATGAATCATTGGATATATTTTTGATCTTCTTTTAATTGTTCCTTTAGACAAACTATATATGCCAGAAATTAATCTTAAGAAAGTTGTTTTTCCAGCTCCATTATGGCCAATAAGACCAACTCTCTCACCTTCTAAAAATTTTATATTTAGATTGTTTAATGCGTTTATATAAGTAATATTTTTAATCTTTTTAAATTTCCCTCCTGTTAAAGAATTGATAAAAGATGATTTTAAAGTTCTATTTGTATTATGAAATAAAGGTATATCTAATGAAGCTGATTTTAATTCCAATATGGTTTTGCTTTGTTTCTTAGTCATCTAAATAAATATTTAAACTATATAAATATTGCAATTTAAATAAGATATTTATAAGAAGTTAACTTAAATAATTGCCGAAGTCAATATACAATATCATTACATCAGAGTAGTAATTTTAATTAAAAATGGAATATAAATTACTTGAGGAGTTATCAAAATATGGCTTGCTAAAAGATTTTTTAAAATCAAAAGTTTTAGAAAACAAATTAAAAGATATAGATCTAAGTGAAGTCGAAAAAGCAGAAGCTAGAAATCACTATAAAAATTTTTTTTCTCTTAAAAACGAACTCTTAATAGAAGAGCATAGAAAAAAAAATTTATTAAGTAAAGAGAATTTAATTTATAGAATGAATTTGAATAAAAAAGTTCAAAAATATTGCGAAGAAAAATATGATGAATTTATTAGCAAGGAATATATTTCAAATAAAGAAAATATGGATATTGTAAAATACAGTATGCTACGAGTAAAAGAATATGGTTTAGCTATTGAACTCTATCTAAAAATAAAAGATGATAATGAAGATTTTAATGAATTAGCAAAAAAATATTCCACCGGCATTGAGAAAAAAACTAGTGGAGTGATTGGACCATTGCCACTGGAGAGAGTTAATAATCTAATGAGGCCAAAACTTAGCAAAAATAATTTGAAAATTTTAAATAAACCTTTGAAATATAATAATGAATGGATACTTTGTAGATTAGAAGAATATAAAGAATCCAAGTTAGATCAAAAAACAGTGATGAATTTAAAAAGTAAGATTCTTGATGAAGAGATAGAGCGTGAAATTATAAATTGCTATATAAATGATTTAAATACGCTCTTAAATTGATTTTGAAAAATAAGTATTTGTTGATTTTATGCACAATCTTTGTTGGTACTTTTGCTTTGTAATATTCCTCTAACATAAAGAAATCTTTTTATTGTTTTATTTGTTTTCGTTTCTAAGATAATTAAATAAATCAATAAATATATAAATCTCTATTTTGGATAAATCTAATTACTCAGAATCTTTTTATCACCTAAGAAATCATGAAAATATTCCTTTAAATGACATCTATCACATAGATTATAGTTTTGATGTAAATTGGGTTTATCAACATATTCCATCCGGCAAAGTAAAATGGACCGTTTGGGATGGAGGATATGATGGATATAACGTAATAGATAGGCGTCCTTATTATTATGATGATTCCGTTTACAACTATGATGCACTTCCTCATGAATTTAATTTCATTCAAAATACTTTTAATGAACTAGATAAACATATTGAGCTAGATTTTGAATATGTAGAATGGGGGGTCGTTCCTGCAGACATATATGTTTGGCTAGTGGATGAAACTCCCTCTGGATCTCATGGTGTTGGTCTTTTTCATGGTTTAAAAACTTATGGAAGAGTGGAGGCCATAGCAGATGTAACAAATGGGATGGGGAGAAATTATACCTATTACGTAATTGCTCATGAGATCGGTCATGCCTTGGGACTAAGTCATCCTGGTGTAAATGGCAATGATTATCCTTCCTCAAATTTATATAATACGAAAGATACAATAATGAGTTATAACGCAGATGAAATTGGCGTGTATGGAACTACATTTACTGATTTAGATATTAAGGCTTTACAGTCTATTTGGGGTGCTGAAGGAAGTTATGGAGGCGTAGATTTTAATATAAATAATAATTCTGTAGTAGTTTCTGAACAGATTATTAGTTCGCATTCAATAGGTTCTGAATACGAACTTTATGGAATCACAGATTACAATGGAAATCTACATGCAGATACTGGAAGCGTTTCTAACGAACTTAAAAGTGCTTACAAATATCAAGGAAATTTAGATGTAAATAAAGATGGTATTTCTGAGGCTATTTATACAAATAGAGTTAGTGGAAGATGGGCTACTGGATCGTTAGATTCTGGTTCAAATTTAATTAGTTTTTCTGATCATGGCAAAGGTGGGACCACAAGAATAGTAGGGATATATATCGACCCTTTAGTTACATCAGGTGAAGTTGTTCAATATAGTGATCACGATAGCCAACATAGATTTCAAAATGATTTAAAAACAGACAACCTATTAGTTAAAAGAGCTGGCGATTATGATAATGATGGATTTCAAGAAATCTATTGGAAGACAGCTGATGGAACTGCATATCTAAGATCGTTGATGCATTCTGATGGAAATATTCAATATGCAAATTATCAATCTGAAGCTCAAATGAGTAATTATTTAACTAATAATGGATATGAATCTATTATCAGCGATATTACTTAAGTAAGATTAAGTTTACTTAAATTCCGGTAAAAGCTCTTTAATAATCGAATCTTTAGTTTGATCCCAATTTTTATAAACAGTTTTCCATGCGTTTACGGTTTCTTTCCCAATCTCGTTAATTCTAAGACCTGTTGAACCATAACTAGAAATCATAATGAATGCCTTCCCATTTATCATTGGATAATCTGATAAGGCATTAGCGACGGCTTTATTAACATCAAAAACGCCATCGCATCTATTTACAACAAGATAGCTTCCATCATTTAATAATAAAGCTAAGGAGGTGACATCATTTGAGCCTGTGGTTGATCTCCCGCCTAATCTTCCCTGGAAAATTAATTGTTCAGAGATTCTTATTTCACTTCTTCCGAAATAAGATGCAACTCTAAAAGTTTTATTATAGTTTCTATCAAATACTGCTAGTGTTTCTCCTTTAATTGGATTTTCAATTATTAGAGGTTTTGACAATGGGAATTCCTCACTGTCTAGTCCTTGTGTTCTCCAGTCTTCAGTAATAGTAAACCTCTTAATATTTGATAGTTCTCCATCTAGTTTTGTCTGTTTTATTTTTTATATTCTTCTCTTCTTGTTGAACTTCACAACCCCATATCATTGTCCTTCCCGAATATTTCAGGACCAGTTTCATAAGCAAATGATAAGGGAGTAATGGAATGCAAAACAATTAAAGCTAATAATTTAATTTTCATTTAGAAAAAAGTTTTAGAAGATTATATAGAAAATATTATTATCAATTTTGCATAAATTAAAATGATTTAGTAATTGAAACTTATTTTTTCTAAATTTTTAATTCTGACTCAAAAAGAATCATATCTTGATATTTCCCTCAAATTTCCCTCAAAAGGCTCAATACTAGTCCGAAATAGTCCATACTTTCTTTAAAATGGCTACCAGCTATAAGTCTTAATTGTATCCTCATTCTTGCGTGTGCTTTGTAGTACTTGGTGGAGTTGTTCCTATCAAATGGCCTAAAAAGATAAAAAAATTTGGTTGATAAAATACCTTTTTAACCTATTTAGTTTTTTTATTTTTTAAGATGTGTAAGAATTAAATTTCTAATAGAATGAGTAAATTTAAAGATAACTTTTCAAGCGAAAGCTTTTACCCAGATAGTAGTTATTATCTTGACCAAGATAATAATCCTAAAGAGGAGCCAATTTCAGAAGATCAAAAATCCAATATAGGGGGGAATTTTGAATGGCCAAATACTTATTGGTTTATTGCTGAAAGAACAAATGGAAGACTAGCAATGATAGGTTTCATGGCTGTTATTATTAACTACACTTTATTTGGATGGATAGCTTATCCAATCCTTTAAATGAGTAATTCTAATTTTGACAAAAATGGTGTCGATAAGTCTGGAACACACTGGCTTCAATATGCTGCGTTTGTTGTAACTGCATTTGCTATTTATTTTGGCTGGGCATTTTTCAATGATGCCAATTTCCATCAATTCTCTGTAAAAATATTCAAGTTCTGGAATTGTAATGGATATAACCCATTAGGTTATTGCGTGATGCGTTGGAAAGTAGACTTTTATCCCTAAAACAATTAATGACTATGTCTTACTTAAGGTTTATTTCAAATAGATCATGGTTAAAAAGTTTCATCAAAAATACAAATAATAATTATCAATTTTTAAATATTTTTATTGATTCTGGGAAGTTTACTTCAATATATGGCAAAGAACTGCCTGCTATTACAATGAAAATAATTAAAAAGTTGTAACTAGAGAAGAACGGAAAAATATAATTACTTAGGGTTGGAGAAGAACCGAGGAAGATTGGACAAAAAAAGAGAGCCAGGGCTGCTAATCCTTAATAGGTGGTCAAATAATACTCAATTACTAACTAATGGCGGTGCAAGGAGTAAAAGTTTCATACTCTTTAAAACTATTTCTGCCCAACTTGAAAAGTATAAATCTTGCATTTTTGCTGGCCAATTTACTTTAATTTCCCATTTGCTTTTATTGGTTTTTGATTAGTCATATGTTTTTGAGGAGTTTTCGAGTAACCCATTTAATTCCAGGAGTTCTTCTTTACTAAGTTCTCTATATTTTCCTGTTGGCACGTCTAACTTAATATTCATAATTCTTACACGCTTTAATGATCGTACTCTATATCCTAAGGCCTCACACATTCTTCTAATTTGGCGGTTAAGTCCCTGTGTGAGTATTATTTTAAAATTTCTAGGACCCAATTGTTTTACGAAACAATTTTTAGTCATTGTGTCTAATATTTCCACACCATTACTCATGTTTTTAATAAAGTCGCTATTAATCGTACGATTAACTTTTACAATATATTCTTTTTCATGATTATTTCTTGCTCTGAGTATTTTATTTACGATGTCTCCATCATTGGTTAAAAAAATCAATCCCTCACTGAGCTTATCTAATCTTCCGATAGGGAAAATTCTTTTAGGATATTTAATGAAATCGATAACATTATTGGGTTCTACTTTCCTATCTGTTGTACAAACAATTCCTACAGGTTTATTAAAGGCTAAGTAAATGTTTTTTTGTCTCTTTGATTTTTCTATTCTTTGACCTTTAACTTCTATTTGATCACTATTTTCTACTTTGGTTCCAATTTCTGGAATTTTGCCATTAATGGTTACCTTTCCTTCTGAAATTAATCTATCTGCTTCTCTCCTGGAACAATAACCGACTTCACTTAAATATTTATTTATTCTAGTAGCCATTTTTGATGTTTAATTTTTATCTGCACTAGATAAAGAAATTTACTAACCTCCTCATATTTTAGATCGGCTGTCAATTTTAGTTAGTATTCTCATTATTGTATTTCAGATTATTTTCATCAGTAATTTATACCGAACAGATCTAACTCTCTTTTTAATTCCAATTTTTTTCAATTTTCCTCCATCCCTTAGAAAGTAATCTTTCATAAATTTCTCTAGCTAAATCTATTTCAACTGAAATTGTATTTGTCATTACTGGGGGTTTGTTCCCTAATCCTCCCACTATTTTTCCAGTATCTATGAACATATACTCAAAAACTCCATCAATGCTCTTCTCGTTTCTCATGAATCTTTTAACTTCTGACCTATTTAAATTAATCAACCAATAAGATTTATCCATTAATCTAACCTTGAATTTAGTAAACGTTCCATTTAAAACAAACTTATTTGATCAGTTTCTTTTTTCTTTACATCTTCTACTAGCCAACCATCAGGTGACCAACTCATAATGATTGGAAATAATCCTTTTAATTCATCTGCATCTTTAACTTGCTCTATCCATTGTTCTTCAAATCCATTAGGTACGATCACAGGCATGCGGTGATGTAAGGGTTTAATTAAATCGTTTGGTTCAGTAGTTAAAACACAGCAACTCTCAAGTTCTGCTCCATCTGGTGAGGTCCACTTACTCCAAATTCCTCCCAACCAAAAAGTCTCATAATTCGCTTTTCGAACACGATATTTTTTTTCAAAAAAACCGCTCGCAGGTATTAGGCACCTTTTATGTTTCCAACTTCCACTAAATAATTTTTTTTCTTCTACGGTTTCTGATCTTGCATTAAATGGTTTTGGTCTATCCTTATCAAATGGGTCTCTCGCCCAAGGAGAAATAAAGCCCCATGTCATAAAAGTAGTTTTAATTCTTCCTTCGTTTTTAATTACAAGAACAGGATCATTAGGTCTTATTAGATTTTGAGTCTCATATTTAGAATCAAGTCCACTTGGATAGTCTTGTTTCAAAACGGTTGGCAAATTCTCAAATTTAGTTTTCAGCTCAAATCGTCCGCACATTGACTTTTAAAATCTTTTAAAACTAACTAAAAAAAGCAAATTTCCCTTATTTTAGATCTACTTTCAGTTTTCTCAAATAAAAAAACAATTTTTTGATAGTAGAAAGTTTTTCATTTAAATAATTAAAAGAAAATATAGATTTTAAAAAGCTTCCTCAAATTTAATATGTATGTTCCAAACTTAACTTATGACAGATCCAATTCTCTATTTATCTATGTTAATGGGACTTGGAGGAGTTTATGTTTTAATCTCTTCTTTCCATGATGATGACGATGGGGATGATGATGGTGAAAAATACACTTATAATTTCGAACTTACTAATTTAGCGGGATAATTGATGTTTTTATAAAAAATATATTCTTAAGATAAACTTGCATGAGAAGGCAAGCTCCCATTTAAATTAATTCTGTAGGGGAATGGAAGTATTATCTATCTTTTATGTAAATCACAAATATTATATTCATTTTTAAATTTAGTTGTTGGTCCTCTATCCGTATAGATTTGTGCCTTAAACCGTACATTTTTATTTGTCGATTGATGAGTTTGCCTAGTTAGAACTAAATAGTAATAGAAATAAGTTAAATGCCTTCAACACCGATCAAATCTTGTAATAAATATGTGTTGAGTTACAAAGATTCATCAAATAAGACACATGAAGTTGGCTTCTACGCACGAGATGCATACGATTGCCTAATCCTTGCGAGAGAATTCAACTCTTACGTACATGACAATCCAGGATCTGTAATCAGAATCCAACAAAAATTTTAAGGGAATTGATTATGAATTTAAAAAGATCACCATTTGCAATACAAGACAAAAATACAAAAGATCTTGATAATGCAAAAGATTATCCAACATTTGCAGATTTAATGAAAGAACAGAAAATTGCACATAATGACGAAAATACAGTCCACCACCGTAGAGATTTAGACTCACTCGGTTAGTTTACGAGAATGGCTATTTACTAATTCTTAAAAATTAACAATCATGATAAATGCCATTTGCGATTCATTCATAAGATAATATTTTCTTCCTCAAGTTTTTTTTTAAGCTCTATAGGCATATATGCGATATCCTTCTTTAATGCGTTAATTGCATCTCTATACTTTTCAGGTTCAGCTAAAAGCATTTTTATTAAATTGTATTGACTTTCAATTTCTTCAGAAGAAAATTTTCCCATAAAAAATAGCTAGTCCCCTTTTTATTTTAAATCAACAGCAAACACTCAAAAAATTAACTATTAATTAGTGGCTGCTGCAATTTCTTTATGGACGGAAAGAAATTCTTTATCTGTTAAAACTGGTGTAACTTCAATTTCTACTCCAAAATTATCGACCCAGATACTACTCCATTTCCAAATGTTCTGATGGTTTGAAGATTCAATTATTGCCCAGCCATTAGCCCCCTCAGGATTTACTACTCGATTAAGAACTTTAAACCCATCAAATTCATCACCTTCGCATCCTCCTTCCACAAAACCCGCAAAAGCTTCGGCCCCTTGCATATGACTTTCTTGATCTGGAAATTGCCAGTGTGCGATGTAAGTTTGCATGAATAAAATTATTTTTTTAATTATTAATTATCGAATTTAAAAATTAAATAAAAAGTCTTTAAATACTAATTAAAAACTCATAAGCCTAAAAGGCAAACAAACAAAAAAAAAGACTCTTACGAGCCTAGGTGATGGGGACTCCTATAATGACAAATTAAACAGAAACAAACAACCCCATCAATAGGTAATTTTAAATACTTACAAACACCATATGTAGTGCTAAGATTTTAAAAAGGCTGGGTGATGGGGATTATCCCGCTTTTGATTAGGGCGAAGCTAACGCCCTTTTTTTATGGAAAAATTTACTTTAATCAATAAAGCCAGATCGAGGATCAAAGTATTTGAACCTTTTGATGATAGTTCTAAGAACTCTTTTATGATTAATGCAATTTTAATCTCTTATGGTTGTGTGCTTAAGCGATCAAGTAAGCCAGTTATGAAAGGCTCTAGGGTTGAATCTATCGAAGAAGCGAGAAAAGAATATAAAAAACTATTAGAGGAAGGGTGGAAAGAAACTTATCGATTCAACAGTTTTTTTTTTAAAAAAATGGTGAATAGGTACTTTACCTAAAATTTGACATTATTAAAAATTAATTGCTAGATAAGCTTCATAATGGAAGATTGATCATGAAAAATGACATTTATTCAAATATTAAAGATTCAGATTCTTTGGAAAGTTTTTTTGAATGTATAACTTCTTGTAGCATCAATAGTGAGGGAGTAGATTGTACAACAGCATGTTATGTAAAACATTTAGAACCAAACAATATCGATTACCATTTAAAATTTTCATGAGCAAAGCTTATTGGTAATTGTTATATTTTATTGATGTTATTTCCTCCTCCTCAGGTTATTTTTGGTCTATTGCTTTTATCTATAGCAGTAGTTCTTATCTGGGATATTAGATACAATCCTTTTGGAGAAGACGAAGACGGAATTTAATCTTCAACTAGGAAGCTGATTTGTAGGTGGTGCGTGAAATTGCCGTTTTTTTCTTTTGAGTCTTTTGTAAGCTACTAAAGAGCTCAATAATAACAATGTAATAGCTATTGAGTTAATCATATCAAGTAGTTTTATATATATAAAAACAAATATGTTCTAAATATCAATGACTAAAGTTATTTTTTCAAAAAGTGATAAATTAAAGACTAATTTTTAATATTTAGCTTTTTTCATTAGGTATTTAAAACAACCAAAAGAAAATGCTTATCTAATCAAAAGGAATTGCTATGCAATAAGAATCACCTTTTCTTATTTCTCATTTGATTTTGCAGAACAGCTTTTAGATGTTGTACTTCTTTTTCTAAAGTCTCAATTCTTTTTTCTAGTTCTTCATTAGTTGCCATATTTTTTTAGAGATAAATTCCTTGATATTTATACTAATAAAAAAGTGACTGGTTACACATGAAAATTTCAAATAAGTATTAGAGCCTATTGATGGGCATAATTTCTCTAGATAAATTATGCAGAGTATAAATTTAGGGGTAATTTATGAGTGGAGATTATGAGACGTTAGAAATCAATCAACCTAAAATTAGATATTTTCAGAAAAGATCCGAAAATAATACAGAATGGTTAGATGAATTAATCAACCAAATTGAAGATATGAAAAACAACATATCCAAATCTGCTTTATGACAGAAAAAGAGTTGAAGGAATTAGAAGAATTTGCAAAAAAAAATGGATACAATGACGAGTTAAAAGATATATATTTAAGGGAAGTTATTGACAGAAATAAAGAATACGAATGAGATCAAATTTTCGACCAAACATTCGACTAGCTACAAACATTCTTTTAGTTATTGGTACTTTTGCTATTGCTTTAAAGATTTCTCCAATAGCAGAGGTATATAATGAAAAAAATTTATGTATTAAATATTTAAAACATCAAATAGATCGAGACAAACTTATCAAAAGACTAAAAATAGTTAAACAAGCAAATCCATCTAGTATTTGTGACTCTATCTTTAAAAGTTAAAAATGAAGATTAAGTCATTTACACCCTTAATTGCAATTTTTGGTACTTCATTTCTGATAACCATTACATTGCTTAAAAGTTTCCAAATTTTTATGGGGATATCAATTTGTCTTTTAGCGATGCTCAAGCTTATGGATATTGAAGCTTTTGGAACAAGTTATAAGAAATATGATTTAATATCTTCTAAATTTGATAGCTGGATATATATTTATCCTTTTTGCGAATTATTAATTGGAATAAGTTTTCTTAATTCTTCTCCAACCTCTTTTATTATTTTTATCGCCCTAATTTTAGGAATTTCAGGAATGATTTCGGTATTTAAGGCTGTTTATTTGGATAAGTTAAAATTAAATTGTGCATGTATTGGTGGATATGCAAAAACCCCTTTGGGAATTGTTAGTTTTATCGAAAATCTTTTAATGGCAATTATGAGTGTTTTGATTTTGATTAAATAGCGATTTAATGGATTTTCATTTATGGTTAATTTAAATATTAAATTTAATCGTCGTAATTAGTATGGAACTTAAAAAAATATTTTTTAAAAGAGGATTTTTAAATTATCTTATTTTTTCTGGAATTCTTTTTACAAATATAATTAATCCAAATAAAAGTATTGCTTTAACTCAAGAAAATGTAGATATCCCAGAAGTTGTTTCTTACAGATCAGCATCATGTGGTTGTTGCAAAAAATGGGTCAATCATTTAAGAGATAATGGATTAAAAGTTATTGATAATATAGTTGAGGATGTTTCAGTAATTAAAAACCAATATCAAATTCCCAATAATCTGAGATCATGTCACTCTGCTCAAATAGCTAACTATACGATTGAAGGACATGTCCCGATTGAATCAATCAACAAACTTTTTAGAGAAAAACCAAATATCAATGGGATAGCAGTTCCGGGCATGCCACTTGGCTCTCCAGGGATGGAAATGCATTCTCACGAATCGCACTCTCATGATTATGAGAACTACAAAGTAGTTTCATTTAGTAAAACTGGCAAAATAAAAATATTTGATAAAATCTCTCCTTAATACAAATACTTATTTGAAATAATGCATATTTTTCTTAGAAATTTTAAATTTTTTATTTTTTTATTTTCCTTATCTCTAAATTTCAATAGTTATTCGCATGCACATATTAGGGGTACATATCTTTCTGAAGAGCACGCCAAAGATAGATCTCTAGAACTTGGTTGCGAAGGAATACATAAGAATCAAGATAAATGGATGCCATGCAAAAACGAAAAAGAATTACATATCTATTTGAGGAAATAGATGGAAAAATTAAAAAAAAATCAAAGAAAAATTCACAGGAAAATTACCACAATTTCAGCAATCCCATTACTAATTACTATTGTATCTGGGACTATTTATAGTATTCTTCAGCCACTAGGAATAGATGCTTTTTGGTTAATAAAATGGCATACAGGTAATTTTGGCATTATTAATTTGCAACCTTTTTACTCAATATTTCTAGGTATAGCTTCAATAATCTCAATAATATCTGGCTTTAAACTATTACAAAGAAAATCTTAGATATATTCTAAGCCAAGCAAAAATCTAATTAATTAATACTATTTGCGCCCCCACTTACTAAGAAAATTATCGCTCCAAGTGCCATTGTTGCTACACCCATATAAGGGTATTTCTTAATTCTTGATTTAGTAATTGGAAGCCATGAAAGGTATCTATCAGATTTATTTAATTCAACTTTTTTTTGTCTAGGTGGCAATCCTAATTCCTCTCTTCTTTTAGCTTCGCCCATAATCTTAGATTTGTATATGAATCAATATTAAAAACTATGTTCTACACCTGCGAGTTAACTTTATTAAAACAGAAGTCCTTTATAGATAAACAAATTATTTAAAATTTATTTAGCCTTCTTTAAATATAAATTCTTTGTATTTGCCTGATCTGATGTAAATAACAAAATTAATATAGTTCCAACTAGAAATGAAAAAATCATTGTCAAACCTACAACTTCAACCATTTCACTGGGCAGATAATTTAGAAACATAATCAATAGATCTCTTATTTAAAACTTAGCAATTGTATTTTTAATGTAAAGTAAGTATTCCTCCTTAAATTTCAAAAAGAACTTTCTGATACTTTTTAATCTTTATTTTTATTTGCTGGATAAATCGAGTTCTAGCCAATTACAATTTTCTTACTTAGCTATTCCTATTTTCTTAAGCAATTTCAAGTAAGGCAAGGCCCAATTACCAAAGGTAAAAGAGATTGTCGTATTTTTTGTAGTTGGTAATAATGTTTTAGAACGTGTTGAGGCTAATTTAGAAAATATCTTAATAGTTTCTGCTTCTAGATTATCCATATACAATTTTTTTTGAACACCTCGATCTTTCTTTTGTGGCAAATAATTTTCTATAAACCATAAAACTTGATCTAAATTTGATTTATTGGGTGAGGTTTTAATTTGTTTATTTTTCTTTCTTAACATATTTATTTACCTCTTAATTACTGAATTAAATTTGCCATTTATATAATTTAAATCAATAGTAAAAGCATCAAAATTATGTTCTTTTTAATAATCGATAATCGAAAAAATAAATTAGTAATTACGTTGTTTTTATAAAAATAAAAAAAAGAGAGGGATAAAACCCCCTCTTAATTGATCAGTTTCAAAAAAGAATTTAATTTTTTGAGTCTTTCAATTTAATTTCTTTTTGTGTTTTCCTAATTCTTTCTTCAAAGACGGATCTTCTGTATGGAGTAAATTCTCCACTTTTAGTAGCCAAAAGTTGGGCTTCATATAGCCTATTGGATTTTTTGATTTTTTCTCTTATTTGTAAGAGGTTATTCATTGTCTTTTGCAGTTAATGGAAATCCCGTTCCCTACTCCCATTTCATGCGTCCAGAGATATAAACTTGGATGAACGTTAGTGAACAATAACATCTTTAAAAAAAATCCGCGAGAGTAATTTTTACTAAATTTTTCTCAAAAAAATAAATATTGAATAGATTTTATAAATAAGGTTTTAATATTTCCTAAATTAGGATAAGAAAATTGTTTGCGACCCATCATTATTATCCTGAATCACTATTTTTTTATTTGGGAAAATATCTGATAATATTCTTTTCAAATTTGAATTATCTGAAGGAATTATATTGCTCAAATTTTTTGAATTAATTTTCCAATTTTCATCTACAAATAGTTCTTTATCATCACCTTTTTCATTCTCCAGTGATGTCTTATTTAGAATTTTAAGTAACAGTTCTGAATCATAATCTTTAAATTCTTCAGGGCCATCTTTTAAATTTTTAATCATTATTTAGAAATCTAATGTTTCTAAATCTTGCATAAGAAATTTGAAGAATACAAGGTATTAATTACCTAAAAATTTATCTTAAGATAAAAAGACGGATGCAATTAAATAATTTTCATTAGAAAATTGAATTCCAAAACAGCTAAAGAATGATATTTAAAAAGATTAATTAAGCATTTACACCAATTATTTAATTGTTAGGTTGCAATTAAGGGATTCAGAAAAAATGCCAAGAGTAATTAACAAAAAAATTAGACTTTTAAGATGGTTAAACTCAGGCATGATACTACCATTTATCATTATGGCTGCATCCTCATCAATCATTCTTTATGGTGTTTTATTTATCCTAATAAAATAGTTTTTTAATTTAAGCAGCTAAGTTTTCCCCAGATTTAGACATAATTATTGCAGCTTTTTTTAATAAACTAACTACTTCTTTTCTTCCAACTGCATTATCAGCTTGACGCATTATTTCATCATATTTTTTACTTATTTTTTTCATAAATAGTTTTAATTTAATCTAAAATTACAACACCATATGATGGTGTCAATTGTAAATAATTCTCATAGTAAATAATTCTGATATATTTTTTCTTTGATTATTTTTGAACAATAAAAATTGCTCATTTATTATCCTTCAAGTTTTTTTAATTGATGATGCCAAAAAATCATAAATATCAAAATTAATAATCCTTTTAATTAAGCTATATTGAAGGATTTGAAAACATAAAATAAACCTCCGATTAGGATCAATATTGCAGCTCCATAAAAAAGAAAAGGGATAATTGGATATTTATACAATGTAGTCCTTACTTTTTGTTGTATGGCTTTTTTATCAAGTCGAGGCAACTTTATATCTTCAGTTTTTTCTCTAGGCGGAATACCTAAATTTTTTCTTCTCTTTGCCTCTCCCATAATTAATATTTAGGTATTCCCATACATTTTAAATAATTGTTATCTGCTAAATCTAAAATTTGATTCCATTCTTCCTGAGATGTTTCCAAATTATTTTTAAAATCTTTTTCAAATTTAAGAATACATCTTTTTTCTATATTTTCTGGAGAATTATAATTTCTTAAAAAAGAGACACTCAAATAAGATAATGATGAAAAAACTACAATTATTTTAGCAATCCTAAAATTATTCATATCTTAGATGATATTGCCTTATAAATAAGGTACTTGTTGGATTTATAATTAGTTTAATCTATTAAAAACAATTATCAAATGATAAATTCGGTGAATTTTAACCATTTGCCTATTCAGGATTTGGTTGTTTCAGGGTTAATAATCTTTATAATGTCTACGATTATTGCCAATATTTATGACCCATTATTAGGAATAACTTATGCATTTGGGAATATACTTACTCTTACTTTCTTGAGCTGGTTATACAAAGAGACGTGGAGTGATCCAAGGAAATAAATCTATTAAAGACAAAAGATAAATAAACAACTACTTCTGTATTTTTAATTTTGAAGAATACTTTAAATTAACAATGTAAGTTGCAAAAAGAGAAAGTATCAAAAAAAATAATAAGCTTTCCAAGGTAGATTGGGGCATAACCATGAGTAGTACTAAAAATGATATATCTTTAAAGAAACGAATTCTGAAAAAAAATCAACCCTTTCATTATTTTTTTTTTTCAAACTTCTAAATTTAATTGTCTTGATAAAAACTCTGAGATTAAGAATGACTTTAATTTGAAAAATATTTTTCTGCCCTCCTAAAGGCTTTTATTGCTCCTTTATAATCAAAACTTTTTAATTTTTCCTTACTTTTTTGTTCCAGCATTTTTACTATTTTATTTCTCTTTATTTCATCAATTTTCAGCTTATGATCGAATATAAGATCAAATTTTGAGAAATACAATCTTGATAATTCTTCTCTATATTTTTCAATAATTTTTTCATCACAATATTTGGATTTCAATATTGCATTAGCCTTCATTTTGTCATCTATTGCCCCTTTAAAATTTCCTAGTTTAAATTTCTTTTCACTTGATCTAGTTAGCTTAATAATGTTTCCCAATATCAATTCATTAGAATCTTTCATTTAATTATCTGACCATAGGTAAATACTATCAGAATAAAGAAAAAACAACTTATTTTTTAATACTCAAATAATTAAATAATTAGCCAATAACAAGTCCTTTTTCAAGAAGTAAATCGAAAACCTCCACACTTTTTGTTTTCCCAAATTTAGGGGGCTTATGTAAATCTAATATTTCAGCAAGACACATAATCCAATATGTATCTTTTTTTAAATTTAGACCTTCGCAAATATGGGTGGGGGCAGATTTAAAACAGCCAAATTCTGTTGATATATTAATGTTCATAATTTGAGTTTCAAGTTCCAGACTTAAAAGTTCTATTTCTTGCTCAGAAAGGGATGTCCCAAAAGAGTATGATTCAATTAAAAGTTGATAATTCATAAAAGATTTATTTTTTCAAGAAATCCATCGAGTTATTTTTGTCCCCGCATAAATATGCCCTGAAGCTTCAACAATAGGTTTTGTTTCAGGATTCATAAAAATATCGTATAAAACATTTTCTGGTCCTTGAAAAATTACAGTTGCCCTTTGAGGATCATCTAATGATTTTCCAATATAAAATGTTTTAACTCCCATTTCTTTAAACATCGACTGCTGTTCCTCAGCATTCATATGAGATTCATATTGTTCAAACGTATTACTTAGTTGAAAATCTAGAATAGTCGTTTCAATAGTCATAGCAATAATAAGATGTTTTTTAGATTTTAAATCTTTTTGCAAAAAAAAATAATTGAATAAAGATTAGTTTTTATTAAGCAATGTATTAACTAATTTTTATTTATGGGTTATAAATCAACTATAAAAAACAGATTTTAATTTTGGACTCAAAAATTTCTCCAAGAGAACAATGGACTAGTAAGTTGGGATTCATTCTTGCTGCTGCTGGTAGCGCAGTAGGTCTAGGTAACCTTTGGGGCTTCGCCTACAGAGCCTCTCAAGGTGGAGGTGCTGCTTTTGTACTTTTATACATACTAATAGTTTTAATTGTATGCCTTCCGGTATTTGTTGCTGAAATGGCTTTAGGAAGAAACGCCACTGCCAGCACATTGCTTGCACCAGTAAAGTTAGCTGGAAAAAATTGGTATCCATTAGGAATTCTTTTCTTTATAGCTCCCTTGGGAATAGCATCATATTATTCAGTCATAATGGGATGGACCGCAGATACCTTGTTCCATTCATTATTTTTTGGATTACCAAAAAATTTAAGTGAAGCAGAAGCTTTCTTTGGCTCAATAAGTAGTGGTAGCAGTGTTTTATTGTGGCACCTATTAAGTCTTGTTCTTACAGCCATAATAGTTTCATCAGGGATAAAAAAAGGAATCGAAAAGGTGACAAGATTCTTTATGCCTACACTTTTTATAATTCTTCTATCGCTAGCAATATGGGCCACTTCACTTTCAGGCGCATGGGAAGGATACAAAACATTTTTGTTTAAGTTTGACTTTGATGAATTAAGGAACCCTCAAACAATAAGAAATGCTTTTACACAAGCTTTCTTTTCTTTAAGTTTAGGAATTGGAGTTATGGTGACTTATGCTTCCTATCTAAATAAAAAGAGTAATCTTCCAAAACTAAGTGTTGGAGTTGCATCATTGGATACTTTGGTGGGTCTTATGGCAGGACTTATTACTTTTCCTATTGTTTTAACATTTGGTTTAAGTGATGCTATTTCTGAATCAACAGTTGGTGCATTATTTATATCAATTCCTACGGGCCTTGGTTCATATGGAGCGGTTGGAAGAATTGTAGCTGTTGCATTTTTTGCACTAGCTTATATTGCAGCAATAACTTCCTCTGTTTCATTATTGGAAGTTCCAGTTTCCTCTTTAATGGATAAATTTGGTTTTAAAAGAGAAAAATCTGTATGGCTGATAACTCTTTTCCTATTCTTAGCAGGCATTCCTTCTGCATTGAACTTAAACATTCTTGGAACTATTGATTCGATTTTTGGAGGCGTATTACTTATCTTTGGTGGATTCTTGGTTACTTTCTTTATGGGATGGGTAGTACCTGGAAAGTTTAATGAAGAACTTAGTGATTCAAAAGTAGGAATCAAAACGACACGCTATTTGAAATTCATGACAAGGTGGGTTGCGCCCCCAATTATTGGTTTTGGACTATTTATTAGTGTGTTTGATTTGCTGAAAGGCTGGGTAAGTTAAAAATATATTAAAAATAATAATGTATAAAATTGAATTAATTTACTGCGATATAGTGCAAAAAGAGGAGGTAGTCACAAACCTTTAGGCTTTTAAATTTCTTACATGTTTTTTGAGAATTGTGAGCAAAATAAAAAAAATTTTAATCAAAAAAACAAGTATTAGCAACGACTTCTATTAAAAGCTAAATATTATTAAAAGTTTACTTTTGAAATTTTTCAGATTCAAAAAGTTTTTCCAAAATAACAAATATACTGCAGAACCTTTTTTTAATGGAGTATTAAATTTTAACTTATATTTAATCTCAAACGTATCGGCAAAAACCATCCCTAATAAAATCTATATAAAATACATCTAGGTGTTTAATCTAAAGAAATTAGAACGCCTACAAGAATAGATAACAAAATTGATGTCAACTAAATCTGATTCATTAAAGGAAAAGCTAACAGAAAATTTTTCTGAATTTTCTCAACAATCTGACTATTCTTTTATGAATTCTCTTAAAGCAGATCCTCAATCAACAAAAGATGGAAATGATCATAAGCCGCGTTCAGTATATTCAGGCCATTACGTACCAGTTGTTCCAACTGCTATTCCAAAACCAGAATATATTTCCCATAGCAACAAACTTTTTAAAGAACTAAGGCTAAGCTCAGATCTTACTAAAGACCAGCATTTTTGTCGTTTTTTCTCAGGGGATATTTCTGTTGCTAATTATCCAATGAGTCCTGTTGGTTGGGCAACGGGTTATGCATTATCAATTTACGGGACTGAATATACCCAACAATGTCCTTTTGGAACAGGCAATGGTTATGGCGATGGCAGAGCAATTTCTGTTTTTGAAGGTTTATTCAATGGGAAAAGAATGGAAATGCAACTTAAAGGAGGAGGTCCAACTCCCTATTGTCGAGGAGCAGATGGTAGAGCTGTCTTAAGATCTAGCGTTCGAGAATTTCTCGCCCAGGAATTAATGGATGCCTTGGGAATCCCTACCTCAAGATCTTTAACACTTTATGTCTCACGTTCAGAAATAGTTAGAAGACCGTGGTATTCCAAAGAGTCCAGGTATTTTGAACCTGACATCATGATTGATAATCTAGCGGCAATTACTACGAGAGTCGCTCCATCTTTTTTACGTGTAGGCCAGATTGAACTTTTTGCGAGACGAGTTCGGAATAATGCGCATGATGAGGCACTCAATGAACTAAAGATGATAGTTCAACATCTTATTGATAGAAATTATAAAGATGAAATTGAATATGAGATTTCAATTGAAAGTAAGGTAATAAAACTGGCTTCTTTATACAGATCAAGACTTATATCACTTGTAGCCAACTGGATGCGAGTTGGTTATTGCCAGGGTAACTTCAATAGTGATAATTGTGCTGCTGGAGGTTATACCTTGGATTATGGCCCCTTTGGTTTCTGTGAATTATTTGATCCAAGATTTCAACCATGGACAGGTGGAGGTGAACATTTCTCATTTTTCAACCAACCTTCTGCTGCGGCAATCAACTTTAAAACATTCTGTTCCACTCTTAGTCCGTTACTTTCAGAAAGTAAACAAGATCAAGAAAAGTTAGATCAAATCGAAAAGGATTTTTCAGAATTGATGAACAAAGAGTTGAAGAAAATGTGGGCAAACAAGCTTGGTTTAGAACAATACAACGAAACTCTAATAAATGAATTTTTTAATCTTATGGTCATTTCAAAAGCAGACTATACAATTTTGTTCCGTAAACTCTCAGAAATACCTGATAACTTAGATTCTTTAAAAGATAGTTTCTATTTTCCAATTAATGATGAGCTCAATAATAGGTGGGAAGTATGGCTTGAAAACTGGCAATCAATCTTGAAGAAAGAGGGAAATATTAAAGCGAAATCGGCATCAATGAAATCCCTTAATCCAGTCTATACTTGGCGCGAATGGATGGTCGTTCCCGCATATGAAGAAGCTGAAAAAGGAAATTACAAAAAAATAAAAGATTTACAGGATGTCTTTAGCAATCCATATGTAGAACAACCATCAGAAATAGATCAAAAATATAATCGACTAAAGCCAAGCCAATATTTTAACTATGGAGGCGTATCTCACTACAGCTGTTCTTCATAAAAGTTCAATCCTTATGCAGATTGAACAACTTTGAGAAAAATCTTATTTATTTATGGCCGTAGGCATTCCAACTACTGATACAACTCCCACATGAAGTATGGCCGGCTTCTTTCCAACATTTTTCACATAGTGGGGTCCCCCATTATTACTCTCTATAAATGCATCACCCGCTCTAAAGAAATTAATTTCTTCACCCCTCACATGCTTTAATCTTCCTCTGGTGACATGAACCAACATTGGGGAAGGATGAGTATGAATTGGAGTTTTCAAGCCAACTGGAATTTTTACTTTTAAGAGTCTTAGTTCAGGCTTTCCTTCGAGATAATTAAAATTTTTACCACTTAGTCCTTCTGAACTTTGAATAATAGGTATGACTTCAATCTTTTCTTCAGTAAGAGAAGGTTGTGGTAAAGCTAGAGTCCCGATAAAAAGGAAGCAAAATGGAATAAATTTTTTTAATTTCATTAGATATTTGAGTTTCACTAATAATAGGTAGTTTGCAAAAATAATAAACAAATTTATTTTTTATATAACTTTTCTAATTGCTTAATTTCCTCTCTTAAATCCTTACCTCTCCTATTTAATTTATTATTTTTAATAACTATTGGGATAATCCACCAGGCTTGAAGACCTAAAAAGATAAATACAAGAATCAATAATTCAAAAGTTCCAGGCTGCATTTGATAAATTAACCTTCTCAATAAATACTAATATTCTAAAAGCTATTAAATATTCATTTAATTTACAATATTTCTAGGCTGCCTCTAATTCAATATGAAGTTCAATACCTTTTGATATTATTGCTTCTTTAAAGTCAATCAGTTTGCCAATAATTTTTTGCTTCTCCTGTTCAGTTTTATAGACATCCTCCACAACCTCTTGTATCGCAAGTGTTACTTTTTGTAGTTTGATTTCTAAATCTTCCCTGTAATTCATAAGCTAAACTAAATTATCCTTTTTATTAAAAAACAAAATTATTATCAGTAAATAAGTACATTATCCTAAAAGGGTTGACAGCAAAACAAAAAGAATATATTTATAGTACAAATGTATTAATATTTAAATGGTCTATTAAGGTGAAATTATGAAGCCTAATTACTCATTTGGTTGTAGCACTAGCAAGCCAAACGGATGTCTACTTAATCCCGAAGGCAGCAGAATGATCTTTTTCGAAGAATGCAAAAATTCTCTTAAACCTAATTTAAAAATTCATACTCATCTTTTCTATACAAATCACCTTGGAGAACCAGGAGGGTACAAATCCTCTGAAAAACTCAACATAGATTCAGCCTGGGAAAAGTGGCATGAACTTCACCAAAAAGGGTGGACAGAAGTGTCTCACAATTACGGATAAGAGGTCCCTCCAAGAAAAAGAATTTTTGTTTTTTGGAAGTTTTCAATCCTATCCATAGATAACTATAAATTAAATCAGGGTTTGAAAACAATGTAATCGTAGATACAAACAGCTTTCTTATTAATTGACTATAAATTAGAAAACTAGTTCACTAGTTAAAATTTTGTTGACTCTAAGGTTTAGCCGTTGATTCCTTATCTACTTCAATTTGTTACTCGCTAGCTAAAAGATTCAAAAACGGTAATTTATAATTTAAATCATGGAAAAAAAAATCGCTAAGAAATACGCTGATCTTATAGTCCAAGCTAGTAATACAACTGGCAGGAAAGAAGCTTTGTCATTAATTAAACAAGCAACAAAATTAAAAACCAAACTTGATCAATACGAAATGATGTAGTTTCTTAATGATAAAAAGGCAATTCGAGATGAGGTACAAACTATCTCCTTTTTTATCTTGCTATACAAATAAAAAGAGATGATTTAACTTCTCTTGCTTCAATAAAATATTGTGGAATTAACTGAGCTAATTAAGGATTACGTTGCTACAGAATTATTATCAAGTATTGAAATTGACTTTCTTGAAGGAGAATTATGGGAAACTACTCAACATATCGCAGAAATAAATACAGTTATCAAAGCTCCAAAAAATATATGTAAAAAATTAGGACTAGATGAAAAATCATGTTGGCAATTATGTTGTGCAGCCGTTCTTGACTCCTCAAGACCATTAAAGAATGGACAAAATAGAGTTGATAATTTTAAAAAATTAATTAATCAATATAAAATTAGCTACATTTAAAAAAAAGACTCAATGATACGTTTACTTATTGCATCAATTCTTTTTTTTATTCCACTAAAAGGTTTTGCTGATGAAAGGCAAAGAGAAATTGAGAATGAAGCTTTAAATCTTGTAATTAAAAAATATGGAAAAGGCTTAGAAAATAGACTAAAAGGAACGGGATTAACTCCCAGTTATCGAAGTTGGTATGAAAATGATTGCTTTGTAAGTATTGCAGCAGGTAAATACCAAGACGATACTTGGTCGGCAATGAAGTGGTTTAGCGTTAATGTCTGTTCTGAATCAGCTGAAATAATGGAAAGTGAATGAAGGAAATAAGACGCCTATTAGTTTTGCAGCATTTAGAAATAGAGGGGCCAGGTCTTTTTGAACAATTTGCTAAAGAAAGAGATTTGAAAATCGAAATTATTCGTTTAGATAATAACAATGTTCTGCCGCAAACAAAAAAAGGTGACTTAATTTTAATTATGGGTGGACCAATGGGAGTAAAAGATATTGGAAGCGACAGATATCCATGGCTTAAGTTAGAAAAAGATTTTATAAAAAAAGAATTAGAAAATGAAAGACCTATAATCGGTGTTTGCTTAGGTGCTCAGTTGCTCGCGAGTGCTGCTGGAGGAGATGTAGAAATTCTTAAATATGGATCACCTCCAAAAGAATTACCTGAAATTGGATGGTCTCAAATTTTTATTAATAAATCAAATAAAGATTTTAAAGAACTGTTTGAAGACCCTTTTCATGTACTGCATTGGCATGGAGATAGGATTTTATTACCTAATAAAGCAGTTCTCATTGCTAGTAGTGCACGTTGTAAGGAACAGTTTTTTAGGATTGGTAATTTTGCTTTCGGATTGCAATTCCATATAGAGACAACGGCAGCAATGATAAATAAGTGGATTAAAGAAGATAAAGAATTTGTCTTTAAAGGATTGGGCTCAAATGGTCATAAAATTTTAAAAGAAGAGAATAAAAAATATATTGATAAAACTTTTTTTAAAAGAAAGCTTTTAATAAGTAAATTATTTGAATTATTAGATAATTAGAAAAGAAATAATATAATCATCCATAAAAAAAGGGCTTGATAAAGCCCTGAAAAAATTTAAAAAGGATTTTTTCTAGAAAATTCCTGGAAGAATTTGACCAGTAAAATAATAAGCTCCTACAAGAGCAAACATTCCAAGCATTGCAGCTTTACCATTAAGCTTTTCAGCTTTTTCGGTCATGATTTTTTTTGCGAATTCCATAATTATTCGAAATAAATTTATATGTTTAAACTAATGATTCCCAATAGGTAATTGATGTAGTGTTTCATACCTAAATCACTTTTTTTCTAAGAATTTTATTTTTAATTTATTTTTCATTAATAATATTAGAAATTTAAGAACCTAAAAGAGCTTTGCACTCCAGCATTTCTTTAGTAGCAGCTGATTTATTTGACCTCAATGAAATAATGTCTGCTAAAAAGTTTGCATCATCTTTTACTCCACAAAAACGTCCTGAGCCCCATGTATAAAGCCAAGGCAAACCAAGAAAATACAACCCAGGAGATTGTGTCACACCTCTTTCATGAACTGGGATACCAGCTCCGTCAAAAACTGAGATATCTACCCAACTAAAATCACTTTTATAACCTGTACACCAAATCACTACTGCTAAGTTTTTGCATTCAAGTTGAGTCCCTTTGACATCTTCAATTGGTTCCCAACATGGGGCATATATTTTTTCTTTAGGAGCATCAATATTATTTTTTGAAATCCACTCATCAATACTATTTCTTATTCTGCAGTAAACAGAATCTGCTCCATCAAGATTTTTAGAAAGATCACTTGAAAATCGAATTTTGTCAATAGTTAACTCTTTAAGTCGCCCATGAAGATTCATCCCTTCTTTTGCTCTCTTTCTTAGATCTATTTCTCTTCCGTTATCTCTTCCAGTTAAATAATGATTAGTTTTGTTCCTTACACTTTTAGGATCATCGTGTTCACCAATAGGCATCGAATAATAGCCCATTCTGTCAAGCCAATCCACAACATCTCTTCCTCTATACCTTCTAGGAGATCTTGGAGCACTCCCAACACTTAGATGAACTTTTCTTTTTTCAAAAAAAAGATCTTCAGCTATTTGACAACCTGATTGACCACTGCCAACAACTAGGACAGGTCCGTCCGGTAATGAATTTGCATTTTTATATTCTCTTGCATCAATTTGCAGGATATTAGTTGGTAATCTCTCAGAAAGAGGATGTCGGTTTGGAACATGATAAGCTCCAGTTGCTATGACAACTTGATCCGCTTCAAAATTTCCACGGTTAGTTGAAATAAAAAACTTTTCATTTTTTTTAACTAAATGTTTTACTTCAATCCCTTCAAGAATATCAGCCTTTACAAATTCAGAATATTTTTTTAAATACTTAATTATATTTTCTTTATCCATAAACCCATTAGGGTCTTTCCCAGCATATTGATAATCAGGAAGTGTGCATTGCCAATTAGGAGTCACAAGGCAGAAAGAATCCCAACGTTGTTCTTTCCAAGAAAACCCAACATAATTTTTTTCTAGGATAAGAGGTTTTATCCCTTTTTTTTGTAGTGAATGAGCAATAGACAAACCTGCTTGTCCCGCACCAATAATGATGACAGAACATTTAGCAGAAATTTGATTTAAAAATTCTTCAGCCATTTTTTTCTTTATTAATATAATTCTGTCGTGTTTAGAAGATTTAATTTGTTATTAAACTCACTAAAAAATTTTTTGATCTGAAATCTTAAGTTAACTAATTTGGTGATATCGGTTACATTCTTTTTGAAAATCAAGTCAGAAAATAGTCAGAGTTTTTAAAAATTTCATGCCATCCGTAACTCGTCCCGCGAATCAGCCTGGGGAATTCTTAGTTGATTATGAAGAAAAAGTATTCCCTGATGTTAAAGCCGAACCAGGTGAGAAAGCCTTACTAACTTTTCATACTGTCGCTTTTGAGGGATCTATTGGTCTTGTTAATCTTTTACAAGCTAGTCGTCTTATAAACAAGGGGTTTGAAACTTCAATATTGCTATATGGTCCTGGAGTAACTTTAGGACTACAAAGAGGCTTTCCAAAGCTTGGAGATGCAGCATTTGATGGTCATTTAAATTTTAATGCTCGCTTAGAAAAATTTATGGGTCAAGGAGGTAAAGTTTATGCCTGTCGATTTGCATTACAAGCTTTGTACGGACATGGAGAAGGAGCTCTTACTCCGGGGATAAAACCAATAAGCCCTTTAGATGTTCTTGATATCGTTTTAATGCATCGCAAAGAAGGGGCATTTATTTTAGATACTTGGACTCTTTAAGACATAAGATCCAAAAAAATGACTAAAACATTTAAAGTAGCTGCTGCTCAAGTTAGACCTGTACTTTTTGACTTGAATGGTTCATTGAATAAAGTTCTTTTAAAGATCCAAGAGGCAGCTACAAAAGATGTAAAGTTGATAGTCTTTCCCGAAACTTTTCTTCCTTACTACCCATATTTTTCGTTTGTAGAGCCGCCAGTTCTCATGGGTAAATCTCATATGAAGCTATATGAGCAAGCAGTAGAAATTCCAGGTCCAGTTACAGACATAGTCGGGAAATCAGCTAAAAAAAATAACATCCAAGTTCTTTTAGGAGTTAACGAACTTGATGGTGGAAGTTTGTACAATACGCAAGTTCTTTTCAACGAAAAAGGTGAAATTGTTTTAAAGAGAAGAAAAATAACTCCTACGTTTCACGAAAGAATGATTTGGGGTCAAGGCGATGGTTCTGGCTTAGAAGTTGTAGATACTCAACTTGGCAAGATAGGATCTTTGGCTTGTTGGGAGCATTATAACCCTTTAGCTAGATTTGCTCTTATGGCTAAAGGTGAACAAATACATTGTGCTCAATTTCCTGGTTCATTGGTTGGTCCAATATTTACCGAGCAAACTGCAGTCACAATGAGGCACCACGCCTTAGAGGCTGGCTGTTTTGTGATTTGCTCAACAGGATGGTTAGATCCAGAAGATTATGAAAAGATAACGTCCGAAACCAATCTTCACAAAGCATTTCAGGGAGGATGTCACACAGCAATTATCAGTCCAGAAGGTAAATATTTAGCAGGACCACTTGATGATGGAGAAGGATTAGCAATAGCAGAAATTAATTTATCACTTATTACTAAAAGGAAAAGAATGATGGATAGTGTTGGTCACTACAGTCGTCCAGATCTTCTTTCTCTAAAACTAAATACATCCCCTAACAAGGTATTTGAGATGACAAATAAGAAAAATTTAATACCAAAAGATCAAACTGCAAAAGACTATTTAGAGGAAATAAATCATGTCTGACATTGGTAAAATTATTACTGAATTGCAAGTTAATGGGATAAGTTCTACTCCTAAAAAGGGCAACAGGGGTAGGAAAGGAGGAGCTGGTCCATCGGACCATAGAGCTTTAACAATTGAAGGAAAAACTGTAATGGTACCGGTTTATAATCACGTATCTAAAAATTCTAATTATCAACTTTCAGAGGAGCCTGACGGACAACTTATTCTCCAGAATAGTGAAGATTCAAACATTAAGGAATTATCCACTACAAAAGAACCACATTTTTATTCTTTAAAAACAAAAGACGGTATACCTTATAAATCGATTGCTCTTCTTCATAGCAAGGATGTATTAGCCACAACTATTCTTCAAAAATGTATTCGTTTCAGAAAAAGAGAAGAATCTTGCCAGTTTTGTGCAATAGAACAATCTTTGGAAAACAAACAAACCATCGTAAGAAAAACTCCAAATCAAATAGCTGAAGTTGCAGAAGCAGCTGTAAGACTTGATGGAATAAAGCAATTAGTAATGACAACAGGGACCCCTAACAGTAGCGATAGGGGGGCGAGAATAATGGCAGAAGCCGCTAAGGCTGTTAAGGCTAAAGTTAATATTCCAATCCAAGGTCAATGCGAACCGCCTGATGATCCTATTTGGTTTCAAAAAATGAAAGACTCAGGTATAGATAGTTTAGGCATGCATTTAGAGGTTGTAGAGGAGGAGATAAGAAAAAAAATTCTGCCCGGCAAATCTGAAATTTCTCTTGAAAGATACTATAAATCTTTCGAAGAAAGCGTAGCAGTATTTGGAAGAGGAGAAGTTTCTACATATCTATTAGCAGGATTAGGTGATAGCAAAGAATCTCTAATAAATTGCAGTAAAAAATTAATATCTATAGGAGTTTATCCTTTTATAGTTCCATTTGTGCCAATAGCAGGGACTCCTCTAGAACATCATCCCTCCCCAAGTACTGATTTCATGATTGATATTTATCAATCAGTTTCACATTTACTAAATGAAGGCAACATAAAATCTGATGAAATGTCAGCTGGTTGTGCCAAATGTGGTGCCTGCTCAGCTTTATCCCTATTTGAGAATTAAAAAATTATGTTTTTTATTGACCCCTCAAGTCAGGATATAGGCAGGAGCTTTAGCTCTGCGCCTTACTATTTCACACCCTCTGTAAGATCAGGTATCGGGATTGAAGAAGAAGATTTCATGCTATCTCCAAATTCTAATTCAGAAAACTTTTCATTTCATTTGCTTGAAGAGAATTCTCCTCTTATCAAAGACTACTGGGGATTACGAAAGAGAATATTTTGCGAGGAACAAAATATTTTTGCTGAATCAGATATTGATGAAATTGATCAAGTTGCGTACCCAATAGTTTCTTTGAATTATGGATATGGCACTCAAGAGAGAGTCGTTGGAGTAGTAAGAATTTACGAAACAGAAAAAAGACAATGGTACGGTGGGAGACTAGGTGTTGATTCTACTTTCCGTAAATTCAACCAAATAGGAAAAGGATTGATCTGGAAAGCAGTAACTACAGCAAATGGATGGGGATGCGATCAATTTTTAGCCACTGTTCAGATACAAAATGTAAGGTTTTTTAGACGACTCAAATGGAATTCAATTAAACAAATTGAAATCAAAGGAATAAAACATCACTTAATGGAGGCTGACTTAAATTATTACAAGCCATCAAAATTAAGCAGACCAGGCTCATATTTAGTGAAAAAGTGATCACAAAAAATGTTAGATAATCTTATCAAAAAATTGCAAACCCATAGTGGTATTGAATCTAAAAAAGACATTCAAAGTGCTGCAAAAACTTTCTCACATAGCCCGTTCAGTGAACTTGGCAAATCTGCAATGCTTGGAGATGATGCTGCAGTAATCCCTAAACAATCAGGTTTGTTATTAATGGCAAGTGAAGGAATTAGTCCAAGCTTGGTAGAAAAAGAGCCGTGGTTCGCAGGCTGGAGCAGTGTATTGGTAAATATCAGTGACATCGTTGCGATGGGCGGTAAACCTTTAGCTTTAGTTAACAGTATTTGGAGTGATAAAAATGATTTAGAAAAACATAATCAAATTCTTTCTGGCATGAGTTTTGCGTGTGAAAAATTTAATGTACCAATGGTCGGTGGTCACTCAAATCAAAAAAGTCCTTATACTGCTTTATCAGTATCAATTCTTGGAATGGTAGATGGTCCTATTCTTTCTTCAAGATTTGCAGAGTCTGAAGATGAATTATGGATAATAGCAAACAAGGATGGATGCTTTTTTAAAGATTATCCCTTTTGGGATGCAGCTACGAAAGCATCTGCAACTTTACTTAGAAAACATTTTTCATTGATACCATTTCTTGCTAAAAAAAATATCATTCATGCGGCCAAAGACATAAGCATGGGCGGTATAACAGGTACTGCAGTAATGTTTGCTGAATCTGCTGGAAAAACAATTATAATTGATCTAGAGAAAATTCAACGCCCTAAAGGAGTAACAGAATTCGACTGGCTTACTTGTTTCCCCAGCTATGGGTTTCTTTGTGCTATCAAGCCATCTAAAGCTAATTTTTTAAAGGAAGCTTTAAGAGCATATGAAGAACTAATTTGCTGTCATGTCGGCAACTTTAAAAACGGGAATAGCAGTGTTTATATCAAAAATTCAAATGGAGCAAAATTACTTTGGGAAGAAGATACTCCTCTCACTGGATTTACTCATGCAAATTAAATAAATAATGCTCCAATCCACTAAAATTTTCATATAAAACAAAGAAAACTAATTTAAAAATGCCAGAAATTAATTTTCAAATAAATTTACCTGACGGTAAAAAAGTATCTCTATATTCACCTTCTACAGTAATTTTAGAATATTTGAAACCTGGAGATTCCTTTAAAATTTCAGATTTTAAGTCTCTTGCTATTCAAGCTTTGCATAAAGCTTCTGAAAAAGTCAGAGCAAAATATGGTTTTGCGTGTACTAGAACATTAGAAGAAGAAGAAAAAATACTAAGTTGGATTTCTAATTATGATCCTGACCAACTTATTTCAATATCAATGGAATAAGCTATTCAAAATTAGATTTACTTAAGAAAATAGAAGCCTAAATCAAGCCTTTCCTTCATAGACCTATTAATAAAACTTTTAAAAAAGTATTTTTTTCTCATCTCTTAAACAGAATACTTGCCTATTTATGATGCCAAGAAAATAAAAAAAGCAATCCCAAAATACAACTATTTAAAGACATATGTCACGCTTATGTAGCATATATGTAGTAATTATATTGAAAATAACTTAATTTCGGCTTAATACTTTACATTTGTTAATAGTAGTGTTACATTAATTAACAATTACACAACTTCAATGGCTAATTCAAACGTTACTACTGAATCAGGTGGCAGACAGAATATGTTTCCTACTGAGACACGTCCTTACATAGATGAGTCTGTTTCATACGACAGCTACCCACAAAATGCAGAAAAAGTTAATGGTCGTTGGGCAATGATTGGCCTTGTTGCATTAGTAGGTGCTTACGTTTCAACCGGACAAATTATTCCTGGCATTTTTTAATGAGTCCACTTTCAGGTTTCTTAGCCGTAATTGTATTCTTTACAGCCATGCTCGTTGCTTATTTAACTAAGCAATTTCAAAACGAAAATTTAAACTATTCATCTTCTAATCAAATGAAAAACACAAACACAAAAGTTAAAACAATCGAAAAAGAAAAAGTTGTTGCTGAAACTCTTAACGGCAGATTCGCAATGCTTGGATTAATTGCTGCTGTTGGAGCATACCTAACAACAGGTCAAATAATTCCTGGTTTCGTTTAAAAATTACCACTTAACAATTCTACAACTATTAAAAATGGAAAATTCAAAACCAACTTATTGGCAAAACGCCGAGAGAACTAATGGAAGAATGGCAATGATGGGCTTATTTGCATTAGTTGTAAATTATGGGTTATTCGGCTGGATAATCCCAGGAATTTTTTAAAAATGAATTTAGGCTTACTTTTTCTTAAAGTAAATACTTTGGGTGTTATAACTCTTTCTGAACTTGATTGGATAACTAACCATCAATCTGAATTTTCAAGGTTAGATATGGCTTTGGTTATTAAAATCGGCCGTCTTATGGATTCTGGAGTAATAGAAATTGATAATAGATTGTCTGTTTGATTTTTAAAAACTGATCGTCATGAGTGTTTGTCAATAGGGATACTGACAAGCACTTTTTTTATGAGAAAAAATATTTATAAAAAAAAGAATGTTTCTTATTTAAAAACTATCTCTCAATTACCTAATTCTTACATGAAAATTTTAAGTAAGCTCCTAGATTTTAACTGATTAATTTTTTATAGTAAATACGCAAAAATGCTTTTCTAATTTATCTTTTTAAACCACCTCTTTTTATCCATAGGAACCATGTAACCCAAATAGGAGGTAGGAATTTGATTAAAAAGGAAATTTTATATATATAAAATGGGGCATTTTCACTTTGAAATAAATTTATCAAAAAAGAAGATATAGTTATCCAGAGTAAAATTATTAATATATTGGCTCCCAACAAAGCGAACTTATTTTGTTTGAATATTTTTGGCATAAGGTAAATTTTTTTATATTCTAAATTTTAAATAATTTGGGGAAATTAATTATACATTTTCAAAAAAACTTTAAATTTAAAATCCATATCCAAATAAAAAATACACTAAATTTCAACCCCTCTCCAAATAAGATTCCAAAAGCAATTGGGGGCGAAAATATTAAAAAAAGAATAGAGAATAAACTTAATAGAGCAAATGATCCTCTTAGTAAAAAATTCTTTCTTTTTGTTCTTCTTAGATTTTTTAAGGTATTCCACTCCCATTCGATAAACCTGTAGAACTTTTCTGATAATAAAAATAAATACTTCATTAATACTATTAATTTCTATCGGCTTTTCCTATTTATAAAAATAATTTCTCCTGTTAGCAATAAACTTTATCCCCTTCTTCAGAAAGATAGTAAATTCTATTTTCTGAACTTACGAAGAAAGTTAATCCCTTATATTGTGATCTTCTAAATTTATCTAATCTAACTTTGTGTAAATCCCAATTATCTGTATTTATATCTGGATTAAATTCTTGTTCTTTTAAGAAAGTTACATAAGTGGGACTATTTGTTGTTTTTTTTAGTGATCTTTTGTTTCGTTTTGAATAAAAAAATGAAAGAGATAAAAGTACTAAAAAAACAATCAGCAAAAAAAGAATTAATAATGTATTTGTAATTGTCACTTTTTCTAATTTTAAAAAACTTTATTTTGAAAAATCAAGAAATTTTCACAATAAATTTTTTAGTAAGTAAAAAATCCTATTTTTAGATTCTTGTATTTTTGAATACTTGTCAATGAGATAATTAAATCTGATTATAGGTTTAGTCGCAATTTTCTTATGACTCAAACTTCAATGAATACTCCTTATGCAAAAAGAGTAGCTGAAAAATTTAGAGAGGCTCAAAACTATTTAAAAACCAACGGTTTTAGTAGATCAACTAAACATTTACTTGAAGACATTGAAAATTCTGTTGAAAAATAATAATGCCAATCGCCCCTCACTTACCACAATTACAATACGGCTACGATGATGGCTTTACAACCATTTTTTTTGGTTTAATAGGAAGTTGCCTAGGATGTATATTAATTTTATTAATTTCATTTTTTGAATTTAAATTCAAAAAGCAAAATAGTAAGCCTTAAAAGACTAACTAAACATTAAATAAGAACTCCATTACATCTCCTTCGTTTACAACATATTCCTTACCTTCACTTCTAAGTAAACCTTTAGTTTTTGCGTTTGCAATTGAACCTGAATCTATTAAATTTTGATATGAAATAGTCTGAGCTCTAATAAATCCTTTTTCAAAATCAGTATGAATTACACCAGCTGCCTGTGGAGCAGTCATACCATCTTTAATCGTCCAAGCCTTTGTTTCCTTTTCTCCTGTAGTGAAATAAGTTTTTAAACCCAATAATTTATATGTTGATTTAATTAAGGAACTTAATCCTCCTTCTTCTACTCCCAAACCCATAAGATAGTCTTTTTTATCTTCGGGTTCTAATTCTATTAATTCTGATTCTACTTGCGCTGATATCTTTATACATTCTGTATTTTCATTGCTTGCAAAACTCTTAACTTTTGATGAGAAATCATTCCCTTCAGCTAAATCATTTTCATTTAAATTTGTTGCATAAATAATTGGTTTTGCTGTAAGGAAGCCTAATTGCTTAATTATTAAATTTTCCTCTTCGCTGAGAGATATTGATCTAACTGAAAGTCCTTTCTGTAGCTCTTCTTCAATTTTTTCAAGTAAAGAATCTTCTTTTGCTGCCTCTTTACTAGTTCTAACCTGTTTTTTAATTCTTTCTCTTCTTTTTTGGAGTTGGGATAAATCAGCTAAATTCAATTCCAGATTAATTATCTCAATATCATCCAAGGGATCTACCTTTCCAGAAACATGAATTACATCACTATCTTCAAAGCATCTTACAACATGCACTATTGCATCAACCTCCCTAATATTTGATAAAAATTTATTTCCTAAACCTTCGCCTTTACTGGCTCCTTTTACTAATCCTGCAATATCTACAAATTCAATTTTTGTTGGGATAATATTTTGGCTAGAACTTAAATCACCTAACTCTTGCAACCTTTGATCTGGGACTGAAACAATACCTTTATTAGGTTCTATAGTACAAAAAGGAAAGTTAGCCGCTTGGGCTTTAGCATTTTCTACAAGTGCATTAAATAAAGTTGATTTTCCAACATTTGGTAATCCAATAATACCGGCTTTTAACATTTGAAAAAATTTATGGAAAAAATTATCAAGAAAACATCTTCTAGTAATATAGTATTTACTTAACCAATCTTGGATAAGTTAATTATAATCGTCTTGATTATTTATTTAGTTTCTAAATATTCTCTACTGCTTTTTTTTCAAAAGAAATGTTTGATTTAATAAAAAAAAATATAAATCTAAGAAGTGGAATTATATTGCTTTCTCTAGCTATATTTTTCGTTTTTCTAACCAATTCCTTCAAGAAAAATAAGTCAAAAGATATTTCTGATTTTGTAGTTCAAGTTGAAAAAGGAATCCTCTCAGATTCAATTAATACTAGTGGTGAAGTAAAAGCAATAAGGACGAGCAATATTGGACCTCGGAAGCAAGGTGTAATAAAAGAAATCAAAGTAGATGAGGGGGATCTTGTAAAAAAAGATCAGATTTTAGCTTCTCTTGATGATGATGACTTTATCTATAAAATTAAAGAACTTGAATTAAATTTAGAAAAACAAAAATCTGAATTTTTAAGAAGGGAATATCTATATCAAGAAGGTGCGGTAAGTAAAGAAGACTATGAAAGTTATAAAAATAACTACAACATTAGTAGCGCAAAAGTTAATGATGCAAAAGCTGAAAAAAGTTTCTATCTAATTAAAGCTCCTTATGGAGGAAAGATAACTGCAAAATATGCTGAGATAGGATCTTATGTCACTCCAAGTACAAACTTAAGTTCAGACCCTAAAACCAAAAACTTTATTTTTGAACTATCAGAGGGCCTAGAAATTGTTGCTAAAGTTCCTGAGAGTGACATTGGCAGAATAAAAATAGGTCAAGAAGCCTCAGTAAGAATTGAGGCTTATCCCTCAAAAAAATATAGTGCCATAGTTAAAAAAATAGCTACAAGAGCTGTAAAAGATAATAATGTAACCTCATTCGAAGTAACTTTAAATTTTAAAGATATTTCTGAAGAAATTAAAATTGGAATGACTGCAGATCTTGAATTTAGAGTGGAAGGTAATGAAGAAAAAATCTTAGTGCCAACAGTTTCTATTGTCACTGAAAAAGGTGAAAAAGGAATTTTGAAAGTTGATAAAAACAATTCTCCCAAATTTGAAAAAATTGAAATTGGTATTAGTAGTGGAAATAAAACTTCAGTAATTGATGGATTAGAGCCTGGAGAGCAAATCTTTATTGATATTCCACCTTGGGCTAAGAAGAGAAAATGAGTTTAAAATCTGAAAACTCTAAAAAACCAATTTTACTTTTAGTCGATGGACATTCACTTGCTTTTAGAAGCTTCTATGCATTTAGCAAAGGGATTGATGGAGGTTTAACAACTAAAGAAGGATTCCCAACAAGTGTGACTTATGGATTTCTAAAAAGCCTTCTTGATAATTGCAAAAATATTAGTCCTGAGGGTGTTTGTATTACTTTTGATACCGAAAAACCAACTTTTAGACATGAATTAGATCCAAATTATAAGGCCAATAGAGATGTAGCACCAGATGTTTTTTTTCAAGATATTGAACAACTAGAAATCATTTTAGAAGAAAGCCTTAATTTACCAATTTTTAAATCTCCCGGTTATGAAGCAGATGATCTCCTAGGTACAATTGCAAATGATGCTTCTTCTAAAGGATGGTGCGTGAATATTCTTTCTGGG
>QCCL01000012.1 GCA_003281255.1 Prochlorococcus sp. AG-347-L02
AATTTTAATTATAAATTATTCCTTTTAACAATCTATTTCTATTTTATACAATGGATATTAAAATAATAATTTAACAAATAAAAATTAAGTGATTTCTCCAGATAAACAATATGAGACTGATACCAATTTATATAATCCATCTGAAATAGAAAAAAAATGGCAGTCAATATGGACAGAAAACAGTTTATACAAAACCGAAGAATTAACTGAGAATAGCGATAAATTTTATGCCTTATCAATGTTTCCCTACCCTTCAGGTAATCTACATATGGGACATGTTAGGAATTATGTTATTACAGACTTAATAGCTCGGTTTCAAAGGTTTAAGGGCAAATCTGTTTTGCATCCAATGGGTTGGGACGCTTTTGGTTTACCTGCTGAGAATGCTGCAATTGAAAGAGGAATTAGTCCAAGTGTCTGGACTAAAAAAAATATTTCTCATATGAAGTCACAATTAACGCTTTTGGGACTATCAGTTGATTGGGATAGGGAATTTGCAACCTGTGATGAAAATTATTATATTTGGACACAATATCTATTTTTAGAGTTATACAAGGCAGGTCTTGTATATCAAAAAGAATCTGAAGTTAATTGGGATCCTATAGATAATACTGTCTTAGCGAATGAACAAGTTGACTCAGAGGGTAAATCTTGGAGATCTGGGGCAGTAGTTGAAAAAAAATTATTAAAGCAATGGTTTTTAAGGATTACTAATTATGCTGATGAGTTATTGAAGGATTTAGAAAAATTAGATAACTGGCCAGAAAGAGTAAAAATAATGCAAGATAATTGGATTGGAAAGTCAATTGGTGCAAATATTAATTTCAATATCAATTCCAATCCAGAAGAGAAAATAACAGTATTTACAACTAGGGCAGATACTTTATTTGGAGTTACTTATTTAGCAATTTCTGTTAATCATTCATTAATTAAAAATATTTCTGATCAAGAAACCATACAAGATATAGAAAATCTTAAACAATATTTGAAACATAATAAAAATAATGATCTCGAAAAAATAGGAATAAAAACTAGCCTAATTGCAATAAATCCAGTTAATTCTGAACCTATTCCTATTTGGGTGGCAAGTTATGTTCTCGACGAATACGGTACGGGCGCTGTTATGGGAGTTCCTGCTCATGATCTAAGAGATTTTGAATTTGCTAAGAAAAATAATATTGATATTAAACAGGTAATAATAAAGGATAAAAGTGAACAAACTAAAGAGCTCGATGAAGCTTATGTAGAAAATGGATATCTTGTTAATTCAAATCAATACGATGGACTAGAAAATACTATTGCTAAATTAAAAATTTCAGAGGAGGGAGTAAATAATGGATGGTCCGAAAATAAGATTCAATATCGTCTAAGAGATTGGTTGATATCTAGACAAAGATATTGGGGATGCCCGATACCCATAGTTAATTGCAAAAAATGTGGATCTGTTCCTTTAAACCAAACTGAATTACCTGTTTCCTTACCAAAAGATATAGAAATCACTGCTAACAAGATTAATGCTTTAGGTGATAATAAAAGTTGGATAAATACAACATGTCCAAAATGTGGAATAGCGGCAAGAAAAGAAACTGATACTATGGACACTTTCATGTGTTCATCTTGGTATTTTTTAAGATATCCATCTTCGAAATGTTCAAATAAGCCATTTGAAAAGATTGAAATTAATAAGTGGTTGCCTGTAGATCAATATGTTGGAGGAGTAGAGCATGCAATATTGCATTTGTTATATGCAAGATTTTTCACTAAAGCTTTGCGGGATAATGAACTATTTGAAATTGATGAACCATTTAAAAAACTATTAACTCAAGGAATGGTTCAGGCTGCAGCCTATAAAAACAATAAAACGGGTAAATATGTTTCTCCTTCCGATATTAATGACCTATCAAATCCTACAGATCCAATTGATAATACCAAACTCGATGTTCTTTTCGAGAAGATGTCTAAGTCAAAATACAATGGAATAGACCCTGAATCAGTAATAAAAAAATATGGAGCAGATACAGCAAGAATGTTTATATTATTTAAAGCACCACCAGAGAAAGATTTGGAATGGGGAGATACAGATGTTGAAGGACAATTTAGATTTTTAGGCAGGATTTGGAAGCTTTATATAAATTGTGCAAAAGATATAAATAGTAAATCTAATTCATGTCCAGATATAGAAAAAAGTTTAATAAAGTCTATGAATATAGCCATAAAAGAAATTTCGAATGACATATTAAATAACCAATTTAATACTGCGATTTCAGAACTAATGAAGTTTTATAATTCATTATCAAATTCTATTAATGACGTAAACAATAATTTAAAAATTGAGGCTCTAAAAACATTTTGTATTTTGTTGGCTCCATTTGCACCTCATATTGCTGAAGAAATATGGCATCTTATAGGATTTAAAAAATCTGTACATTTAGAACACTGGCCTTTATTTAATGCCGAGGCACTAAAGGAAGATTCATATGAACTAGTAATACAAGTGAATGGGAAAGTTAGAGACAAAGTAAATATTAATAATGATATGAGTGAAGATCAAATTAAAGAATTGACTCTTAAAAGACCTAACATATTAAAATGGACTCAAGAAAAGGAAATAAGAAAAATAATTATTGTTAAAGGAAAAATTATGAATATTGTTGTTTAAGAATTTATTTTTTGAATAACTAATGAATTTGGATTTGACCAATCGCCCTTGACTAAATAATTATCATTACCGAAACACATTTCACGGAGTATGAAAAATATTGGTTCACTCACTGAATTATCAAATAATGATGTTATGTCATTTATAGAATATTCTCCACCCTCGTCTAATAAATCACTTACTTTTTGTTGATACTCAATAATATTTGCGGCTGCTTTCTTTCCAGCTTCAACTCCAGGTTGATCATATGCATTTATATTTACCAATTCAGCGTAGAAGGATACAGCCCTCTCAAATAAAGCGATTAAGGCACCTAGTGAAAAACAATTTAACTTTTCTAACGTTATAGTGATATTCTGTCTGTTTTCACCAGAGAGTGCTGATCTGGTTCCTTGCAAAAAACCAGAAAGATATTCTTTAGGATTCTCTTTTTCATCAAAAATATTAGTAGATGGAGAATCTAATAATTCAATAAAAATACAAAAGAAATTATCAATACCATCTCTCAGTTGCTGAACATAAGCATGTTGATCTGTAGATCCTTTATTACCAAAAACGGAAATACCTTGATTAACTACTTCTCCATTCCTATTAAATTTCTTACCTAATGATTCCATTACTAATTGCTGGAGATATTTACTAAATACCTGTAACCTATCTCTATAAGGTAATACGACCATATCTCTCTTTCCAATACCATCCCCAGTTAAATACCATGACGATGATAATAGTGCTGCTGGATTATTTTTGAAATCATTTGTACGTGTAGCTTCATCCATTAATGATGCACCTCTAATAAATTCAAATATATTTTCATTGATAAGAGCTAATGGGAGTAATCCTACAGAGCTTGTAATACTAGTTCTTCCTCCAACCCAATCTTGCAAATTAAATATTTTTAACCAATTTTCAGAGGTGGCTTTTTTAAAAAGCTTACTATCTTTCATAGTTATAGCTATAGCATTAGAATTCCATTCTTGAGAATTGTTTTCACAGTGACTTTTAATAATTTCCATAGCAATTCTAGGTTCAGGCGTGCCACCAGATTTGCTTACTACTACAAATAATGTTGTGGATAATTTTTCATATAACTCTTCTAACTTTTCACTAATTAAAAAAGGATCAACATTATCTACATAAGTAAAATTTAATCCTTTTGAGCATTTCTGCAGTGACTCAGTAATTAGTAATGGGCCTAAACCACTTCCACCTATTCCTATCCATAGGACATCTGTATAGTTTTGATTATTCTTGTTCTTAATATCTCCACTTAAAATTTGTTTTCCAAATTCAGAAATATCATTAATATTTGCACTAATCTCCTCTCCGATTTTGGAAGATGGAGAAATTGATGGATTTCTAAGCCAATAATGTCCAACTTGTCTATTTTCATCAATATTTGAGATTGCACCTTTTTCTAATTCCTTAATTGATGAGAAAACATCTATAAATTTCTCTTCTAAATTATTTATTTCTTTATTTGTGAAATTAATTTTGCTTATGTCTAACCAAATATTTAATTTTTTATCAAACCAAAGATAATTACAAAATTTATCCCAAGAGTTTAAGTCTCCATTCATTTTATATATTTGTTCCTTTTATTAATTATTCAATTATATCTATAAGGACAGTACATAGATTTGAATCATTTAAAATTGTTTAAATTTATATTTTAAAATAAAAATGTTTTTGAATATAAACAATTAAAGTAGATGGTTTATTTTATTTCATATGAATTTATCATTGGATAAAAACTTTGGATAAATCATTTAATTACATAATTTCGCCTGAGATATCTGATTTTAGAAAATTTTCACCAAAATTAAAAATAGGTGTACTTGCTTCTGGTAATGGAACAAACTTTCAGGAGTTAATTAATCTCTCAGAAAAAGGAGAATTAGATATAGATATAAAAGTTCTGATTACTAACAAAGATGATGCAGGTTGTATACAAAGAGCTGAAAGTGTAAAAATACCTCACAAAATAATAAGAGGGAATGACTATTTACATAAAGAGCTATTTGAATTAGAAATTGTAAATACTTTAATTCATTACAATGTAGAACTTGTTGTTATGGCAGGCTGGATGAAAATTGTCACTCCATTTTTTATTAATAAATTCAAGAATAAGATTATAAATATTCACCCTTCATTACTTCCTGCATATAAAGGTGGTTCTGCGATAAAGGACTCCATGTTAAATGGTTCAAAAATAACTGGTTGTTCAGTACATTTTGTTGAAGAGAAGGTAGATAGTGGATCATTGATAATGCAAGCTGCATTGTCGATTAGAGATGATGATGATTTTGAATCACTTTCAAAAAGAATACATATGCTTGAGCATAAAATTTTACCTCACTCAATCTCTCATGCTGGTTTTTTGATAAGAAGTAATTTTATGGAAAATTATTAGTTAACTCAAGACCTTCATCCATTGAAAATCCGCTCATAATATTTAAATTTTGAATTGCTTGCCCAGTCTGTCCTTTTAACAAATTATCAATTACAGATAATATAACTATCCTTCCATTTCGAATATCAACTTTAACAGAAAGGAAAATTTGGTTTGTATTTTTAACCCATTTTGTTGATGGGAAAGTATCTACAGGTAAGACTTTAATATTTTTAAAATTTCTATAATAATTATCCAAAAGAATTCTGCAGTCATCAGAGGTTAGTCCTGGATCTTTTAATCTCCCATATATTGTCGTATGCATACCTCTCGAAATTGGAACCAGATGAGGTGTAAAAAGCAGTTCAATTTTATTTCCAGAAATTAATGATGCTACTTGCTCGATCTCAGATGTATGTCTATGTTTTATCAATCCATATGCTGATAGACCTTCTCCACATTCTGATAAGAGAAGCTCTTGGTTTGGTTCCCGACCACCTCCAGAGGTTCCGCTTTTAGAATCAATCACTATACCCTCATTTTCAATAATTCCTTGCGAGAGATAAGGAGCTAAAGGAATCAGAGCAGATGTTGGATAACATCCTGGACATGCAATTAATCTTCCTTTTGCAATGGCTTCTTTATTTATTTCAGGCAGACCGTAGACTGCCTCTTTACATAAATCATCATCATTCCTTTTATAAATAGCAGCTTCTTTGGAATATACTTTTTTCCATTCATCTAATTTCTTGTATCTATAATCAGCAGATAAATCAATAACTTTAAGTCCTCTATCTAATAATTTCCTTGTCAATGTTGAAGATAGGCCATTTGGTAAGCAAAGCAAAGCAACATCAGAATTTTTTGAAATTTTATCTACTGAAATTTCTTCTATATAAAGATCATTATCTAGATAAATAAAAGGGAAATTATCATTCCACCTTAATCCAGCTGTTTTATTACCTCCTAAAAATGAAATTTTGTATTTTTTATTTTTCTTTAAAAGATTTACCGCTTGAATACCGCCGTAACCAGTAGCACCTACTATTGCAACATTCATTTCTTTGAATTGGCAGACTTTGAGATAGGATTATAAAGTGTTGAATTTAAGGCAACTAAAACACTATTTTTCTATATTGATAGGAATAATGAAAGAAACAAGTCCCAAATCAAATAATGGAACAATTTTGGATATAAATGAATCTTTTAAAATTGAATTTGATCCAATTAGCGATGCTTTGGCAGCTATAAGAAATGGTGAATGCATAATAGTTGTAGATGATGAAAGACGAGAAAATGAAGGAGATTTAATTTGTGCAGCTCAGTTTGCAACTCCACAGCAAATTAATTTTATGGCTACTGAGGGACGTGGTCTTATATGCCTAGCTATGCAAGGTGAAAAACTTGACTCTCTAGATTTACCATTAATGGTGGATAGAAATACAGATGAAAATCAAACAGCTTTTACCATATCAATTGATGCTGGACCTGAAAATAATGTTACTACTGGAATTTCCGCTGAAGACAGGGCAAAGACAATTCAAGTTGCTATAAACCCAAATACAAAACCTGAAGATTTAAGGAGACCAGGACATATTTTTCCATTAAGAGCTAAAAAAGGTGGAGTATTAAAAAGGGCAGGTCATACCGAAGCAGCAGTAGATATTGCGGCAATGTCAGGTCTTTATCCGGCCGGAGTCATTTGTGAAATACAAAATCCTGACGGTTCCATGTCAAGACTTCCTCAACTTAAAGAGTATGCAAAACAGTGGGGAATGAAATTAATATCAATTGCTGATTTAATAAGTTATCGGTTTCAAACTGAGAGATTTGTATTTAGAAAATCCGATGCGGTACTTCCAAGTATTTTTGGTAATTTCAAAGCATATGGATATGTTAATGAACTTGATGGTTCAGAGCACGTTGCATTAGTTAAACAAAAATCATCAAAATTAAGTGAACCTGTGCTTGTAAGAATGCATTCAGAGTGCTTGACAGGTGATGCTTTTGGATCACTACGTTGCGATTGTAGACCCCAGTTAGAAGCTGCTTTATCAAGAATTGAAAAGGAGGAAGAGGGAGTTGTTGTTTACTTGAGACAAGAAGGCAGAGGTATTGGTCTAATAAATAAATTAAAAGCTTACAGTTTACAGGATGGTGGATTAGACACTGTAGAGGCTAATGAAAAATTAGGTTTTCCAGCTGATCTCAGAAATTATGGAGTTGGAGCACAGATATTAACCGATCTAGGGATAAAAAAACTAAAATTACTTACAAACAATCCTAGAAAGATTGCTGGATTAGGTGGTTATGGAATTGAGGTTATTGAAAGAGTTCCATTAGTAATTTGTCCAAACGACAATAATGCAGAATATTTGAGTGTAAAAAAAACGAAGCTAGGTCACATGATTGATGAAAATAATCCTAATTCTAGGAATATCGATCCATTTATATCAATTTTTCTTGACGGAAAATATAATTCTATTGATTTAGTTCCAATAAAAAATGATGTTATTAAATTTTGTAGTGAAAGGAACATTAATATTAAATTGGAAAGTACTCCACGATTATTGGCTTTTTGGAATCGACCCAAATTAGTTTGGCGAATTTTGCATGATCAGAACAGAACCAATTCCAACATTACTGACGATGAAATAAAGAATATAGAATTATTTATTCAGTTTTTATCCAATTATGAAAATAGTACAAAGATTGGAATTATTGTTTCTAGAAATATTGAACAAGCATTACACCCAAAAAGTAGTATCAAATTAATCAATACTAAATTTACTATTAATAATGAAATCTTATATTCATCTACAAGAAAATTTAATCTAGATAAAGAGACATTTAGTATTGTTTTTGAAGGATAAATTATTATTTTAAAGTTGCTTTTAGGATTTTTGAACCATTAGTAAGCTTTAGCACTACATCCATATCATCTGTCTTACCAAAAACAGTGTGAACTCCATCAAGATGTGGTTGTGGTTCATAAACTATAAAAAATTGACTACCTCCTGTATCCTTTCCTGCGTGAGCCATAGAAAGTGAACCTTTTAGATGCTTATTGGAATTAATTTCACATTTAATATTATATCCCGGGCCTCCAGTTCCAGGCATACCAGATGCTCCATCGCGAGTATTTGGACATCCTCCCTGAGCCATAAATCTTGGGATAACTCTGTGAAAAGCTAGACCATCATAAAAACCATCACTAATCAACTTCGTGAAGTTATTAACTGTATTAGGAGCGTCTTCAGTGAAAAATTCAATATTAATGTTTCCAACTTCTGTCTCAAATAATGCGGTTTTCATGTTTTATTTGTTTATTACTTATTTATATTTTAATGGCTAAAGCAACTTTTCAAGGTTTTCCTTAATGGTATTTATATCAATGTTATCGTTGTTTCTATTTTTGTCTTCATCCCAATTTTCAACTTCTAGGTTTTTCTGGGGTGGTGAAATTAATAACCTATCTTCTGCGGTTTTAGGTACAAAATTTTTTTCTACTAATTTCCATTCATAATCTAATTTAGTGCAGAAATCTTTTATTTCCTCTATGTTGATCATCTCAACTGTTGGAGAAGGAAAATCTTGAGCTTCTAATAGACCACAATATCTTGTTGCATCATCCTTTTCTTCAAACATAAGAACGATGGTCCTTCCTTTAAGTTCGATTGAATGAATTCCTTCCTTATCTGTTCCTGAATTATATAAAAGAACAAATATGTTCATAAGTATTAAATTTTCTATTTATATAATATTTGATTAAGAATCAGAAAGTGATAATTCTTGTAATCTTGTATATAACGCAATTTCTTCATCATTTATATCAGCAGGTATCACCACCAAGATTTCAACATATTGATCACCTACATTATCCTCGAAAGTTAAACCTCTACCTTTCAAACGTAACATTCTTCCAGTAGATGATTTTGGTGGCACCTGAAGTGTGACATTTCCATCAAGGGTAGGGACCTCTACGGCACAACCAAGAAGTGCATCATGAGGAAATAACTCTAATTTATAAAGAACTCTTAAACCATCAATTCTTAGACCACTTTCCGTTTGAACTTTTAACTGTAGATAATGATCTTTACCTCCTCTTGCAATATTTTCAAGTCTTAATCGCCATCCATCTCCAGCGAACGGAGGTGTATCAACTTCTACTACAGTTTCATCTTCAAGCTCAATTAAAATTGAAGCTCCATTCAAGGCCTCATCAGGAGTTAATTCAATAACTGTTTCAATATCTTGGTGTAGTTTAACTGGAGGCGGCTCTTCTGGAGAGGTTGTAGGGTATTGATAATTGTTAAATTCATCATTATTTGTATTTATGGATTCATCCTCTAATGGTTCATCATATTCCTCGTAATTCTTTGGTGAGTATTCATATCCAAATAATGAATCAAGATAATCTTGAAAATCGGGAAACCCTGTCTTGAAATTATTATTTTCGTAATCATCCTTGATATTTTCATCCGAAATATTTTTCCTTACATTGGGATCACTTAAATATTTGTAAGCTTCATTAATTAATTTAAATCTTTCTTCTGCATTAAGATCATTTTTATTTAAATCTGGATGCCATTTTCTTGCTTCTCTTCGAAAGGCCTTTTTAAGTTCTTTATCATCGAAATCAGGGGATAAACCCAAAATCGACAAATAGTCTTTTTTAGAGGAAGTAGTCATTGTCCCATGGATCATCGTCCCTAGAATTACCATACCTCGAATTTCTATAATTTCTATTCATTTGATTGTCCCAAGGATCATCATCCCAATAATCATCTGAAAAGAGTTCATCTTTTAATGAACCAAATGTATTTTTAATGCTCTGTAAGGGATTATTATCAGTTTTCTTTTCTGCCGCAAATTTTCTGTTTAAGCCGAATAATGCTTCTTGAAGAGCACTTACTGAAATTTCTAATTCTTGAGGATCATCATCATCTATATACTCTTCAACATCTTGAATGGCTAATTCAACAGCTCTTTGTTGCCTTTCGGCCCCATAAGGACCAAATTCTAATGAAGCATCCCTTAGTCTTCTCTCGGCTTGCGCAATAAGAGTTAATGCACTATTTTTCCTATCAATTACAGATCTTCTCTTCCTATCTTCATTAGCTTTTACTTTAGCTTCTTCAATTATTGAATTTATTTCTTGTTCATTTAAATTAGAACCACCAGAGATTGTAACTGTTTGCTTTCTTCCAGTTGTTCTATCAGTTGCACTTACTTCTAAAAGACCATTAGCATCAATATCAAAAGCTACCTGAACCTGAGGAATACCTCTTGGAGCTGGAGGTATTCCTGATAGTCTAAACTTACCAAGTGATTTATTTTCAGAGGCTAAAGGCCTTTCACCTTGCCGTACTTGAACAACTACTGATGATTGATTAGCTTCAGAAGTACTAAAAACATCTGATTGTCTAACTGGTATTGGCGTATTACGAGGAATAAGTACCTTCATAAGGCCACCAATAGTTTCTAAACCTAAAGATAAAGGAGTAACGTCATTTAGGAGTAAATCTTGTAAATCACCACTAATAATTCCAGATTGTATCGCAGCTCCAACTGCCACGACTTCATCAGGATTAACAGATTGGCAAGGATCATTAGGAACAAGAGTCTTTACTAGTTGTTGAACCATTGGGATTCTTGTGCTGCCACCTACAAGAACTACCTCATCAATATCTTCTGCATTCCATCCAGAATCATCTAAAGCTATTTGCACAGGCTCTAATAATCTATCAAGTAAATCTTGTGATAATGATTCAAATATTTTTCTATCTAGGGTTTCTTCAATATGTAAAGGCCCCTCTTTATTTGTTGTGATAAAGGGTAAAGATATTTTTGTTTTTTGTAATCCTGATAATTCACATTTAGCTTTTTCAGCAGCTTCAGTTAATCTCTGTAAAGCTTGTCTATCCCTTCTTAGATCAATATCATGTTTAACTAGAAATTTTTCTGCAAGCCAATCAACTATTTTTGAATCAAAATTGTTTCCTCCTAGCTGTGTATCACCACAAGTGGCTTTAACATCAAATACACCATTAGAAATTTTCAATAATGAAACATCAAATGTTCCTCCTCCTAAATCAAAAACCAAAACATTATTAGAAGAACTTTTTTCAAAACCATAAGCTAGAGCAGCAGCGGTAGGTTCATTTAGAATTCTATCTACTTTAATACCAGCTAATATTGCAGAATCCTTTGTAGCTTGTCTTTGAGACTCATTAAAGTAAGCAGGGACAGTAATAACTGCAGAATCAACAGTATCTCCAAGATATGTTTCAGCATCATTAATTAATTTTCTAATCAATGAGCTCACTAATTCTTCGGGTGCATACTCTCTTTCTGTATTTGGACTAAGAACCCTAACGCTTCCATTGGTATTAGCCTTTACGTTATAAGGAACAGAAATACTATTCTCATCTAATTCATCCCAGTCACTACCAATAAATCTTTTTAGGTTATAAAAGGTATTCTTAGGATTTAGAACAAGTTGTCTTCTCGCTTGGTCTCCTATTACTATTTCCTTGTCTTTTGTAAATCCAACTATTGAAGGTGTAGTTCTAGAACCCTCAGAATTTGCAATAACAATTGGACGTCCAGCTTCTATAACTCCTACAACAGAGTTAGTAGTACCTAAATCAATTCCAACTATTTGCCCCATGATTTTAGATCGCTAAATTAAAGCAAAATTTACTAATAATTTAATTAATTTTTATCTTAGATATTTACATATAATAGTAAAAATCAAATATTTTCAACTTAATTTAAATAAATAAGATTATTTATAACTTGTAAAAAAGTGTACTATCAATTTTAAAAGATTCTTTAAAGACAATAGTGTTGATGTAGTTAACCTAAATAAACTAATATAAAACGGAGAGAGAGGGATTCGAACCCTCGATAAAGTTGCCCCTATACAGCATTTCCAGTGCTGCGCCTTCAACCACTCGGCCACCTCTCCCAAGAAAACCATTTTAGCTCTTAACCAACCCATTTTAGAGGAAAGTTATTTGAAAAAGACTTTCACAGTCACGATTAAAAATAAGGAAACCGGAAAGGTTTACCAAGAGCAAGTTAATAGTGATGATTACATACTTAAGGAATTTGAAAAGAAAGGTTTCAAACTTGCATTTTCATGTAGAAATGGTTGCTGTACAAGTTGTGCAGTTAAAGTTAAATCTGGTACTTTACAACAACCTGAAGCCATGGGTGTATCTCAGGCTTTAAAAGATAAAGGGTATGCACTTCTATGTGTGGCTAAAGCAACTTCAGATATTGAGGTAGAAACTACATATGAAGATGAAGTTTACGATTTACAATTTGGACAATATTTTGGGAGGGGAAATACAAGAGTTGCGCCACCTTGGGAATTTGAGGAAGATTAACTATCATGTTTGAATTAAATGAAATAGAGGAAATTGCGAATCAAGTAAACTTATCCATTTTGTATGAAATAGCTAAGAATTCTGCTCAAATTGGTAATGAAATTTTAAAAGTTAATTACAATAAAATTCAGAAAATATCATCAAAGGGTAGGAAGGGTGATTTAGTTACCAATGTAGATTTGGAAGTTGAAAATAAAATAAAAGAATATTTATTAGAAGAGACACCAAACATATCTATAAATGCAGAGGAATCTGGTAAATTAACGAAATCTTCGGATTTAACGTGGTGTATAGACCCATTAGACGGTACAACAAATTATTCCCATGGATATCCTTTTTTTGGGACTTCTATTGGTCTTGTATACAAAAATAAGCCAATTATAGGCGCTATATCAGTACCTTATTTAAATGAGCTATATTCAGCCTGTATAGGTTTAGGCTCATTCTGCAATGATAGTGAGCTTAAAGTATCGAATCCCTCTAATCTATCTGATAGTCTACTTGTAACTGGTTTCTCTTATGACAGATTTGAGACAGAAGATAATAATTATGCTGAATTTTGTTACTTAACACATAAAACTAGGGGAGTTAGAAGAGGAGGTGCAGCAGCCGTTGATCTAGCATTTGTTGCGGCAGGTAAGGTAGATGGATATTGGGAAAGAGGATTGGAGGTATGGGACCTAGCAGCCGGTGCTATTATTGTTAAAGAGGCTGGTGGTATTATTTCTGATTATCCATCAGGCGAATTTAATTTAAGTTCAGGAAGAATTTTAGCTTGTTCTCCCAGCCTTGAGAATGAATTAAAAAATGAACTAGATAAAGTCTCACCATTTAAAAAAAATCTCTATACCTAAAATAAGTTAAATATTAATATGACAGATATAAAGGAAATTAAATTAGTCGATGTAAAAAATAACTCAAACATCATAAATAATCTAAATAGTATTTATAAACTATGGGGATACGAAGAGGTTTCACCCTCATTTATAAATACTTTAGAAACCATAAAAGGCCGTGGCGTTATTGACGAAAATCAGGTTGTAGGAATAGTAAGTAATAATTCATTATGTCTTAGACCAGAAATGACAACATCAATTGTTAAATTGTCATCTACTAGATTAATAAATAAGAAAAGACCTATAAGATTATTTACCAATGGAATGGTTTTTGATAAAAAACAAAATAATAAAAATTCATTTAAGTTGCAAGAAAAATTGCAAAGTGGAATTGAGTTAATTGGATATGATACAAAATACCCAGAAATCGAAGTTATTAATATTTTGTTTGATTCAATCGACAATATTAATTTGAAGGATGGTTGTAATTTATTTCTACTAGTAAGCACCACAAAAATAATGGACTTGATGCTTAACAAATATATTGATAATAATTTTGAAGAAATTAAGAAAAGTCTGGTAAATTTTGATCAAGATAATTTATCTAAATTAGGAATAGATGAAGATGATAAATATATTCTTAAAGATCTTTTATTCACACGAGGAGAGCCAATTGAAATATTAAAAAAATTAAAAAATATATATGGTACTAGTAAAACATTAGATGACTTAAATTTTTTATTTGAAACATTATCAAAAATTTCAAATAAATATGGTGTTAAATTACAACTTGATCCCACTTTTCAACCTCACTTGAATTTATATGAAGGAATAGTTTTTCAACTAATAGGGGATAATGGTAAAAATAAAAGCGTCATCGCAAAAGGCGGAAGATATGATGAGTTAGTAAGATCATTTAGTCCTAATGAGAAAATATTTAATGGGATTGGATTTACAATTTCAATAGACATTTTAAGAAATTTAATTAAGGAAGAAAAGACAGATAAAAAAAAGATTTTATTGATGTTTAAAGATTCTTATTTGTTAGAAAAAGCTATGAATGAACAAAAAATACAACAGAAAAAAGGAAATATTGCTGTCTTACATTTAAATCCATGTGATGATTTGGCTAAAGCCAATCAAATTATGAAAGAAAATAATTGTAGTGAGATATTGTGGGTTAAATAAAACCAACTAAAAATATATTTAACTTTTAAATTCATATATTGTTCGGACAATACTCCTAATTTAACTTGATTAACTAGTTTTTACGAAATAAGATTTAATATGTTTGATTTTTTTTAAATGGAAAAAGGCGAAATTCGTATTAATACCGAAAATATTTTCCCAATTATCAAGAAGGCAGTATATTCTGACCATGAAATCTTTTTAAGAGAACTTGTTAGTAATGGTGTTGATGCAATTAGTAAAAGAAGAATGGCCTCTATGGCAGGTGATTGCGAGAATACTGAGGAGGCTCAAGTAAAAATAACAATTAACCGTGAAAAAAATACTTTAACAATTTCCGATAATGGAATTGGAATGAATGATGAAGAAATTAAGAAGTACATAAATCAAGTTGCATTTTCTAGTGCTGAAGAATTCCTAACAAAATACAAAAAAGATAATGATGAATTCATAGGTCATTTTGGACTAGGTTTTTATTCAAGTTTCATGGTTGCAGATAAAGTTGATATATTAACTAAATCAGCACTTGGGGAATCAAAAGCTTTCAAATGGTCTTGTGATGGATCGCCAAATTTCTCGTTAGAGGAGTCAGAAAGAGAGGCAATTGGTACAGATGTAATACTTCACCTACTTGACGAAGAAAAAGAGTTTATTGAGCCTGAAAGGATTAAATCATTAATAAAAAAATATTGTGATTTTATGCCAATAGATGTCTTATTAGAAGGTGAAACAATTAATAAGAAAAATCCTCCTTGGAGAAAACAACCTAGTGAATTAAAAGATGAAGATTATATTGAGTTGTATAAATATCTCTATCCTTTTCAAGGCGATCCGCTGTTATGGATACACCTAAATACTGATTATCCATATGACATACAAGGAATATTGTATTTTCCTAAGTTGTCTGGTAGAGCTGATTGGGAAAAGGGAGAGATTAAACTATTTTGTAATCAAGTATTCGTAAGCGATTCGATTAAAGAGATTGTCCCAAAATACCTATTACCCCTTAGAGGAGTAATTGACTCTACAGATATACCTTTAAATGTTAGTAGAAGCGCATTACAAACAGATAGAAAAGTAAGATCTATATCATCATTTATTTCAAAAAAAATCGCTAATAAACTTAAGGATTTAATAAAAAATTCTCCAGAATTTTATGCAGAAATCTGGGATTCTATTTCAGCTTTTATTAAAATTGGTGCGATCGAGGATGATAAATTTGCTGAATTAGTGGATAAAAGTATAATTTTTGAAACAATAATAAATTCTGAGAAAGACGTCACTAAAGATATTGAAAATAAAACTCTTATCAAATCCAATGATAAATATTTCACAACTCTGGCAAATTACAAAGAACGAAATAATATAACTGATTCTAAAAAAATAATATATTGTTCAGATTCGATTGCGCAGTCAATCGCATTAAATATCTGCCTATCTGATAACAAAGAAGTTATTAAATCAGATCCCTTAATTGATGCACAATTTCTTCCTTGGTTAGAAAGTAAAAACGAAGATTATCATTTTCAAAGAGTTGATTCAGAAATAAATGAACTTGAAGATAAAGAATCTAAAGAAATTGTAGATAAGGATGGCAAATCAAATACAGAAAATCTTAGAGATTCGATTGTAAAAGCACTTAACAATGAAAAAGTAACAGTTAAAGTTCAGTCACTTTCAAGTAAAGGTGCGCCACCAGCGATGATCTTGCTTCCAGAGCAAATGAGAAGAATTAATGATATGGGTGCTTACATGGAACAAAAGATGCCTGGCTTACCTGAATATCACGTTCTTTTAATTAACAAGGAACATCCTCTTATTGTTGGCCTTAATAAAATTACAGGCAATAAAATAATTATTGATAAAAAAGACCCTGTAGAAAATCCATTGGCATCAAAAATTGCAAATCATGTTTACGATATGGCAAAACTATCTGTTGGTGGATTAGATCAAGAACAGATTATTAATTTACAAAATAATAACGCCGATTTAATTTCAGAATTGCTTAATTCAACAAATTGAGTCGTGTGCTAAAATTTTTAGAGATATAACTCAAAAATATGTCAAGAGTTTGCGAACTGACAGGAGCAAAAGCTAATAATGGGATGGCTGTAAGTCACTCACATATTCGTACAAAAAAATTGCAACAAGTAAATCTCCAAAAAAGGAGACTTTGGTGGGAAGAAGGAAATAAATGGGTAAATATAAAAATTAGTACCAAAGCACTAAAATCAATACAAAAAGTGGGCTTAGATAAATTTGCTAAATCAAATGGAGTTGATTTGAAAAAATTCTAAATTTGATGAGAAATTTAGTAGTAAGTATATTAATATCATTTATTTTTTTTATTAATTGTAATACAGCAATAGCTTTCGATTTTGCTCCAGAAGTTGGGGATCCAGCTCCAAACTTTCAATTAGAAGGTTTTAATAAAAACATAAATTCAAAAAAAATTTGGGAATTAAATGATTTTCAAGGTAAGTGGCTTGTTATATATTTTTATCCAAAGGACTTTACAGCAGGTTGCACTCTTGAAGCTAAAGGTTTTTCTGAATTAAAAAAGGATTTTTCAAAATATAATGCCGAAATTGTTGGTATTAGTGCTGATAATCAAGATTCTCATGAAAGCTTCTGCAGCGAAAAATCCATAAACTACACTTTATTATCTGATCCTGAAGGAATTATTAGCGATAAATATGGTTCTTGGATTCCACCATTTTCAGATAGAAATACTTTTTTGATTTCTCCAGAAGGGGAAATTTCTTATAGATGGATAAGTGTATTACCTATAAATCATGCCAAGGAAGTACTTAATGTACTAAAGAAAAAAATATAGATTTTGCACGAGCTATCATTTGGAACTTGGTTAATTCATATCTCTTCAGTAATTGAATGGATATTTACCATCTTTGTCATATACAAAATTTCTACATATAAAAAATATAATTTATTTTTTTGGTTAAGCTTAGCTATGGTTCCAAACTTAATAGGAGCTATGTGCGCTATAACTTGGCATATCTATGATAATCAAGATGCATTGTATGGATTAGTAACGCTTCAAGGGATATTTACATTTATAGGAAATTCAACATTAGCTCTTGCATCATTCACTATTTTTAAAAAGGAAGAGACTTATGAATGATTTATTTATAAAATTTATAGAAAAACTAGCTTCATTTGACAATACAGCTTTGTTCGCAGCATCTATATTTCCATATGCAATCTTTTTGTTTTACTTATATAAAATTAAATCTGTTAATAATTTAGTAAAAACAGGTTATTCCTTAACAGTTTTATTTGTTTTTATAACAATAGTAGTTTCTATCTACACATTAAATTACTACAATAAAACTCTTGTTGAGGTTGACTTCTTCCATGGTTTAGCAGAATCTTTCTTAACCCTAAGCGATTTTGTTATTTTGTTGGGCTTCATAAAAATTTTAAATAACTTAGAAGTAAACAACTCTTAAGACCTTTTACAATTTTGTGTTTTTTAGGTAAAAGTATTAGAGAATATATGAAAATAACGATTTTTTATGTTTACTACATTATTTGCAGCTGCTTCTGCTCCAGCAACATTCGAATGGTCACCAAAGTGCGCCCTTGTTATGATTGCATGTAATGTTTTTGCTTATGCAATTGCAAGAGCAACTATAAGAAAACCTAATGAAGGTTTTGAAATACCTAATTCAAAGTTTTTTGGTGGTTTAAGTCACGCATCAGTTGTAGGTGCTAATTGCCTAGGTCATATTTTCGGTATTGGAGCAATCTTAGGATTAGCCTCACGTGGCGTTTTATAAAAATTTATTTTATTAAATTTTTAAATATTTAACTTAAATTTTTTGACAATTTTATCTGCCATCTGATCAGGCAAAAGTCCTAATTTTTCTTTACTCTGATCAGGTGAAGCATGATCAACTAAAACATCGGGTATACCTATTCTGTATACCGGAATGTTTAGTTCATTATCGTTAAATAATTCAACTATTGCGGAACCAAAGCCACCGATTAAGGTTCCCTCTTCCATAGTTACAACTTTTTGAATCCTACTTGCTAAAGGCATAATAAGACTTTTATCAAGAGGTTTCACAAATCTTGCATTGACAATGGATGCATTAATGTTCATATTTTCTAAAATCTTTGCTGTTTCAATAGCTGATGCAACCATTGATCCATAAGCAATAATTAAAATATCTTCTCCTTCTTCAAGTATTTCAGCTTCACCTATATTCAAAGGTTCCCAACCCTCATCCATTACAGCCACCCCTAATCCAGATCCTCTGGGAATTCTTAGAGCTGTAGGACCCTTATGGTTAATTGATGTTATTAACATTCTCTGTAATTCAGACTCATCTTTTGGTGCCATCAATACAAAATTAGGTATAGATCTCATATAACTGATATCGTACTGACCTTGATGAGTAGGACCGTCAGCCCCAACTATCCCAGCTCTATCAAGTACAAACGATACAGGTAAATTTTGTATCCCTACATCATGAATTAATTGATCGAATGCACGTTGGAGAAAAGTACTATAAATAGCTACAACAGGTTTAAGACCATCGCAAGACATTCCAGCCGCAAGAGTAACTGCATGTTGTTCTGCTATTCCTACATCGATATATTGATCTGGAATATTTTTTTGCAATAAATCTAAACCAGTCCCTGTGGCCATTGCTGCTGTAATACCAACAACTTTGCTATCTTGTTCACATATCTTTAATAAGGTTTGACCAAATATTTTACTATAACTAACTGGCTTAGGTTTCTTTGATGGAATAGATTTACCAGTTGTAAGATCAAATGCAGACTGTGCATGATATCCGACTTGATCGGCTTCTGCATATGGATAACCCTTCCCTTTTGTTGTAACAACATGAACAAGTACAGGTCTTTTAAGTTTATGGGCAGCATTAAAAGTCTTAACTAAGTTATCAATATCATGACCTTCAATTGGACCCATATATGTAAATCCAAGTTCTTCAAAAACAGCTCCAACCTTAGGCACAGATAGTCGTCTAACACTTCCTTTAATATTTTTAAGTTCTTCTGGAATATCCTTACCAATTAAGGGTATATTTTTAACACTTTCTTGAACACTATCGGACAAAAACTGAAGTGGTGGACTTACTCTTACCTTATTTAAGTAAGATGAAAGGGCTCCAACCGGAGGTGAGATAGACATATCATTATCGTTCAATACTACAACTAAAGGGGTATTTGGTAAGTGACCTGCATGATTTATAGCTTCTAGTGCCATTCCTCCAGTTAGTGCTCCATCTCCAATAACAGCGACACATTTATAATTTTCACCTTTTCTATCTCTTGCTATTGCCATTCCTAAAGCAGCGGAAATAGAAGTACTTGCATGTCCAGCACCAAAATGATCAAATTTACTTTCACTTCTTTTTAGATATCCAGCGACTCCATTTTGTTGTCTTAAAGAATCAAACTGACTGAAACGTCCTGTAATTAATTTATGAGGGTAACCTTGATGTCCTACATCCCAAACAACTTTGTCAAAATCAAGATCAAGAGTTTGATATAAAGCCAATGTCAACTCCACTACACCTAATCCAGGACCAAGATGTCCTCCACTAGTAGATACTACTTGAAGATGTCTTTCTCTAATTTGACAAGCAATTTCCTCTAATTGTGAAATTGTTAAGCCATGAAGTTGATTTGGATGACTTAACTCACTTAAAAGCATTTAACAAAAATTGGTATCTATATAATCTAAAACGCCGAGGTGCAAAATGAGTATTTTTTTTGAAATAGATCATGTAATGTTTTATTAGATTAATAATTAATGCTAAAAATATATATATGAATGATTATTTTGAAAAAATACTTCAAGCTGAAGTCTATGAAGTTGCAAAAAAAACACCACTAGAGAAAGCTCACAATTTAAGTAATACACTTAATAATGAAGTTTTTCTAAAAAGAGAAGATCTTCAAGATGTATTTTCATTCAAAATAAGAGGTGCATATAACAAAATGAGTAAGCTCACAAATTCACAGCTTGCTCAGGGAGTAATTACTTCAAGTGCTGGCAATCATGCTCAAGGGGTTGCACTTAGTGCCCTTAAGTTAAATTGCCAAGCAACCATATTAATGCCCATTACCACACCTCTAGTAAAAGTTAAGGCAGTAAAAAGTTTAAAAGCAAAAGTTATATTATATGGCGACAACTATGATGAGACTTACAAAGAGGCAATAAAGATTAGCAAAGAAAGAAAATTGTGCTTTATTCATCCCTTTGATGATCCAGATGTAATAGCAGGACAAGGAACTATAGCTATTGAACTTGAACAGCAGCTTAAGGACAAACCTTATGCAATTTATATTGCCGTAGGTGGTGGTGGATTGATATCAGGAATATCCATTTACGTTAAAAAAATATGGCCTGAAGTTAAAATAATTGGTGTAGAACCAGAAGATGCTGACGCAATGACAAAATCATTAGAAGAAGAAAAAATTGTGGAATTATCTTCTGTCGGTCAATTTGCAGATGGAGTGGCGGTTAAAAAAATTGGTAAAAATACTTTTGATATAGGTAGAAAATATATAGATAAGATGATTAGGGTTAATACTGATGAAATATGTGCTGCTATAAAAGATGTTTTTGAGGATACTAGATCAATACTTGAGCCTGCAGGAGCATTATCAATTGCAGGAATGAAAAAAGACATTCTAAATTCGAATCATTCAAATAGAAAAATGGTTGCGATTGCATGTGGTGCAAATATGAATTTTGAGAGGCTTAGATTTGTAGCAGAAAGAGCAGAACTTGGAGAGTGTAAGGAAGTAATGATGGCTGTTGAAATTCCTGAACGTGCTGGAAGTTTAATTGATTTTTGTAAGTTACTTGATAATAGAAATTTAACTGAATTTAGCTATAGGATGTCGAATTCTAAGAATGCCCAGATCTTTGTAGGAGTACAAGTATATGGGTTAAATGATAAAAAAAACCTTTTAAATGTATTTAAAAATTCGAATTACTCATTTATTGACATAAGTAATGATGAATTATCCAAAAATCATCTCAGACATATGGTAGGTGGCAGATTACCAAAGAATTTTAAAGAAATGGATAATAGAAATTTTGTAGAGCTTTTATACAGATTTGAGTTTCCTGAAAGACCTGGCGCATTAATAAACTTCCTAAATAATATGAAATCTAATTGGTCTATAAGCGTATTTCACTACAGGAATTATGGTGCTGATGTAGGGAAAATTGTTATTGGAGTTTTAATAGATAGAAATGAAATTTTAGAGTGGAATAAATTTGTAAGAATTCTAGGCTATAAATTCTGGGATGAAACTCAAAACGATACATATAAATTATTCCTTGGTGCATCAGATTAATTTTAAGGTAAATTAGGAAAGATTTCGGTAATAAAAATCAATCAATCTGATCTTAATACCACACCAATATCTGATATAGATCTAGTTACTAAAGTTGAAGCTGTTCTATATTTGAAAGGCAGACCCGTAACAAAAAAGGATCTTTCAGAAATTACTAATTCTGATATGAACTCAATAAATGATGCAATTAATGATCTAAAAAAAAAATACTCTAATCCCAACTCAGCTATTGAATTAAATGGAGTTAATAACAGTTTTTCTCTCGAATTAAAATCAAGTCTTAATGAATTCGTCGATGATTTACTTCCCTCTGATTTAAAAACATCAGAATTAAGGACATTGGCAACTATTGCAATCAAAAAAAAGATCCTGCAATCGGATCTTATACTTCTTCGAGGTTCAGGAGCTTATGATCATATTAAAGAATTATTAGAAAAAAAACTAATTGTCAAACGTAAGCAAAAAGATGGTAGATCATATTGGTTATCATTATCAGAAAAGTTTTTTCAAACTTTTGCTGTTAGTAATGAATATCTTTCAAATATAGGTAGCAGTAATAATAAGCAGCAATAATAAGTAAATGTTAGTATATACGAAATAACGAAAGGATAATGTTATCTGAGATTTTTGCAGTTCTGGGCCAAACTTTATCAATCTACTCTTTCATATTGATAATAAGAATTTTACTTACATGGTTTCCAGGTATTGATTGGAGTAACAGTGTTTTATCTGCATTAACTTCAATAACAGATCCTTATTTAAACATTTTTAGGGGTATTATCCCTCCAATAGGTGGATTTGATATTTCATCTTTATTAGCTTTTTTACTTTTAAATGTTATTCAAAATTTAATTACAAATCTCCAGTATGCGAGCTTAGGTTACAGCTGAATTTATCTATCATCTCCAGAACCTCTTATATTCCCTTTAGCGGCTCTTAATTTTAATTTTTCGAGGTTTTGTAATGCAACATCTTCTAAATTAAAATCTAATTCTGTACAAAGATTTGAAATGTACCACAATACATCTCCTAGCTCTTTTTTAATACCTAATTTTGATTCGTTATCAAATATTCCATTTTTATCTCTTATTACCTTTTTCACTTTTTCTGCCACCTCACCAGCCTCTCCAACTAAACCAAGAGTTGGATAAATATTATTTGAGCCTAAATCTGGATATTGTGCTGTTTCTCTAGCTTTTATCTGATAAGTTTCAAAATCCATGACTTAAATAACTAACTTTGGGTATGGTAAATTTATTTATATCTAGCAATATTATTTATATATGTCGAATATTGATTTAAAAAGAAGAACAAAAATAGTAGCAACTATTGGTCCTGCAACTCAATCTGAAGAGATAATTACAGATTTAATTAAAGCTGGAGTAACAACATTCAGATTAAATTTCTCACATGGAGATCATAAAGATCATGCTGAGAGAATAAAAACAATAAGGGAAGTATCAAAAAAATTAGATATAGATATTGGAATATTGCAAGATCTACAAGGACCTAAAATACGATTAGGGCGCTTTAAAGATGGGCCAGTAAAAGTTAAAAAAGGCGATCAATTCACACTGACATCAAATGAAGTCGAATGTACAAATACTATTGCAAATGTAACCTATGACAAACTTTCTCAAGAAGTTAGCGAAGGGAAAAGAATACTTTTAGATGATGGAAAAATAGAAATGATTGTAGAAAAAGTAGATACACAGGCTAATCTTTTGAAGTGCATGGTAACTGTAGGAGGAGTTCTTTCAAATAACAAAGGTGTTAATTTCCCAGATGTTCAATTATCAGTAAAAGCATTAACAGAAAAAGATAAAGAGGATTTAAAATTCGGTTTATCTGAAGGAGTTGATTGGATAGCACTAAGTTTCGTTAGAAATCCATCTGATATAAATGAGATAAAAGATTTAATAAACAAATATGGGCATTCAACTCCTGTAGTCGCAAAAATAGAAAAATTTGAAGCAATTGATCAAATCGATACAGTATTACCCTTATGTGATGGGGTTATGGTTGCAAGAGGTGATTTGGGAGTAGAAATGCCTGCTGAAGAAGTTCCTCTTTTACAAAAAGAATTAATAAGAAAAGCTAATTCATTAGGTATACCAATAATTACAGCGACCCAAATGCTTGATTCTATGGCTTCTAACCCAAGACCAACTAGGGCCGAAGTTAGTGATGTTGCGAATGCAATTCTCGATGGTACAGATGCTGTAATGCTTTCCAACGAAACTGCAGTTGGCGATTATCCTGTAGAGGCAGTTGAAACGATGGCAACTATAGCAAGAAGAATTGAAAGGGATTATCCACTTAAGGCTATTGAAAGCCACTTACCGAGTACGATCCCAAATGCTATTAGTGCAGCCGTAAGTAACATAGCTAGACAACTTGAAGCAGGAGCTATAATCCCTTTAACAAAATCAGGTTCTACCGCTCGAAATGTAAGTAAGTTCAGACCTCCAACACCTATCTTGGCAACTACTACAGAGAGGGGGGTAGCGAGAAGATTACAACTTGTTTGGGGAGTTACTCCAATAGTAGTTAAAAATGATGAAAGAACAGCAAAAACATTTAGTTTAGCTATGCAAATTGCTCAGGAGATGGGGATCCTAAATCAAGGAGATTTAGTAGTACAAACCGCAGGTACATTAACTGGAATTAGCGGCTCTACAGATTTGATAAAAGTTGGTTTAGTAAGAAAGATAGTATCAAGAGGAATTTCAATAGGGGAAATAGGTGTTACAGGTAAAGCAAGAATAATTAGAAATAATCTTGATTTATCATTAATTTACCCAGGAGAAATATTATTTGTTCCGAAGGAATTAATGAAAAATATTCCACTGAGTAAAAATATTGCTGGTATTGTTACGAACCAAAATGTAAATGATGTTTATGCTTTGTTTAACAAAAATAATAAAAAGATTTCTACAATTTGTAATTTAGAAAATATGGATAATCATCAAATCAGTAATGGCGACCTTATTACACTACAGCTTAATGAAGGAGTAATATACATGGGACAAATTGAGGATGATGATGATGCAATAGATAAATATAAATATGTCTAGGAATATCTCAATAAAAGAAGCCTTAGGCATGGCAACAAAAACTTTAGTTTCGAACAAATTGAGAAGTTCGTTAACAATGCTTGGGATCATTATAGGAAATGCTTCAGTTATTACACTTGTTGGACTTGGTAGAGGTGCTCAAACATTAGCAAAAAACCAATTAAGTAATTTAGGTGCCAATGTTTTATTCATTGTTCCCGGAAATAATGACACAAGAAGAAGAGGTATTTCATTTCCTAAAAACCTAGTTTTAGAAGATGCAGCAGCAATAAGCAATCAAGTACCAACAGTTAAAAAAGTTGCTCCTCAAATCTCTGCTAATGAAATAGTGCAATCAAACTCTAAAAGTTTAAATATATCAATTGCCGGAGTTACTCCTGAATTTCTTGAAGTAAGAAGCTTTGAAGTAGATAAGGGAAGATTTTTATCAAAAAGTGATGTTAATAGTGCAAGAAGTTATGTTGTAATAGGTCCTGATCTTAAAGACGAATTTTTCAAAGATACATCTTCATCACTTGGAAAAAAAATCAGAATTAAAGACCATACTTATGAAATTATCGGAATATTAAAACCAAAAGGTGCTGTATTTGGAAGTAATCAAGATAAAAATGCTTATATTCCATTAACCACTATGGTCAATAGGATTACAGGTAAGGACCCGACATATGGAGTAAGTTTAAGCTTCATTAGTGTTGAAGCGATAAATAAAAATGCAACTAGTGCCGCTAAATTTCAGATTACTAACTTATTAAGGCAAAGACATAAAATAATCAGAGATGATGACTTTGCCGTTAGATCACAAGAAGATGCATTGAATATAGTTACCAATATAACAAGTGGACTAACTTTTTTATTGGCTGGTATTGGGGCAGTATCCTTGGTTGTCGGAGGCATAGGAATCATGAATATTATGCTCGTTTCTGTAAGCGAAAGGACTGAAGAGATTGGTCTTAGAAAAGCAATAGGAGCTAAACAGTCAGATATATTAATTCAATTTTTGATTGAGGCATTGATTTTATCTACAATTGGAGGATTAATTGGAACAACAACGGGATTATCAGGTGTTTTTCTTTTGTCTCTGACAACACCACTTCCTGCATCAGTAGGAATTACAACTACTTTTTCCACCATGATCATTTCAGGATCAATAGGTTTAATCTTTGGCGTTTTACCAGCTAAAAGAGCTTCTAAATTAGATCCAATTGTTGCATTGAGAAGTTTATAAATAAAATTTATAACTATGCTCAATTTTTATAAATTAATTGAGATACTGGTGAGTCTTCAATTACTAGTAATAACATCAATGTTACCTGTTTACATTCCACTACCTTTTATCTATAAATTAGGTAATAACCTTGAGTTACCTATCACATGGCAAATTCCAACGATAATTTTATTAACACTTGTATTTCATAAAAAAATTATTTTCAGAGCATTTTCTATATATTTATTTTTGGGGTTATTTATATTTCCAGTCTTCCATCAAGGAGGTTCAATAGGTTATTTGCTCACTCCAAATTTTGGTTATTTATTAGGTTTATATCCATTAATAAAAATAATTGATAATTTAAATAATAGAAATAGAATAAATGTTGGAAACTTTTTAAAAAATGGATTTATAGCAATAGTTGCTATGCATTTAACTGGAATATTTTACAACTTCATTCAAATTGTATTCTACAGTCAATTTAATTTATTTTTATATAATTTAGGGAAATACTCATTAGGTAAGATTGGATATCATATTTTAATGCTTTTTCCACTTTTATTACTTATTAAACCTATAGAACGTTTAAAACGTAGTAAATAATGATTAATAAAATACAAACAAAAATATATTTTTTATCTTTAAGTATTTTTATTGCTCTAATAGATCAATCTACTAAATATTTAATGTTTTATAACAAAAAATTATTTGTTAATAAAGATTTTCTTTTATTTAAATTAGACTTTGTAAAAAATTATGGGGCAGCATTTAACATATTTAGTGGTAGTAGAATATTTTTATCTTTAATAAGTATTTTGTTTTCAATATTACTTATTTATTTAATATTTAGGAAAAATACATTTAACTTATTCGATCTATATTCTTACAGCTTTATTCTCGGGGGGACTATTGGTAATGGTATAGATAGGATATATAAAGGTTTTGTGGTTGATTTTATAAATTTAAATATTATAAATTTTCCAGTATTTAATATTGCTGATATATCTATTAATATTGGTTTCATTTTTTTACTGTATAAGATTTTTAAAAATAATCGATAAGATGAATTACTTTAAAATAAAGTATATAAAGTATATAATATTAATATTATTTCTATATATATTATTTTCGATATTTATACGAATAGTAAATATTTATACCCTTATATTTTTAATAGTAATTATTTATATCTTTTATAATATTGATAAAAAATTATTTAAAAAAATAGTTTATAAAGTTATATATAAAAATAAAAAAAATACCCTTTCATTCAAAAATATTTATGGTGCTGCCAAGATAAGTTTGGAAGGGGTCGAGGCAATTAATAAAAAAATTAACGATAAAGTAAAAGTTGAATTGTTAAATTACCAAAAGAATAAACTAGAGTCCCAATTAAAAACAGGAGATTATAAAGTTACTCTTTTTGGAGCAGGTTCCTCAGGAAAAACATCCATAGCAAGATCATTGTTGAAAAATATTGTCGGACAAACTAGCGCAAAAATAGGTACAACAAAGCAAATTAATAGCTATAAAATACGCATCCCAATCTTAAAAAGAAACATTAATATAGTGGATACTCCGGGTTTATTCGAACCATCTAAATTAGGAGAAGAAAGAGAAAAAGCAACAATTGTACAAGCATCAAATTCCGACTTAGTTCTTTTTGTGTTAGATCAGGACATAAATAAATACGAAAACTATTTAATTAAAGAATTATTAAAATTAAGAAAAAAAGTAATAATAGTTCTTAATAAATGTGATTTGAGGTCTAGAAATGACAATAACCTCATCAAAGAAAATATAGTTTCTATAACTTCCGCTAGAAAAAATAAAATTTCAGTTGTTCAAACAATTGCAGTACCTCAACAATCTCCCTATGTAAAATCAGATACTTTAAATTTTGTTCCAGATGTAGGAAGTTTATTTAGAGAAATAATTGAAACGCTCGATAATAATGGTGAAGAGTTATTGGCGGATAATATTCTTTTTCGCTCAAATAAGTTAGGTATTAAAAGTAAAAATTTCGTACAAGAACAAAGATATTTAATGTCAAATAAAGTTATTAATAAATATATGTGGATAACAGGAGGAGTAATACTAGTTAATCCACTACCAGCTGTTGATTTCCTAACTACTACATCCGTAAACCTTCAAATGATTATGGAATTATCAAAAATATATGAAATAAAGCTTACAAAAAAAGATGCAAAAGATTTAGCGACTTCGTTGCTAAGCGCATTGGCTAAACAAGGAATACTAAAAGGGGGTCTCGCCATTCTTTCTCCTGCTTTAGCTACAAGCTTAACTAAAATAATATTATCTAAATCTATACAATCAGTTACAGCAGGCTGGTTAATAAGAATAGTAGGACTAAGTTTGATTGAATATTTTAAAAATGGGCAAAATTGGGGAGATGGAGGAATCCAAGAAGTAGTAGATAAGATCTATAGACTAAGTAAGAGAGAGGACATTTTAAACAACTTCGTAAAAGAAGCTATTTCAAAAATTGAAATGAAAAAATATTTTAAATCAAATAAAAGTTTGCCTCCATTTACTAATTAAAATTGGATAATTGATCATTTAGATAAGTTCTGAAATCAAAAATAGTTATAAAGAGTAAATAAGCAATACAAATAGCTATAGAGATAAACCCTGTTACTATTGCAATAATTTTTGGTCTACCCATAATTCAATTCGTTAGTTAAGCATCTAAAAGTCTCAAAAGTTCTTCAATATGAGATTCTTTTGTATTGTAATTTCCCATGACAACCCGTAAAAAATATTTTCCTTTAAATTTTGGTCTAGAAAGCATAAAATTATTGTTAATTAATTCATTAACTTTAGTTTGAGTCCATGAATCAGAGTCTTTTGGCTCAAGTTTCTTTGGTAAGAATGAAACAATATGAAGAGGTCCTGAATATATATCAAATTTATTTTTACATATATTTTTTATAAAAAAATCTTTTCTTTTAATTGATGACTCTAATACATTTTCTATTCCTTTAAGTCCTAAAAAACGTAACCCAAGCCATAGTTTTATGACCTCTGCAGGTCTAGAACCTTGTATGCCTATTTCACCTCTATTTGTAATATTTTCTTTAGATGATATATATGGTAGCCCAGTATTAAAAGTATTTTCTAAAGTACTCATATTTGAAACCAATAACAAAGATGAAGTCTTTGTAATGCCAATAATTTTTTGTGGGTTTATCGTTATCGAATTAGCCTGATTAATATTATTTAAGCCTTCTATTTGAATAGAAGTTATAGCAAAAATCCCTCCAATTGAACCATCAATATGTAACCATATTTTTCTTTGTTTACAGATTTCACTTATTTCTTTAATAGGATCAATGGCTCCTCTTACAGTTGTCCCAAGGGTGGCAACGATGGCAAATATTTTTTTATTTTCTATTGAACATTTATCTAAAGACTGTCTGAGATAGTTTATATCCATTCGACCTTTATTATCAGTTTTAATTCTGACAAGATTCGTACTATCAAGACCCATTACTCTCATACATTTAATGAAGGAAGAATGAGCATCTTCACTAACAAGTAATACACAATTAGGATTTGTACCTAATCCAGCATTATTTCTAGCTGCTATAAGTGCATTCAGATTACTTAATGTACCTCCACTAGCAGCTATACCTCCTGAGAAATCATTAAACCCTATTCTCTTGGCAAACCATTTGCATAATGATTCCTCAAGCAAAGTCACACTTGGTGATAACTCGTAGGCGAGAAGATTATTATTTAAACCAGCAGCAATTAAATCTCCCAAAATAGAGAAAATTAAAGGTGGGGGATCAAGGTGAGCTAGTGAGCCAGGATGAACAGGATTAAATGAATTTTTCAAAAGAGTTTCAATCTCAGAAAACAAATCTTCTTCAGAGTTACCATCTTCCGAAGGCATAATGCACTTGAAATTTTCATCAAATGGTAAAGGACCATTTTTATCAGCTTTAGAGAACCATTCGCAAAGAGTTTGACTTGCTCTATTAAGAAGAGTAATCAATTTGTCATTAGTCCCTAAATATGAGGGGAAATATATATCTTTATTATTAATTAAATCTTCAGCCATCAGATAAGATATGTATTAATAATTCTATTCTCAATATTGATAAATGAGATATATTTTTGAAAATGGAAATAGTCGTAAAGATAAACAAAAAAAAAAAAATAATTCAAAATACAATTTGTGGATGAATTCGATATTAAGAAGATCCAAAGAAATTGGAAAAGTTGAGCTACCAATCTGTTCAATAATTTTAGACGAGAGAGGAAGATGTATCGGCAGAGGGGTGAACAGGAGGAATATAAATAAAGACCCATTAGGGCATGCAGAGATAATGGCACTCAGACAGGCATCTCTAATTAAAAACGATTGGAGATTTAATGAATGTACTATTATCACAAATTTAGAACCTTGTACTATGTGTTCCTCAGCTCTTATTCAAGCGCGTATGGGTAAAGTTATATTCGGAGCTTACGATAAGAAAAGAGGTGGATTGGGTGGCTCTATTGACCTATCAAAACATGAAAGTGCACATCATAAAATGGAAATAATTGGAGGTATCCTAGAAGATGAATGCAGTCAAATTTTACAGATTTGGTTCAAAAAGTTGAGGACTCAAAAATAGAAAATTTCTTTAGCTCAGTATCAAATAGGTTTAATAATCTGTCAACATTCTCCTCACATGAATTAAAGCCCATCAGCCCTACACGCCAAACCTTACCGGATAATTCTCCAAGTCCATTTCCTATTTCTATTCCAAAGTTTCTTAAGAGATGATTTCTAAAACCATCCCCATCAACTGCTGGAGGTATTTTAACTGTGGTTAAAGTTGGCAATCTATAATCCTCTGGCACATGTAATTCCATTCCAAGTCTTTCTAAACCATTCCATAGTTTCTTTGCATTAGTATTATGTCTATTCCAAACATTTTCTAAACCCTCATTGGCAATTAGCCGTAAACCTTCACGAATGGCAAAATTCATATTTACCGGCGCAGTATGATGGTAAACACGATCAGAACCCCAATATTTATTTAATAAAGATAAATCTAAATACCAGTTAGGTACTTTTGTTTTTCTTGAACTTAGTTTTTCTTCAGCTCTTTTATTCATTGTAAAAGGGCTTAATCCTGGAGGACAACTTAATCCCTTTTGACTACAACTGTATGCTAGATCAATTTTCCATTCGTCTATTAATAGCTCTAAAGCGCCGAGTGAGGTAACTGCATCAACTAAAAATAAGCAGTTATTTTTTCTACATATATCTCCAATACCATCAAGAGGTTGTAAAACACCACTTGATGTTTCAGCATGGACAATAGCAAAAATTGCTGGTTTTTTAGTTTCTATTTCATACTTAATTTCTTCATAAGAAAAGGCTTCACCCCATGGTTTTTCAATAACAGATACATCTGCTTTATATCTAGTTGCCATATCAACAAGTCTGTCTCCAAAATATCCTTTTTTAGCGATAAGAATTTTTTCTCCTTCCTCTATAAAATTAGCTATCGAAGCTTCCATAGCTGCACTTCCAGTACCACTCATTGGAAGTGTAAGACGATTATTACATTGCCAGGTATATCTTAGAAGTTGTTGAACATCAGACATCAATGAAATATATGCTTCATCTAAGTGTCCAATAGGATTCAAAGAAAGAGCGCTTAAGACTTCTGGATGTGCGTTTGAAGGACCAGGACCTAATAAAAGTCGAGAGGGAACATAAGTCTTTGAGAAATGAGATAAATTCTCTTCATTTAAAGCCGAAATAAGTTTTGCTTCTGTCAAAGCATTACATTCAATTACTTTTAAAGTAATCTAATATCGCCACATAAGCGATATTTATTTAAAGAAATTCATTCAATTTAAATATTTAGGTAAATAATTATTAAACTTATGACTTGAAACACTAAAAGAAGACATCAAGTCTTATAAAAAGTTACCATTGATACATAACAAGAATCATCAAGTTATTAATTTCATATAAGGTATTACAAAATTATGTCTAAATCTCCTCAAGATGTTTTAAGTCAAATTAAAGACGAAGGAATTGAACTCATCGATTTAAAATTCACTGATATTCATGGAAAATGGCAACATTTAACTCTTACATCAGACATGATTGAAGAGGATTCATTTACAGAAGGTCTAGCATTTGATGGTTCATCAATAAGAGGTTGGAAAGCAATTAATGCCTCGGATATGTCAATGGTGCCCGACGCAAGTACAGCCTGGATTGATCCTTTTTATAAACATAAAACTCTAAGTATGATTTGCTCTATTCAAGAGCCAAGAAGCGGGGAACCTTATGATAGGTGTCCAAGAGCTTTAGCTCAAAAGGCATTAAAATATTTAGACTCTACGGGTATAGCAGATACTGCATTTTTTGGACCAGAACCTGAATTCTTTTTATTCGATGATGTTAGATATGACTCTAAAGAGGGAGGTTGTTTTTATAGTGTAGATACCATTGAAGCTCCATGGAATACAGGGAGAATTGAAGAAGGGGGGAACTTAGGATACAAAATACAGTATAAAGAAGGATATTTTCCAGTTGCTCCAAATGATACTGCGCAAGATATCAGATCTGAGATGCTTCTTCTTATGGGTGAATTAGGGATCCCCACAGAAAAACATCATCATGAAGTTGCTGGTGCCGGTCAACACGAACTTGGAATGAAATTTGATTCGTTAATAAATGCTGCTGATAACGTTATGACTTATAAATACGTTGTCCGGAATGTTGCTAAAAAATATGGAAAAACAGCAACATTTATGCCCAAGCCTGTATTTAACGATAATGGAACTGGAATGCATGTTCACCAGAGTTTATGGAAGAGTGGGCAGCCACTATTTTTCGGTGAAGGAGCATATGCAAATCTATCTCAAACAGCAAGATGGTACATCGGAGGTATACTTAAACATGCTCCATCATTCTTAGCATTTACTAACCCAACTACAAATAGTTATAAAAGACTGGTTCCAGGATTCGAAGCACCTGTAAATCTAGTTTATTCTGAGGGTAATAGATCAGCTGCAGTAAGAATACCATTAACAGGACCAAGCCCTAAAGCTAAAAGATTAGAATTCAGATCAGGTGACGCACTTGCAAACCCTTACTTAGCATTTTCTGTAATGATGCTTGCTGGTATTGATGGAATTAAAAATCAAATTGATCCTGGTGATGGTGTAGATGTAGATTTATTTGAACTTCCAGCTGATGAACTTGCAAAAATTGATACAGTACCTTCATCTCTAAATGACTCACTTAATGCGCTAAAAGCAGATAAGGATTATCTATTAGCTGGTGGAGTATTTACTGAAGATTTTATTGATAACTTTATCGATATAAAATACGAAGAGGTACAACAACTAAGACAAAGGCCTCATCCACATGAATTCTTCATGTATTACGATGCATAACTAAAAGAACACATTAGTTTAAGTAAATCAATTTGAGAAATATCACAAAATATTCTCAAATTGATTTTTTTTTTGTTGGAATATAGATATATAAATTGAAAAATGGCTAGGGAATCTATTTCAAAAATTGCATATAAAACGCTACAACAAAGTAAAAGCATTGCAGGTTTCGCTCACAAGCAGATTAGTTCAAGATTAATGAACTTTATTCTTCCCGATTCAAAGCTCGAAAATTTTGATATAAATAGGGATCTTCTAATGCAAATCCAAAATTCAATGGATATCTTAAGAGAAGAAGATTGGAATGATGCAGAAAAAAATATATATCCAAAAAAATTATTGTTTGACGAACCATGGCTTAGATATCTAACTCAATATCCTAAAATTTGGCTCGATATGCCTAATACATGGGATAGACGCAGAAAACAAAACTTTGATGATCTTCCAAAATCAATTGATAAAGATAATTATCCTCAATATTACTTGAGAAATTTTCATCATCAAACAGATGGTTATTTATCAGATTTTTCAGCTAGCATTTATGACCTACAAGTAGAGATACTTTTCAATGGTAGTGCTGACTCAATGAGGAGAAGAATAATTAAGCCAATAAAAGAAGGTCTTGAAATTTTTAGCGATAGAAAAAAAAGTTCTATAAAAATACTTGATGTGGCTACTGGATCAGGAAGAACATTAAAACAATTAAGAGCAGCATTTCCTAAAGAAAAAATTACTGGAATTGATTTATCTGATTCTTACTTAAAAGAGGCAAGTAGATATATTTCAGATTTAGATGGAGATTTAATTCAGTTAATAAAAGGTAATGCTGAGGATTTACCTTTTAAAAATGATAGCTTTCAATGTATTTCTTGCGTTTACTTATTTCATGAATTACCTAGAACAATTAGAGCTAAAGTGTTAAATGAATTTTTTAGAGTTCTTGAACCTGGGGGCATATTAGTTTTAGCTGATTCAATTCAAATAAATGATTCACCTGACTTTATATCCGTAATGGAAAGCTTCTATAAATCTTTTCATGAGCCTTTTTATTGTGATTACATAAAAGAGGATTTAGATTCTAAAATTCAGGATGTAGGGTTTAAAGATGTAAAATCAAATTCCTTTTTTATGACCAAAGTATGGTCTGCTGTAAAGTAAATAAAAACTCCTATGACTTATTGGGATAAAGAAACTATTCAGCTTGTTCAAAGACTTAATAACAAATTAAAAATTGATCATTCTAAATGGCATAAAGATAAGGGAAATAAATATAAACGATCTGCTGAACTAATTTCGGCCGGATTATGTCATTTAATTATTTCTTGTAATGAGAAGGAATCTATTGAGTACATAGAAGAAAGTATTAAATGGTTAAAAGAAATTAACGTAGATCAACCTTGCCCTAGTAAAAATCACCTTTTTAATGCCAACTGAAGCCTATTACCTTTACTACTCCATCTAACGTCATCAAAACATTCATTAATAATGTATAGGCCACGGCCACTAACACTACTTATTTTTTTTGGTAATTTATAGTCTCTTTTTTTTATCTCTAAACCATTACCTTGATCTTGAATTTGCCAGACACACCAATTAGGAGTAATTATTCTTCTTACTCTAATATTTTTTTTAGGATCTAATTTATTGCCATGTTTTACTGCGTTTACTAGAGCTTCATGTAAACCAAGTTTTATAAGATAGTTTGATTGAGAATTTTGAATAGGTTCTAATAATTGATCGACAAATTCATTTAACTGTAATGATGATTCGAATTCGTAGTTTGACCAGTTAATCCTTGGTCTTTTAAAAAATTTTTTTAAAATATTTTTGCCCCGAAATAAGGACATAATAATATTTTGATACTGTCTTAATTTTAACTTATTAAATACCTCAATTTAAAGAATGTTATTATGTCTCTCTGCAATAGCAGGATGCCGTAGGATTGAGTCCATTAGTCTTACCCCTCTTAGTTGATTTATTAAAGGCATATGTCCATCAGGAGCGTCTAATGACCAACAAAAAGATCCAGGATATCTAGTCCATAAGCCCTCTTTTTTCCATCCTATTTTCGGCCACATTAATTCATATTTTTTTCCTACTGATTTTAATATCTTTGCCTGAATTGAGAATCCAAATCTACCATTAGAATAAATAGTCCATAATCTATCTATTGTTTCTAAATCTTTACCTGACATATTCTTAACTTCACTATAGAAAACATATCCGCGTTTTTCAGCTAATTTTCCAGCTAATTTTCGTAAATATGAACTTGTTAGTCTATCTGCCTCTTCAAATTTTTGCTCAACCAACATCAATTGCAAATCTTCATAATTGATATCAATATCTGAATATGTATTAAACCAATTATTGAATTTAGAGTTCTCAAAGAATTCAGGCTTAAATTTTTTTAAAACTTGTAATATCCAACCTGCAGCCCAGTCATCTCCTTCACTATCAAAAATATCAAACAGCGGAGGTCCAATATTAAAAATATTTTCTACTTCAGATTCTATTTGAGTTAATGAGTTTATTCTTTTTCTTTGATTAGAATCTACAAATTTTTTTATAAGATTTAAGGTAGCATTATTATTGTTATCTTTTTCTTTGTTATTCATTTTAAAAATTCAATCTAAAAAATAAAAACTATCCATGTATTTCAAAAGAAAAAAACTAGAGAAATTTAGAAGTTTTAAAGGACCACTTATAGATGTTAGAAGCCCGAGTGAATATTATAAAGGACACCTGCCTAATTCTATTAACATTCCACTATTTGATGATGATGAGAGATCTATAATTGGCACAATTTATAAAAAAGAAGGAAGAAAAAAAGCAGTCATAGAGGGATTAATTTTTTTTGAAAAAAAAATGGAATTACTTCTTGATAATTTATTCATGAGTATTGAGTCTAATAAAACAATTCCTGATAAAAATAATGAATTTTTTATAAGAATATATTGCTCTAGAGGAGGAATGCGTTCACAAAGCGTTGCTTGGCTACTAGAAAAATATAAATTTAATCCAATAACACTTAACGGAGGATACAAAATATATAGAAGATGGGTATTAGATAGTTTCTCAAAAAAGCTGAATATAGTAGTTATTGGAGGGAAAACAGGAACAGGGAAGACAAGATTATTATCATTACTAGAGAAATATAATTATCAAACTATTGATCTTGAACGATTTGCTTGTCATAGAGGAAGTACATTTGGAGGTTTAGGAATGAAAGAACAACCCTCAAATGAACAATTTGAAAATATAATTGCAGAAAAATTAAATTCTTTTAAATGTTCTAATAAAATTTTTGTAGAAGCTGAAAGTGCAAATATAGGTAAATGCAAAATTCCTCATGAATTCTTCAATCAGATGAAACATTCTAGGAGAATTGAAATTTTAAGAAGCGAATCTAACAGGTTAGATGAGTTGATAGATACTTATAGTGTTTTTAAGAAAGAGGAACTCCAAGAATCTGTATTAAGGATAAAAAAAAGATTAGGGCCTCAAAGAACAAAAATAGCTCTAGAATCAATCAAAAATGAGAAATGGGATTTAGTATGTAGATCAGTTCTTGATTATTACGATAAGTGTTATGAATTTGAAAAAGTTGGCAAAACAAATATTAAGTTATTAGATTTAACAGACAAGAAATATGATGAAAGAATTCTAGAGTTAATAAATAATGTTTTATAAAATAAATACAAACGAATGTGGAAAATATTTCCTAAGATAAAAAATTATTAACCGATTATTATGACAGCAAATAAAACTGCAAAAATACAATTTTATGAGGGAACTGATGAACCGGTAGTGCCTGAAATAAGACTGACTAGGAGTAAGGATGGTACCACCGGCCAAGCATTATTTTTGTTCGAAAAACCTCAGGCTTTATCCTCAATTACAGATGGTGAAATCACAGGTATGCGTATGATTGATTCCGAAGGTGAAATACTAACTAGGGAAGTTAAAGTAAAGTTTGTTGATGGAGACCCCATTTTTTTAGAATCAGTTTATATTTGGAAGAACACCTCAGACTTTGATAGATTTATGCGATTTGCAAATAGTTATGCCAAATCAAATGGTTTAGGATATTCTGAAAAGAAGTAGAATATTTTGAAAATTGAGTAGTTCATCATATTTCAAGTTAGTAGTAATTTTAATCACTTCGCTAATAATATGGACTTTAAGGGATTTTCTCCTACTAATAATTTGTTCTTTAGTAATTTCAAATATTGTATGTAATTTATGTAATCAAATGCAAAAGGGATTGAAAATTCCTCGATCATTTTCTTTGTTTCTTGTATTAACTCTTATATCAGTAATAGTATTTACAATTTTTATACTTGTATTGCCTCCGTTCATAAAAGAATTCAATGAAATACTAGTTGATATCCCGAATGGTTTATCAAAAATAAATATTTTGATTAATACAAATCTGAACAAACTGAATAACCTGTTTTATGGCGAAAAATCAGAAAACGTCATAGACATATTTAATCTTGTAAATAATGTAGTTACCATTCCAGATGTCTCAACAATTGCAAAAGCTATTCAAGAAAGTTTTAAGAATTTAATAAATATAGCGGGAAATCTGGGTTCAGGCCTTTTGAAATTAATATTCGTATTAGCTGTTAGTTTGATGATTTCTATTGAACCAAAACAATATAAAGAAAATATACTTCTATTAATACCGAAAAACTACCGTAACAAATTTAGAAATATTCTGGAAAAATGCAATATTGCATTAGCAAATTGGACCTTTTCTATGGTCATAAGCTCATTATCAGTAGGTTTATTATCATTAATAGTTTTATCTATATTAGATGTCAAATATGTTGTCTCAAATGCTTTAATAGCAATGGTTCTTAATATAATTCCAAATATAGGTCCAGTTATTAGCGGAATATTTCCTATTTCAATTGCAATACTAGATAATTTTTGGAAGCCACTTGCCGTTTTAGGAGCATATGTAATCATTCAAAATATTGAAAGCTACATAATAATGCCATCTATAATGAAGAAAAAAACAAACTTACTTCCTGGCCTAACATTAATTTCACAATTTGGATTTACCTTCATTTTTGGCCCATTAGGCTTAATTCTATCTCTTCCATTAGCTGTAGTAATACAGGTTATAATCAAAGAATCATTTAAAGATATTTAAAAACTACTTAATTAATTTTTTATATAAGTATGGATAAGAAAAAAGTATAAAGAAAGCTAAGGGATGTTTACCAAAAGCAAAATATAATGAACTAAATGTAAAATGATCAAATAATATTCTTAACTCAGTAGAAAGATCTATAAGAACTAAAGAAAATAAAATTATCAAATAGTAATTTAATTTCATAAAATTAGTAGGCCAAGCTCAGTCTTTCAGCAACAAAGATGGAGCCAATAAAATACTTGAATAACTTCCAACTATAATTCCTAAAGATAAGGCCAAAGAAAACCAAAATAGTGAGTAAGATCCAAACAAAATTAGGCTTAATAAAGGGAAAAGGGTTGTAATACTGGTAAACGTTGTTCTCCTAAATGATTCGTTAACTGATAATTGAATAGTTTCGTTATACCCTTCTTTCCTTGATTTTAAATTCTCACGAATTCTATCAAATATAACAACAGTATCATTTACAGAATAACCGGCTATAGTTAACAATGACACAGCAAATAAACTATTTACCTCGACAGATAATATAATTCCCAACCAGGAAAATATACCGAAAACAATTAATAAATCATGGAATAGAGCTAATAGTGCAAATAATGCATAATTTTTATCAAATCTAATTGTTAAATATAAAGATATTGCAAATAAAGCAACTAACAATGAAGTAACGCAATTAGTAAGTAATCTTTTCCCAAGCTTTGGACCTATTAATCTTGAATCCTTACTCTCATAATTTAGAGGACCAACAATGTTATCAAGATTTTTAATAAGATTATTTGATTCTTCATTACTCAAATAAGGGGTTCTTATTGAAATTAATTTATTATTATTTTGGAATTGTAATTTAATATTATTTAAAACGTTTTTATTTTTAGAGATCTCTCTTAACTTTTCTAAAACTGAATCAGGAGAAAAATTAGAACAGTCCTCTTCACAAACTCTCTCTATTCTTAATTCATTTCCTCCAACAAAATCCATTCCTAGATTTATAGGTTTCTTATAAGAAGTATTAAAAGTAGAATATAAAATTCCTAAGAGACTCAATAAAATAAGAAAAGTTGAAAACCCAATTATCTTTCTTTTATTTTTTAATAGTTCAAGGTTGTATTTCATAGGAAAATTAGATAAAAATTTTAATTTGAAAAATTATTCCTGGGTAGATACAGATTTTTTTGTCTTAAAGATTGATATGTAATAAAAAATCTCAAAATAGTTTTAGAACAATTTAATGATGTAAACAAGCTTATTAATACTCCAATACCTAATGTTGCAGCAAAACCTTTAACAAAATTTGTTCCTAATAAAAACAAAACAAAACAGCTTAGAAGGGTCGTAATGTGGCCATCAACTATAGATGAATTAGCTCTTTGAAAACCGCTATCAATAGATCTTGTAAGGGTATTACCATCATTTAATTCTTCTCTAATTCTCTCAAATATTAAAATATTTGCATCAACAGCCATACCAATGCTAAGTATGAGCCCAGATATTCCTGGTAAAGTTAAAGTTACAGGAATTAAAGAATATAGAGCTAAGTTAAAGAAACCATAAAGTACTAGAGAAAGAACTGAAACAAAACCTAAGATTCTATAATTAAAAATCATAAATATACCCACAAAAATTAATCCACTAATAGCTGCATAAAGACTTTTTAAAATATTTTTTGATCCCAAGAGAGCTCCTATAGAATTAGTTTCTACTATTTCAATTGGTAATGGCAATGAACCTCCTTTAAGTTGAACTTCTAATTCTCTAGCATTTTCAGCACTAAAATTACCGCTTATTGTTGCTGATCCACCAGTAATCCCAGTACTAGTGAACTGACTACCAACAATAGCTTCACTTATTGATTCGCCATCAAGAATGATAGCCAATAGTTGATTAGTACCAGCAATTGATTTTGTAATTTCTGCGAACTTTTCACCTCCTGAATTACTAAAAGTTAATAAAACCTCCCAATTACTATTTGTTTGTTCTTGTCTCCTTCCTGCGTTAATAAGATCTTTACCAGATAAATCTGTTTTAATAAATAAATTTGTAATTTCTTTATCAATATACTTTTTAATTTCAATTAACTTCCCATATAAATCAATACTAGCAGATGAGTAATTTAATTCTTGCTCTATCGCTTTAATATCATCCTGTAAAAATTTTTTGAAATTATTATCATTTTGAGTTTTTTCTGCAGATGAATATTGTTCAATTAATTCTTTAATATTCAATCTTTGGAGTTGCAAGGTTTTTAAATCTGTAAATGTTCCTTCTTTTTGGGTTCTAAATTCTAATAAAGCAGTTTTACCTAAAACTCTAGAAGCAACTAATGGATTTTGTTCTCCAGGTAATTCTAAAATCAATTGATCACCACCTAGGGTTTGCAGGTTAGACTCAGAAACCCCTAAATTATTAACTCGCCTATCAATAACCGAATTAACTGCTTCAAGTTCATCTTTTGTTACCTTTCCTTCATCTTTAATAATTTGTAGTGTAAGTTGAGAACCCCCTCGTAAATCCAATCCCAACTGTAAGGGATAATTTATTAATAGATAAACAGATAAAGTAAGTAGAAATATAATAAAGAAAAGCCAACCTTGCCTCCTTTTCATTACCTATATACTCCCACTAATTAAATCTTCAACTTTTTCAACTATTTGATGTGGTTGGATTATTGTCAAATTCTCAAGATTTCCATTATAAGGAGTTGGGATATCCTGACTAGATAATCTAATTGGTCGGGCATCAAGATCATCGAAACATTCTTCTGTTATTAAGGCAATTAATTCTGCTCCAATACCTCCAGTCTTCATGCACTCTTCTACTATTATGACTTTATTTGTTTTTCTTATTGATTTTGAGATAGTTTCCATATCAAATGGTTTTAAGCTTATTAAATCAATTAACTCAACATCTATTCCTTTTTTATCTAATTCTTCAACAGCTTTTTGGCAGTGATGTCTCATTCTTGAATAAGTCAATAAAGTAATATCTTTACCTTCTTTTACAACGTCAGCCTGATCTAAAGCGCAAGTATAGTCACCTTCAGGTAATTCTTCAGACAAGTTGTATAAAAGAACATGTTCGAAAAATAGAACCGGATTATCATCTCTTATAGCTGCTTTCATTAAACCTTTAGCATTTGTAGGTGTACTGCATGCAACAATCTTTATGCCAGGAACTGCATGAAAATATGCTTCAAGTCTTTGACTGTGTTCAGCACCAAGTTGACGACCAACTCCTCCAGGGCCTCGAACTACAGCTGGTATTTTATAATTTCCACCACTTGTATATCTAAGCATACCCATATTATTTGATATCTGATTAAAAGCTAAAAGCAAAAAACCCATATTCATTCCTTCTACTATTGGTCTTAACCCAGTCATTGCTGCGCCCACAGCCATACCCGTAAAACTATTCTCTGCAATTGGAGTATCTAAGACTCTTAACTCTCCATATTTTTCATATAAATCCTTAGTTACCTTATAAGATCCTCCATATTGACCAACATCTTCCCCCATAACGCAAACATTTACATCATTTGCCATTTCTTCATCAATTGCCTCTTTCAAAGCATTGAATAATAATGTTCCAGCCACAATTAATTACCTAATTAATCACATATATAATCCTACCACTTTGATTAATTTATCCTCCTTCAGCAAAGGTTATAAGTAGTAATATTGACAAAATCATTCCTGGTGAAAGTAAAAGTATTAGAATCCCTAGATCATGTAAAGACATTCAAAGAAAGTATTTTTATTAATAATATTGGCAATTCAACTTTTCTTCAGAAAAAAACTTCGAATAAATACAATAAAAAGTCCAATACCTATAAAAGCAAAAGAAAAGGTTAGCAAAAAAGATAATCCAATTATTAGGGTGTTAATACTAGAAGAAATATTTTGGACTATTTCTGAAGAATTAGATGGTTTATGTATTGAAAAATAAATTGCAATTTTATTACTTAAAAAATAAAAAAATATAAATAATAGAAAACTGGTTAATGATCCAAAAATAAAATTTAATGGTCCTTTTTCGGGAATATTTTTTTCAATATTCTCATTACTATTATCAGCCAAAATAAAATCTTATATTAAAAAAATTTAAATGAATGTTATTCCCTTTTCAAGGAAAGTGCAAACCCATGAATCGTAACCTTTATCTTCAAATAATTTAGAATTTGCATTTAATTCTTTCTTGGCAGTCTCTATATCTTTAAAGAGTGCAAAGCATGTAGGGCCTGATCCACTCATTGAAAATGTAAGACAATTTTCTAATTTAGAAAGTAAATATAATGCCTGCTTTACAGAATCTTTGTCATTTTCAACAACTAACTGCAAATCATTTTTTATAGTTAAATGTTGATTATCAAAATTTAAGTTATTTAAACCATTATCTCTTAAATTTTTTCTTATGTTTTCAATCATTTCTGTATTAGTAAGATATTGATCACAAAATCTATTGCTATATTTTTTATAAGTTTCAGCAGTAGATACTGATACATTTGGATTTTTTAATAGAATTACTCCATATTCAAAGTTTGAATCTAATTTCTCCAGAATTTCGCCTCTTCCAAAACATAATTGAATACCACCATTTATAAAAAAGGGAACATCAGATCCTAAAGCTGATGCCCATGAACATAATGTTTCTTGATTTAAGTTCAAATCCCATAACTTATTAAGACCAATTAATGTTGCTGCTGCGTTACTGGATCCACCAGCTAATCCTGCACCAATTGGAATATTTTTTCTTAAAAATATATTCGCACCGAAATCTATATTTTATTTTTTCTTTAATAGATTTGCGGATTTAACAATTAAGTTATCACTTGATAAGCTTAAATAATTACAATCAGATTCAAGTTTAATTAAA
>QCCL01000013.1 GCA_003281255.1 Prochlorococcus sp. AG-347-L02
ATTAAGGACTTTTCTGTATGCGCGTGACAACCTCATTTCCTCTGGGGACACTTCGTGACACACCTTCTGAAGCTGAGATTATTTCACATCAACTACTCTTAAAAGCTGGGTATATTCGAAGAGTTAACAGCGGTATTTATGCATACATGCCACTAATGCTTAGAGTTATTGAAAAAATATCCGCAATAATAGAGAAAGAACTTAATAGTATTGGTTGTACAAAATTACTATTACCCCAACTTCATCCTGCAGATTTATGGAAAAAAAGTGAAAGGTGGGAAGGATATACCGCTGGTGAAGGAATAATGTTTAATCTCAAAGATAGACAAGGTAAAGAATTTGGATTAGCACCAACTCACGAAGAGGTGATCACGAGTATTGCATCAGAGACCATCAACTCCTATAAGCAATTACCTCAATGTTTTTACCAAATTCAGACAAAATTTAGAGATGAAATAAGGCCAAGGTTTGGATTGATGAGAAGTAGAGAATTCATAATGAAAGATGGTTATTCTTTTCATTCTTCAGAAAACGATCTGGCTTCTTTCTATGAAAAGGTGGGCAATGCTTATGAAAATATTTTTAAATCTTGTGGACTGCAGACAGTAGGGGTTGAAGCTGATAGTGGAGCAATTGGCGGTGCTTCATCTAAAGAATTTATGGTCACTGCTGATGCTGGAGAAGATTCCATTTTGTTCACTCAAAGTGGTTCTTATGCTGCCAATATCGAAAAAGCTGTTTCTCTACCCTCTCAACCTATTCCACTAAAAGATAATATTGCAGATTGGTTGGAAACGCCTAATCAAAAAACAATCCTAGAAGTTTGCGATAATAACAATTTAGACCCAAGTCAGATTATTAAAGTAGTAATATTTCTTGCACAGTTCGAAGGTGACTTTAATGTCCCAATTCTTGCATGCATAAGAGGCGATCAACACATTAATGAAGTAAAGCTCTTTAACTTAATCAATAAACTTCATCACTTCAATCTCCTTAATCTTAAAAAGATTGAAGACAAAAATACTATCGAAAAAAATCTAGTTGATTTACCCTTAGGTTTTATCGGGCCAGATTTAGATAATAAAACTATTAAAGCTAGTTCTAATTGGGAAAAAAAATGGACAAGAATAATTGACCATTCTGCAAGTGACCTTTCAAAGTTTATAAGTGGAGGAAATAAAGTTAATTTCCATAAAGTTTTTCAAGAATTTTCTTTTGATTGGAAAGACTATCTAATTGGGGATATCAGGAATGCCAAAAAAGGAGATAAAATAAGTATTTATGACGATGAAGAACTTAAAGAAAAAAAAGGTATCGAGATTGGACATATTTTCCAACTAGGTCAGAAATATAGTGAAAAACTAAATGCAAAGTTCTCTGATAAGGAAGGCCAGTTAAAAAATTTATGGATGGGTTGTTACGGAATAGGAGTGACAAGAATAGCTCAAGCTGCTATCGAACAGAATCATGATCAAAAAGGAATTTGTTGGCCTATCCAGATTTCTCCTTTTGAAGTTATTATTATCCCAACAAACCTAAAAGATCCTATTCAAAGTGATCTTACTGAGCAAATCTATAACAACTTTTTAATTAATAAAATTGATGTCCTTCTTGATGATAGAAACGATAGAGCTGGAGTGAAATTTAAAGATGCGGAATTAATTGGTATTCCTTTTCAGATAATTGTTGGAAGAGATTCTATTAATAAAGAAGTAGAACTTTTATGCAGAACAAATAATACTAAGCTTAAAATTAGTACTGATAAATTGTTAGAAACATTTATTTCCGAATCTGAAATAATGTACAATAAAAAGTCTTGAGGCTTATTTTTTTTGGGAGCTAAGTTATGTTACTGAAATGGACATCAAAATTATTTTTTAAGAATCTTACCAAAGCTATATCTTATGCAATATCATTAATTGTTGTTTTTACACTATTTAGTTCCCCTTCCATAGCTGCAAAAACCGCTATGACAGGTGATTATACTAAAGATACAATCTCAGTTGTTAAAACATTACAAACAGCTGTTGATACTCCAAAAGATTCTCCAAATAAAGATGAAGTAAGAAGTGAGGCTCTTACACTAATAACTGACTATATTTCAAGATACAGAAATAGAGGGATGGTGAATAAAACGCAATCATTTACCACAATGCAAACAGCATTAAATGCTATGGCAGGTCATTACAAAAACTTTGCAAGTAGACCTTTACCAGATAAGCTTAAAGAGCGTTTAACCAAAGAATTTTCTCTTGCTGAAAAAATGGTTTTAAGAGAAAGTTGATACAATTCATTTACTTTTTAAAAGTAAACCAAGATTTTTGAATATATTAAATATTCGCACAAAAATAATGCTCTTCTAAAATTGGCCAATGTTGTTGTAATCGGAGCCCAATGGGGTGACGAAGGAAAAGGTAAAATAACGGATTTACTTAGTCGTTCGGCAGATGTTGTCGTTCGCTATCAAGGGGGAGTAAATGCAGGTCATACTATAGTCGTAGATGATAAAGTCTTAAAATTACATTTAATTCCCTCAGGAATACTTTATAAAAATACTTCTTGTCTAATTGGTTCGGGAACTGTTGTAGATCCAAAAATCTTGCTTAAAGAAATTGACATGTTAATTGATAATGGAATTGATATCTCAGGATTAAAAATTTCATCAACATCACATGTAACAATGCCCTACCACCGAATATTAGATGAAGTGATGGAGGCTGATAGAGGTTCAAACAAAATAGGGACAACAGGTCGTGGGATTGGCCCAACTTATGCGGATAAATCACAAAGAAACGGTATTAGGATAAGAGACTTGCTCAATAAAGAAAGGCTTAGTGATGTGATCGAAATTCCATTAAGAGAAAAAAACGGTCTTTTAGAAAAAATCTATGGAATTAAACCACTTAAATTAGAAGATATTGTTGAAGAATATCTTGACTATGGGGAAAGATTATCAAAGCATGTTGTTGACTGTACGAGGACTATCCATGCCGCCTCAAAAAACAAGAAGAATATTCTTTTCGAAGGAGCTCAAGGCACTCTACTTGACTTAGATCATGGAACTTATCCTTTTGTTACCTCATCAAACCCAATATCAGGAGGGGCATGTATTGGTGCTGGAGTGGGTCCCACTTTAATTGATAGAGTAATAGGTGTGGCAAAAGCTTATACCACAAGAGTAGGTGAAGGGCCATTCCCAACTGAATTACAAGGGAGTATTAATGATCAACTCTGTGATAGAGGCAGTGAATTTGGAACCACTACTGGGAGAAGGAGAAGATGTGGGTGGTTTGATGGAGTTATTGGTAAATATGCTGTATCAGTAAATGGTCTTGATTGTTTAGCCGTTACGAAACTAGATGTGTTAGATGAATTAGATGAAATTCAAGTTTGTATTGCATATGATCTCGATGGAGAAGAAATAGACTACTTTCCTACAAATTCAGATGACTTAAAAAAATGTAAGCCAATATTCAAAAAATTGAAAGGTTGGCAATGCTCAACTGCAGACTGCAGAAAACTATCTGATCTCCCAGAGAATGCTATGAATTATCTCAGATTTTTAGCTGAATTAATGGAGGTTCCAATTGCCATTGTTTCGTTGGGAGCGAATAGAGATCAAACTATAGTAATTGAAGACCCAATTCATGGTCCCAAAAGAGCACTTCTTAGGTAATTTAATTTCAAATTAATGAAGGGATCCTTTAGACATTTTGAACATAATAAAAAGGTCGATCTCATTGGTCTGGGCAACGCAATAGTAGATATTATTGTAAATATTGAAGATGAGTTTCTTGAAATAAATAATCTGGATAAAGGATCAATGAATCTAATTAATTCTGATGAATCTCAGAGATTGTTAGAAAATTGCAAAGTGATCAAACAAATTTCAGGTGGGTCCTCAGCAAATACCGTTGTTTCTTTAGCAGAATTAGGCAATCACGTGCAGTTTATTGGAAGAGTTAAAAATGATCAATTTGGGAATTTTTTTTCTGACGATATAAAAAAAAGTAAAACTATATTTAATACTCCACCAACTATTGAAGGTGCTCCAACAGCTCATTCAATTATTTTGGTTACACCTGATGCACAAAGAACTATGTGCACTTACTTAGGAGCATCTGTAGAGTTTGAACCAAAAGACATTGACTTCACTGTAATTAAGGAAAGTAAATACTTATATTTAGAAGGATATTTATGGGACAGCGAATTAGCTAAAAAAGCTTTTATTAAAGCCGCCCAAATTGCAAAACAATCTAATACAAAAATAATCCTTTCTTTGTCTGATTCATTTTGTGTAGATAGACATCGTAAGAGTTTCTTGGAATTAATTTATGAATATGTAGATATTGTTTTTTGTAATGAATCCGAGGTGTTAAGTCTATTTAAAAATGATAAATTAGCAAGATGCCAAGAAGACCTATCTTCCTTATGTGAATTAGTCATAATAACTCTTGGAAGTAATGGTTCTCTCATAGTTAACAAAAATAATGTTGAAATAATTGAGTCAATTAAGAAAGGTAAGATTATTGATACTACAGGAGCGGGAGATATCTATGCGGGAGGATTTATCCATGGATTAATAAACAATTGTTCCCTCAAAAAATGCGGAGAGATAGCTTCAATTTGTGCGGGGCAAATAATTACGCAATTAGGGTCAAGATCTGATATTGATCTTAAAGAGTTAATAAAATAAATTTAATCAAATAGTCTTATTCAACCAATCATAATATTTCATCTCAGCATTGTATTTTTTGTAAATAATTTGAGGGACATCATATGTGGAATTTTTATTTACGAAATCAATTAAACAATCTTTAAATTCTAGTTTACTTTTTATTATGATTTCAAACTCTTTACTTTCTTCAATATCATCATCCCACTTATAAATTGAAAAAATTTGCTTTATAGAAACACAAGCTGCAAGTTTATTTTGTATTAGTAATTTAGCCATTCGCAAAGCATTTGCATTACTTGATTCAGTTGTGATCAAAACTAATACTTCCATAATGAATTAAACATCAATATTTTTTAATTATGTGATTTATCAAATTGTGATATTGATCAAAAGAGTAAGAATAATCATTTTTAACTTTCGGCCTTTTAACCAAAAATAACTTCATTTTACTTCCAGAAACTATACTCTCCCAGCTTTTCTGAGAATAACTTCCAGATTCTCTACATAAAACATAATCTATCTCCCAAAAATCACAAAGTTTTTTTTCTAAAATGTTTTTTTTATTTTTACTAGGTTCAAGTATCGCTATGTTTGAATTTTTAATACATGATCCAAAAGCTTTAGTTATACTTTCATAAGTTGGAAGTACCCTTGTAAATACATTTGCTTTACAATTCATATAATAATTAGCTGTATCGTTAAGGAACCTTGATCCTATTGCAAGAAGAATATTCTTATTCTCAATATCAACGTTATTTACATCCTTTAAATCATCAATATAAAAAAAATTATTAGTATTATTTATTAGAGATTTCCTTTCAAATAGTAAAAGAGGTGTATTAATCTCTTTACATGCATTGTTAAGATTTTTAGAAATTATTATGGCAAACGGATGTGTAGCATCGACAACACATGTGATTCTATTTTTATTTATGAAATTAATAATTTGATCTTTATTATTTAATTTCCCCGTAATGATATGTAACTTTGGATTCTCAATATAAGCTTGCCCTGCTTTATAAGTTAAAACACTTACAAAGACTGAATAATTAAGTTCAAGAAGCCTATTAGCAATTACAGGTCCATCAGAAGTTCCTGATAGGATCCAAACATTTTTATAGCAATTTCCTTGATTCTGCATCAGTATGTCTTTAATTAAATAGTAAGTAATGAATCATTGTTTAATTCAGGCGGTCATTAATAGCGCACCCCAAATGAGGTATACAAAAGAAAACCAAACTCCAATTGCAGAAATGATTGTTAATTTTAAAGGATTACGTAGTGAAGATCCAGCCAGAGATCTCAAGATCATAGGATGGGGGAATATTGCCCAAGAAATGGTGGATGAACTAAAGGAGGGGCAGAATATTGTTATTGAGGGACGTCTAAAGATGAATTCTGTCACTAGAAAAGACGGAACGAAAGAAAAGCAACCAGAACTAACAGCTTCAAAAATTCATCAAATATCGCCAGTTGATGTTATCAAGTCTGATCAAAAAGAAAATAATGAGTCATTTGAAAAAAAAGAAAGCACCAAAAATTCCAGTTGGGATAGCTCACCTTTAGTACCTGAAGTTGATGAAATACCTTTTTAAATCAAATATCAACATTATTTTCTTGAACACTTATAATTAATTTGCTTATTTTTCTTTCAAGTGCGGCAAGTTCGCTTCTAATTTCTGACCATTTACCCTTATCAAGGTTTTCTAATAGCCATGCTCTATCTTGATCAAGTTTAAAAATTAAATCACCTTGATTTGCAGTATTAGGATCTTGCATAACACTTGTTAGACCATTTAAAACTCATTCTACTAAATCAAAATGAAGAAATACCTATCGCCTGGAAACTTAATCGTAACCGCTGGAGGTATATTAGCTTTTGTGGGAATGACTGCTTATTTTACAGACTCAGTAAATTTAAGTGTACCTACTTTTTTTTATGGAGTTCCTATTTTTTTAATTGGATTAGGTTTAAAGACTTCCGAAATTCCTCCTGTAGAGTTGTTTGACAAGACAAGTTTTGCGACTAATAAATTTAATAGACCAAAAGAATTAACAGCACTAGTTAAAGATGTTACAAGATGGAGATATGGGATAAAAGCTCATCTTGAATCGTCATTAGAATCTTTAAATTTGTGGGACGAGGATAATCCCCCTCAACTAAAAGAAATAGAAGAAATTACAAAGGAAGAAAAAAATGGTCTCAGAATGCGTTTCGAATTAAACGCCGTCCCTCTAGAAAAATGGATTGAAAAACAAGAAAGATTAAACAGGTTTTTCGTCAAAGGTCTTGAATCAGAATTTATTATCGACGATAATAAAAAAGAATTTGATTTTATTCTCTTTTATTGAATAAAGGGATATATTTGTAAAAACCTAATTTCTCAATTCAATCAAGTTTTAATGAATTTTAATAATGAATGATTCTCAAAGAGTATCAATATTAAGCGAAGCACTCCCATATATACAAAGTTTCTCAGGTAGAAAAATTGTTATCAAGTATGGTGGCTCAGTTATGGAGAATGATAATTTAAAAAATGCTTTTTTTAGGGACATAGCACTTTTATCAACCGTTGGGGTTTGTCCGATAGTAATTCATGGAGGTGGACCCGAGATTAATAATTGGTTAAAGAAATTAGAAATATCTCCTAAATTCGAAAATGGATTAAGAATTACTGATCAAAAAACAATGGAAATTGTCGAGATGGTTCTAATGGGTAGAGTTAACAAACAAATTGTAAAAGGCATTAATAAAACTGGATCCTTAGCTGTGGGAATATCAGGTCTTGATGGGAACTTAATCCAATCTAGAGAACTAGGAGATGGGAGCCATGGGTTAGTGGGGGAGGTTACAAAAATCAATCCTGAAATATTAGATCCTCTTATTTCTAAGGGATATATCCCTATTATTTCTAGTATTGGATCAACCTTGGAGGGTATTTCCCATAACATCAATGCAGATTTTGTTGCTGGAGAAATTGCTGCTGCAATAAATGCAGAAAAACTTATTTTGCTTACTGATACTCAAGGGATTTTAAAAGAAAAAGATAACAAAAATAGTCTTGTTGAAAAGACGAATCTCAAAGAGGCAAGAGATTTTATTGATAAAAAAATTGTGACTGAAGGTATGATTCCAAAGACAGAATGCTGTATAAGAGCTTTAGCTCAAGGAGTTAAAGCAGCTCACATAATTGATGGGAGAATAGAACATTCATTACTTCTTGAAATTTTTACAAATTCCGGAATAGGTACGATGATAGTCGCCTAACCCATGGAAACTTATGAGCAAGTTTTAGAAACAGTAGAATTTGCTTTAGCTAAAGGTGAGTATCATTTTTGTATTGAATTTCTTTTGCCCATAATCGAATCTTTTCCTTTATCAAGCAAAGAGGGAGTAAATTTAAGAACAATCTTAATTACTGCTCTTTGTGGTATCAATAAAAAGGAGGAGGCTAAAAGATTTTGTAAAGAACTTCTAAAATCTTACGATAATAAGACTAGAGAAAATGCAAAATATTTGATGGAAGTTATAGACTCTCCTGACATTAAAAAGCCAGAAAATTGGAATGTACAGTTTGAAAGCGACCCATTACTAAATAAAAAATCTCTTAACTCACTGCGCAAAAAAAGAGAAGTATTGAAGAAAAAAAAATTTATTAATGTAACTGAGACTCCAACTGGTGAAACAAAACCCTTTCAGAAAGGCTTTTCACTGATCATTTTTTTAATACTATTATTATTAATTCCACTTTTAAGTGGCTGCGTTAAAGTTGTGGATACCCTTGATCTAAGTGAACTTGATTCAATAACCAATAATTTAGTGATAGAAAGTAAATACTTAAAGAAATTCCCTTGGCAATTAAAATTTGAAGAGAAGATGAAAGGTATTTTTCCCGACGCGGAAATTGAACAAGACGAATCAGCCTTTTCTTTGAAACATAAAAATCTCAATTTAGAGGATACAAAGCAAGTTCTTAAAATCACCCAAAATACAGCTGGAGATTTAGCGGGAGAATCAACAAATATAGAAATTAATACTACTCAAAAAAACTTCATTTTTTTTAAAAAATACTTTTACAGGTTAGATTTGGATCTAAATTCTATTCAAGGTATTGATAATTTAGAACTTATTTTCAAAATTATTCACCCTAATAAAGCTACCCTAACTGATAAAAATAATTCAAACATAGAAATCACAAAAAATCTAATAACTTGGAATTTAAATCAAGGGCAGCTAAATAGTCTTGAATTTTCTTTCTGGAGCCTCAACAAACTTTTGATTGGGATATCTATTCTTTTAATAATTATAATATTTGCTTATTTATTAAGACTATATAGATTTAAATTAGGTTCGGATTTACCTCAACTTCCATCAAAGTAATTACAACTCTGCTGGATTAACATCTATTGTTAAAAAAACATTTTTTGGAATAAGTTTCCATAATATTGATCTATCAGGTAAAGGTATCTTTGTTCCTTCAGGACCATGTATTAATATCTGCCATCTAAATTTTTTACCGACTTTAGCAATTAAACTAGGAGCAGGACCAATTAATTTCCAGTTCTTTTTCTCACAAAAATTGAGTAGATATTTTGCTAATTTTATTGCAATTGACTCAGTTAATTCATAATTTTCACCAGATAATTTAAGAAGGCAAATCATGCAAAATGGAAATAAATTAGCATCTTTTCTCAATTTCGAGTTTTCAGCTAAGAATCTTTCATAATCTCTTTTCTGAAGGTACGAAATTACAGGGTGGTTAGGTTTATATGTTTGAAAAATTACTTTTCCTTTTTTTTGAGCCCTGCCTGCCCTTCCAGCTAATTGCAAAAATAATTGTAATGATTTTTCTTCTGCCGAAATATCTGGGCGATGAAGCAACCCATCTGCTGCAATAACTACCGAAAGAGTAATATTGGGGATGTCAATCCCTTTTGCCAACATTTGAGTTCCCACAAGAATATCAGCATCACCTTTAGAAAACTTTGAAAGAATATCTCTATGACCATCTTTTCCTGAAGTTGTATCTCTATCAAAACGAAGTACTCTTAAGTCAGGAAATTCTTCATTTAAAAACTCTATTACCCTTTGTGTACCTATTCCAAAAGGTTTAAAGGCAGTTGAATGACAATCTGGGCAACGATTGATCAATCTCGATTTATGATCACACCAATGACAGCTTAACCATTTTTTTCCTTGTGAACCGAGATGCACTGATAAAGGAACGTCACAGTTAGGGCAATTTATTAAATATCCGCAATTTCTACAACTTAAAAACCCACTGTGACCCCTCCTAGGGATCAAAATTATTGCCTGCTCTTTTTTTAAGCGTAGTTTAGGAAGCAATTGTAATAATTCATTGGAAAAAATTTTCATATTTCCTTTCTTGAACTCATCCCGCATATCAATAACTCTTATTTCAGGAATCTCATTACTGGATATCCTTTGTATCATTCTTACCAATTTAAAATTCTTATCAAAAATACACTTTTTCCAAGTCTTCATTGATGGGGTTGCACTCCCTAAAATTAACTTTGCAGAATTCCTTTTTACTATTTCAATAGCAATCTCTCTTGCGTCATAACAAGGCATAGGACTATCTTGTTTATAAGAAATATCATGTTCTTCATCCATGATTATTAATCCTAGATTTCTGATTGGAAGAAAAACTGCGGACCTTGTTCCTATTACTATTAAAGGTTCATTAGGATTAATAATTTTCTTCCAAACTAAAGTTCTATGATTGGGAGAACAATTACTATGATATTCGTAAACGACATTATTAAATCGCCGACTAAACCTATCAATAAGTTGAGGAATTAGCCCAATTTCTGGGGCTAGTATCAAACAACTTTTTTTCTTAAGAAATTGATCTTCAGCAATTCTCATATAAACTTCTGTTTTACCTGAACCTGTTTCACCCCATAGAAGTAGAGCATCTCCTGATTTCATTGTTTGAAATTCTTGAAATGCAATTTTTTGCTCATTTGTAAGATTTGGTTTTTTAATTGCAATATGATGATTTAAAAAGGAATTTAATTTAGTATTTATATTTTTTTTTCTTTTAGATTTAACAAGGAAATTTTTACTTACCATTGAGTTAATTAGAGTGTAATTGAAACCAGACTTTACTAATTCACTTTGCCAATTACCTTTTTCAGATAAAATATTCATTAAAAAAAATTCTTTTTTTGTTAATCCATTTTTTTTAATATCAAATTCTTTTTTAGTTTCAATCCATATTTGATCTTTAAAACCTTTAGAAAAATTCTTATATTTACCAATCCAGCCAGGAGGAAATGCAGTTTTAAACATTTTTAAATTACTAACCATATAAAAAGAGGCTAAGGACTCTATCCATTCTCTCCAGGAGTCATCAATTATTTTTTTCTGCAAAATACTTTCAACAAACAAATATCTTATGCTTTTTCCTCCAGCAATATTTGCTTCATCATTGTTGATTGTCGAAAAGTTTTTTTTTGAGATCACCAACCCATTCAATAATCTCCCTCTTAACCTAACACTTACAATATCTCCAACTTCTGCTCCAAGATTATTTCCATCTAAATAGTAAAAGCTTTCATTACTACTACCTATATCAAGCAAGATTTCCAGTTTGTAGGAGATATTTAATAACTGATTACTTGCCGGCTTCAAAACTTTTTCTTAGTATTGGATTGTTGAACATTCCACAAAGTGTTTTTTGCACATTGTAAGTATCCTGCTCTTAAGGGAGACATGAAGCTTTGATCATTGACTGAAAATTCAAAAAAATGATCTGCCTGTCTGAGAAATCCCAAGACTTTTTACTTTAGGTAATCTATAGCACTATTTAAATTTTTCAACAATTTAGAAAACTTTTCTTATTCTCATTTTGTGAAAAAGTTTTTTAAACATTAAGGGGAACTTTACTACTAAATGTTCAAATTAGCCCTAAATAAAATTTTATCTAGTTAAATTCACCGTAGAAAGGAGTCAATTATGTGTCCAGTTGCAGCAGAATCAAAGAATTCCAAGCCCAGTTCAAAAAAGAAGATTAATAAAAAAATTAATACAAACTTAGAAACAGTAGTTGAAGAAGTTAGTAATAAAAATAGTCAAAATTTACAGCCAACTTCTGAGTTAAACGAAAGCAGTGTTGAAAATAATAATGAATTTAGTGATTCTGAAGAAGAAGAAAAAGGACTCGGAAATGTAAAGCTTGGGCCAAAAGGTATCTACACTGAAGATTCAATAAGAGTTTATCTACAGGAAATTGGAAGAATTAGACTTTTAAGACCAGACGAAGAAATTGAGCTTGCAAGAAAAATTGCTGATTTACTCCAATTAGAAGAGCTGGCAACTCAATATGAGTCAGAAAAAGGACATTTCCCATCTGTTAGAGAATGGGCCGAGTTAATAGATATGCCTCTTCCCAAATTCAGAAGAAGACTCCTCTTAGGAAGGAGAGCTAAAGAAAAAATGGTTCAATCAAATTTAAGATTGGTTGTTTCCATTGCTAAAAAATATATGAATAGAGGTTTATCATTTCAAGATTTAATCCAAGAAGGAAGTTTAGGTCTAATTAGGGCTGCGGAAAAATTTGACCATGAAAAAGGTTACAAGTTCTCTACATATGCAACATGGTGGATTCGCCAAGCCATTACAAGAGCAATTGCAGATCAAAGCAGAACTATTAGATTGCCAGTTCACTTATATGAGACAATATCCAGAATTAAAAAAACAACAAAAGTCCTTAGCCAAGAATTTGGCAGGAAACCTAGTGAAGAAGAAATCGCTGAGAGTATGGAAATGACAATTGAAAAATTAAGATTTATAGCTAAAAGTGCGCAACTTCCTATTTCTTTAGAAACTCCAATAGGAAAAGAAGAAGACTCAAGACTCGGAGACTTTATAGAGGCCGATATAGAAAATCCAGAGCAAGATGTTTCTAAAACTTTATTAAGAGAGGATTTGGAAGGGGTTTTAGCCACTCTTAGTCCAAGAGAAAGAGATGTTCTCAGATTGAGATATGGAATTGATGATGGAAGAATGAAAACTCTTGAAGAAATAGGCCAAATTTTTGATGTGACAAGAGAAAGAATTAGACAAATAGAGGCAAAAGCTCTCAGGAAACTTAGACATCCAAATCGAAATGGAGTTTTAAAAGAATATATAAAATAAAAAAAGTTAAGTATAGAATTTAGCTTTAAAAACTTGCAAAAGAATAGCTTAAAATAGATTCGACTTTATTTTTTATTCAAACTCAAAATAATATTTAATGACTGATTTTAAGCTGAAAATAGCTAGTAGAAGAAGTAAACTAGCAATGGTTCAAACTTTATGGGTTAAAGACCAACTAGAAAGGAATATACCCAATTTAGATGTATCTATAGAAGCTATGGCAACTCAAGGTGACAAAATCCTTGATGTAGCCTTAGCAAAAATAGGCGACAAAGGCTTATTTACAAAAGAACTTGAAGCACAAATGCTCGTAGGCCATGCAGATATAGCAGTACATTCTCTGAAAGATTTACCAACCAATTTGCCTAATGGCCTAAAATTAGGATGCATCACAAAAAGGGAAGATCCTGCAGATGCTTTAGTAGTAAGCAAACAAAATGATTGTTATAAATTAGAAACCTTACCTGAAGGTTCGATTGTTGGAACAAGCTCTCTAAGAAGACTTGCACAATTAAGAAATAAGTACCCACATCTTGTTTTCAAAGATATCAGGGGAAATGTTATTACAAGAATTGAAAAATTAGATGCCGGAGAATTTGATTGTATAATTCTTGCGGCCGCTGGTTTAAAGAGATTAGGATTTGAATCAAGAATTCACCAGATAATACCAAGTGAAATTTCCCTTCATGCTGTTGGCCAAGGAGCTCTAGGCATTGAATGTAAATCTGATGATAAAAAAGTTTTAGAAATTATAAATGTCTTAGAAGATAAACCCACTAGTCAAAGATGTCTAGCTGAAAGGGCTTTTTTAAGAGAGCTTGAAGGTGGTTGCCAAGTCCCAATCGGTGTTAATAGTAATATTGATAATGGACAACTTTACCTTACTGGGATGGTAGCCTCTCTGGATGGAGAAAGGCTTATAAAAGATCAAGTTATTGGCAATATTAATGATCCAGAACTGGTAGGCATAGAGCTAGCAAAAAGACTAAAGCTCCAAGGTGCCGACAAAATACTCAGCGAAATATTTGAAGAATTTAGAGAAAACAAAAATTAGTTAATTTACTAATTTAGGATCAATTTCTTTTTTGTATCTCTCTTCACAATCTTTAATCACTTTAACAGCTTCCTCTATACCAAAAAAACCATTAACAGTACATGTTCCAGGTTTTTTTAGATCTTTGTAGTGCTCCCAATAATACTTTGTTTCTTTTAACCAATGCTCTCCAAGGTCTTCATAACTTGAGATATGATCCATTCTTTTATCATCTGCGAGAACCGCTATTACCTTATCATCGACCTCTCCACCATCATCAAATTTCATAACCCCGATAATCCTTGCCTCTACAATAGATCCAGGTATCAATGGCTCAGTTACACTAACAATTTCGACATCAAGTGGATCTCCATCTTCATCCCATGTCCTTGGTATACATCCATAAGCAAAAGGATAAGCAAGTGAAGAATAACCTACCCTATCAAGTTTAAGGTGGCCGGTTTCTGTAATTAATTCATATTTATTTATGGTATTAGAGTTCAATTCAACGATAGAGTTTATTATTGTATTTGAGCTATCAGTGAAAGCATTTAGTATGTGCAATAAATTTGGTGTAATCCTGCTTGGGGGTTGATTAAGGTTTGCCATCAAGAAATAATTTTTATTTATCTTACATCCTCACACTCAACCAAATTCTTTAAAAGTAATGTTTCAGCAAAAATCATTTATTTTAGACTTTAAATGATTAATAAAATAGTTTGGTGATAGTTCTTCGTTAGTGACCGTTCTTATCAATTCCATAGAATTAACTGACCTTCCATATTTATGAACATTATTTCTTAACCATAAAATGATTTTTTGATATTCACCATTTTGGATTAAATCATCTATTAGACCAATGTCTCTTTCCATTTGAGAAGATATTTGCGCGCTTATAAGATGACCTAACAAATATGAAGGGAAATATCCAAACGCACCTTCACTCCAATGAACATCTTGAAGACAACCTTCTGAATCATTAGATGGTTTTATTCCTAGAAGTTCCCCATATCTTTTATTCCATTCCTCTGGAATATCTTCAGCAGGTAGCCCTCTTTCAATTAAATCTATTTCAAGTTCGGTTCTAATAAGAATATGTAAACCATAGGTCAATTCATCTGCCTCAACCCTATTTAATCCTGCTTCAAAATGATTAATAGATTTCCATAGTTCAAAAAAATTATTTAATGTACATCCAGCTGAAACAAATTTTTGAAAAAATCTTTTCGAAAAAGATTTGGATTTAACTATTCTATTTTCCCAAAATAATGATTGACTCTCATGTATACCCATAGAAGTTGCTTGACCTAAAGGCCAAGCAAACCATTGATGACTCTGTGATGGTAGACCTTGCTCATAAATTGAATGTCCCCATTCATGTGCAGTTGCTAAAAAACTTGATAATGGTTCACCTTCAACAATTCTTGTTGTAATCCTATAATCACTAGGCCCTAATGTAATCGAAAAAGGATGGGGAGATTTACCCACAACAACTAGATCTTTATCTCGCCCAAACTCATCAAGTAATTTAGAACATAAATTATGTTGAGATTCTGGACTTAAATCCCAGTGATATTTCTTAGACTTTCTAATTCCTCTAATCAACTCTGGAAGAGTGTCTTTCAAAGGCTGAAACATTTTATTCAACAACTTTAAAGTTAATTCAGGCTCAAAGGGTTGGGCTAAAGTTTCCCATGGTGAATATTGATCTGATATTTGTTTTGCCTCTTCAATCCTTAATTTGACTAGTTCTTCAAAGAATGGGAGAAAAACTTTAAAATCTGATTTTTTCTTAGCTTCTTGCCAACTTTCATATCCTTTAGATTTTGCCTTTGCTAAAGACTCAACTAATTTAGGATCTAAATTTTTCGCTTTATTAAATTCCTTGATTAAAAGATTAATGTTTCTTTGTTTACCTCTAATGAAGAGTTGATTATCCGAATTTTGTTCAGTATCTAATAATTCATTTTTAGCGGAGTGTATTAAATTAGAAAATTCTTCAGAAGAATTTCTTCTATGCAAGATTTTTGCAATATAGGTAAGTTGTTCGGACCTCCAAGAAGCTCCTTTTTTGGGCATCCCAGTATTCTGATCCCAATAAAGTGTACTTTGGATTGAACCTAAAATTTGAGTTTCTTTTAGATAAGCTCCAAGCTTATTCCATTGAATTTCTGCCAAAAATTTATATATAAATTAAATTCATATTAAGATAAATTTTTTGATGTTTGAATAAAACATACATCGTTTATGCATAATAGAATATTTACTAATCGAGTTTTTACTTATATGGAACAAATATTTTCAAAATTAGAATTTACAACTCATGGTGAGGGTTTTATTGACATAACTCATGATTTAAATTTATTTATTGAAAAAAATTATTTTGATTCAGGAATCTTAAATTTAACTTCTCTTCATACTAGTTGCAGCTTAACTATTAATGAGAATGCTGATCCAAACGTACTAAAAGACTTAAGAGAATATATGCAATCCATAGTCCCATATAATTCCTACTTAACTTTATCAAAAAGTAGAGAAGAAATTTCTTATAAACATTTTCAAGAAGGAGCTGATGATATGCCAGCACATATTAAAACATCCCTAACAAACACTTGTTTATCTTTAAGTTTTCAGGACAGTAATCTTATGCTTGGCACATGGCAAGCAGTGTATTTATGGGAACATAGATTTGATCAAAAAGAAAGGGTTTTGAATGTTCATATAATTGGTGAGAAAAGGCAAAATATTTATAATGTAATTAATAAAAACTAATATTAATTATTTAATGGAACCTTACCTTTTGCAAGATGAAGAATTAAAGGAATTAGTTGTAAAAATACCCGGCTGGGAGATTAACAATGAACAAATCCAGAGAGAATTTAAATTTTCTAATTTCATTGAAGCCTTCTCATTTATGACTAAAATTGCTTTAATATGCGAAAAATATAATCATCATCCTAATTGGGAAAATGTTTATTCAAAAGTAATGATTAGGTTAAGTACACATGATTTGGGGGGTATAACAAATCTGGATCAAACATTAGCTTCAGAAATAAATAAAGTTTTCGATCAATAAAATTTCAAATTTAAATTTTTTCATTTCAAAAATGCTTCAAAATGTCTAAAAAATTATTACCTGTAACGATTATTAGTGGATTTTTAGGTTCTGGTAAAACTACACTTTTAAATCATATTTTAAAAAATCAAGTTGGTCTTAAAACGGCTGTTTTGGTTAATGAATTTGGAGAGATAGGAATAGATAATGACTTAATAATAGAAGGCTCAGAAGATATGATTGAATTAAATAATGGCTGTATATGTTGCTCTATTAATGGTGAATTATTAAATACAGTATCCAAAGTTTTAGAAAGATCTGAAAAATTAGACTATATGATTGTCGAGACTACTGGTCTAGCAGATCCATTACCAGTAGCCATGACTTTTGCAGCTGGAGATCTTCGAGAAAAAGTAAGATTAGATTCAATCATCACTGTTATTGATGGAGAAAATTTTGATTTTGAAATTAATAATAAAAGTGTCGCTTATTCTCAGATTTTATACGGAGATATTCTGCTGCTAAATAAATGTGATTTAGTCAACGAAGAAAAATTAAAAAAAGTCGAAAAATTTATAAATAAAATAAAAAAAGAACCAAGGATATTGAGATCAACAAATAGTGAAGTTGGATTACAAACAATAATAAGTGTAGGTCTCTTTGAAACAGACACTTTTAAGTACAATAAAAATAAAGAAGATTTAGAAGACAATTCACACGATCATTCTTCTCATTCACACGATCATTCTTCTCATTCACACGATCATTCTTCTCATTCTCACGATCATTCTTCTCATTCTCACGATCATTCTTCTCATTCACACGATCATTCACACGATCATTCTCACGATTTGACCAATAATATAGAGGGTTTTACATCAGTTTCTTATGAGACATTTGAACCTTTTTCCTTAAGAAAGTTTCAATATTTCTTAGACAATCAAATCTCACAAAATGTTTTTAGGGCGAAAGGAATATTATGGTTTATGGAAAGTGAAAGAAAACACATTTTTCACCTGTCTGGAAAACGATTTTCTCTTGATGATGAAGAATGGAAAGGAGAAAAATTTAACAAGATAGTATTAATTGGTAAAAACTTAGATCATCAAACTATTAAGAATCAACTTTCATCATGTAGATTTAGTACAAATTAAATTATAAATATTAGGGTTTATTTAATTTTTGAAAATACTTATTAAAGGATTAAAAAAAGCAGTAACCGAATTAAAACTTTTTTATTTTACTTCGTTTATTGTTGCAATCTTAGTAATAATTCCAATTTCCAATTTTCTTCTTGAAGGAGTTCAATATGTTGTAAGTGGAAATTTTTCATTAGGTATTACTGGAGGAGAAGAGGTATTAGAGACTGTAAAAGTTTTAGTACTGACAAGTTTTTTTGGAGGGGGATTAGGCACTTTGAATGGATGGATACTTTCAAATTGTGATTTTAAGTTCAGAAAAGTTCTCCGAATTTGTCAGCTAGTTCCACTAGCTGCTCCAGCATATCTAATAACAGCTGTTTTGCAGGATTTAGGAAGTATTTTTGGGTATCAAGTAACAGGTTTATGGTGGGGGGTGTTAATACTTTCAATTTCTACTTATCCATATGTATTCATTCTTGCCAACGAAAGTTTTAATAAATTTGGAGTTAATCAAATCAATGCAAGTAGAGGATTAGGAGTTGGGCCATGGAGGAGCTTCTTTAAAATCGCTTTTCCAATGGCGTTACCAGCACTAATAACAGGAATAAGTTTAATGTGTATGGAAGTAATGAATGAGTTAGGTACATTTGCATTATTAAATATTCCAAGTATTTCTACAGGTATAGCCGAAAATTGGATAATTGAGGGAAATCCAAAAAGTGCTATTGGACTATCTTTGGTAGCCTTATTAATAATTTTTACTCTAATTATTTTTGAAAAATTCTCAAGAAGAAAATCTAAGAGGTGGAGTGAAAATCCTGCATCAAAAGATTCTCAAGGTTGGGAATTAAAAAAAACCAGAGCTCTTTTAGCGATAACCATATCTTTATTTCCTCCAATTTTCTCTTTTGGAATTCCATGTTTTTGGATTCTGCTCAATATCGATCAAATTCAAAAAGGATTATCTATAGAATTACTTACCCTATCATTCAGGACCATAAGCCTAGGATTTTTTACTGCATTAATAACGATGCTATTCTCTTTAATAATTTCATTATCTAAGCGCCCAAATAAAAGCCCAATTCTAGAAATTATAACAAACCTTGCGGGAATAGGTTACGCAATTCCAGGTACAGTATTAGCTTTATCTTTAATAAGCATTTCCTCTTCAAAATTTAATTTCATCGCCATTTGCTTACTAATTTGGGGTTATCTTGTCAGATTTCTAACTATTTCTAAGGGTTCTATTGATTCAAGTCTTGAGAGAATCTCTCCTAGTCTAGATGAAGCGGCACTTGGTCTAGGAGAGGATTGGCTGGGTATCATCAAAAGAATTCATTTACCTCTTCTCCAGGGACCAATATTCGTAGGCTCACTTTTAGTTTTTGTAGACACGATAAAGGAATTACCCATAACCTTTATTTTAAGACCATTCGATTTTGATACATTATCTGTGAGAATATATCAATATGCTGGAGATGAAAGAATGGTAGAGGCAATATTACCAGCGATTCTTATTATGACTTTAGGCCTTATTGCATCAATGACATTGATACCAACTTTAGAGAAAAAAAACTAAATTCTTTTAGATAGTTTTCTTATTAAAAAAGGTAAGCTTAACAACAAATCTGCAGAGGTTGATATAACTCTAAAATAAATTAAGCAAATGAGAATTACATTTTGTGGAATACTTTTGCCAACAAAAAAAAGGAGGCAGGCCTCAAAAACACCTACTCCTCCAGGAGCTGTTGGGACTATCAATCCTAACGACCATGATAAACAAAAGATTACTAATAAAAATATGCTATTAAGAGTATTACTTGCATAAAAAGTATTTAAGCAAATATAAAAACCAATAAATTTAGATAAAACAAACCCAATTTCAAGTATTAAAGCTCTAATAGGTAAAAAAGAAACTATATTTATTCTCTCTTCAAATTGGTCTTTTGAATTTGGAAGTCTTAAAACCTCAAATACTTTTCCTTTAAGAGACCCTATTCTTTTTAATACAAAATAAATTAATTTCCTGTTTAAAAATACTAAGGGAAAAATTAAAAAAAAATAAATAGGTGAAAAAATTAATCCCAGCGATGCCAATAGAAAAGATCCACACAACATAAAATAAGGTTCTATGAGAGTCGAATACAAAGCAATCTGAGTATTACTAATTTTTTTTATAAAATTAAATCTTTCTACAAAATGCCAAACCCCTCCCGGAACGTATTTAAGGATATTGGTTAAAACATAAAAAGAGACTAGATTATTACTTTTAAATTCTATCCCGAACCATTTAACAATATATTTCCATGCATAAGCGTTTAGGTAAATACTTAAAACGCAAAATAAAAATGATAAAGATAGATTAATTCCATTTCTTTCTAAATTGATATCAAAAGAAATTTGTTCAATATTATAAAAAAAATAGACGCAAAAATAAAATAAGCTTGAAATAAAGAAAATACTCTTTAAACCACCAAAATTAATTTTTTTAAAGAATATTAAATATGATTGGATACTTTTATTAAATCTCATTTCCAATTTTCAATTGCTTTAAATTTTTTACCTGACTCTTTTATTATTTTTCTTATTTCGTAAGTTGATATCTTATGCTTTAATTGTAATCTCAAAACTTCATCATTTTCTGGTTTCGTAATTATTGATCCATCTGGTTTCAAAGTTTGTTTAACTTTTATATTTCCAAAAGTCGTTGAACATTCTCCTCTACGTCTAAGTAATATCCACCTAGATTGGGTCCTTTCACGAACCCCAATAGTGTTGGAATAATCAAACCATAATCCCCTAAAAAACTCTTTTTTCTCTATGGGCAAGATTACTTGAATAGAAAATCCAATTCTATTTTTTTTCATATTTATAGCTTGATAGGAAACGTCATAAGCTCCCTCAATTCTCAGTTTCTCCACAAAATTAGATATATCTTCGGGTGTTTGGTCATCAATCCATGCTTCTTGAATAGATATCTCTTCACACTTTGGACTAATTTGTTCATTATCTTTAAAAGAAAAATCTTCAAATGAAGTAATTTTATAAACTCTTACCAAATTAGGGAATGTAAATTTTAGATCACCAATGCCGACTCCATAAGAGTTAATAGAATATTTCGAAGGAGGTTCAAGATAGTCGACTAAATTAGCAAGTAAAGCGATGCCAGTTGGTGTTGAGAGTTCACCATCTATTGAGTTGAAGCTTGATAAAACCTTAATATTTTTTTGTCTTATTAGCTCTACTACAGCAGGAGGTGGTACAGATAATTTTCCATGTTCAGTTTGAACAAAACCTTTCCCCAACATGGGTTCATTACAATAAACCCTCTTTGGATTTAAGTAATTCAATGCAGCACATACTCCAATTATATCCACCAATGAATCTATAGCTCCTATTTCATGAAAATGAACTTCATCAGATTTAATGCCATGAACTTTTCCTTCCGCAATTGCTAAAGATTCAAATACTTCATAAATTATTTTTTTTAATTTGTCTTCTAAGTGCCCATTTAAAATAAGTTCCTTGATACTTCTCCAAGTTCTTTTAATAGGACTACAGTCAATAGTCTCAACCTTTGCATTGATGCCTCGGATTGAACAACTTTTTGATTCCTTAAAGTCTAGTTTATATAGATCCTTTAATCCAAGATCAATAAGTGGCTGTTCAATAACTTTTTTAGGCACCCCTAAATCATAAAAAGCTCCTAACAACATATCTCCAGAGATACCAGGAGAACATTCAATTAAAACATCATCCATAAATCAAAGATTTCTTAACTGGTAACATTGCGTTTGAAATTAACCTTTCATTCTAGTTATTTTTAGAAAGATTTTTTTCAATAACTTCGTACTTTATTAACTGCAAAGAATTTCCATCTCTGTTGATATCTAAACTTACAAAGCTATGCAAAAGTTCAAGAGAAAGCTCTCCTTTTATAACTATTTTAAAATTTTTATTTTTTAAATTTTTTGACTTAATAGCAGGGCAAATTTTAATAACAATTTCTTTCTTTTGAGTGTTAACAAAAACTAATTCTCCTCTAATAGAAAAATAATTGTCTTTTAGATCTAATTCCTCTAATAACTTTGAGAAGTTAGTTTTTGAAGAATCATTAGGGAAATCATTCAGTTGATAGGGATCCCATATGCCTGCAATCTGTAAATGCAAGTTTTGAGTATTTTTATTCTTTGGATAAACAATCCAATAATAACTTTTATTTAAATCAATATGTTTTTTTAAAAGGGATAATGCTTTACCAAGAACTACTGTTTCAATTTTTTCGTCTTTATTGTCAATTAAAAAGCCTCTATTTAATTGTTCATTACTAAGAGGAGTGAATTTACCATGAATAATGCCGATTGCTCTTTGCTGTAATTGGTTAGTAACTTTTGGGATAGGGTTTTTTAACATATTAAAAATTTGAAAATAACAATTTATCGTATTAAATTTCTTGATTTTCCTCCAAACTATTAAAAGACCTTAACGCATCTTCAACTGCATCAGAAGGATCAGTCGCACCATTCATACTATTTTGTCTCCGAATCATTTCCACAAGTTCAAAAGGATTAGTTGGAATAGCTGAACTATCATCTTCAGTTTTAGTTGAGGTATCGATTTCTAATTCTTCAAATAAATATTCAGCATTTAAGTAATCACTTTTTACAGAAATTAATAAAGTAAAAAAAATTACAACCTTAATTGGTTTAAAAACGCTTTTGCAAAAGTAATTTTTCATTTTATTTAATTTCAAAATTCTTTAACGCCAAAAATTTCTTGCTATTTTGATTTTACATAATTTGGTAGAAATTTGTTAATAGCAACTTGGAATGTTAACTCTATAAGAACCAGACTTTCACAAATATTAGATTGGATTAATCAATCCAATCCAGATATTCTATGTTTGCAGGAAACGAAAGTGATGGACGATAGTTTCCCTTTTGAACCTTTTGAAAAATTAGGATACTCAGTAGAGATCTACGGACAAAAGTCATACAATGGTGTGGCTATTATTTCCAAAATAAAGCCAGAAAATGTTAAAAAAGGATTCTTCGATTGTAAAGACTCTAATCAAAATATCGAAATTTTCCTAGATCAAAAAAGATTAATTTCTGCTGATATTAATGGTATCAAAATCATAAATGTTTATGTTCCAAATGGATCTTCTTTAGAATCTAGTAAGTTCGAATACAAAATTAATTGGTTAAATTGTTTGGCTTCATTTTTGGATGAGCAAGAAAAAAAAGGAGAATTAATTTGTCTTATGGGTGATTTTAATGTTGCTCCATCTTACTTGGATATTCATGATCCAAAGAAATATGAAGGAGGAATAATGGCATCTGAGATAGAGAGAAGTGCCTTAAATAATGTTCTGAAAAAAAGATTAATAGATTCATTCAGGATTTATGAACAAAATACTGGCCACTGGAGTTGGTGGGATTACCGTAACAACTCATTTGAATTAAATAAAGGTTGGAGAATAGACCATATATATATCAGCAAAGAACTGTCATCAAAACTTAAAAGTTGTGTCATAGACAGCTCCCCTAGAGGTAATTTGCGCCCAAGTGATCATGCCCCAGTAATGATAGATCTTAATTTAAACGAAATAAATGCAGATTTTTTTGAGGATGAGGATAATTTCTTCGAAATATAAAATAAATAAATTGAATTTCTTTAATGCTTGAAAACGCTTATTAATAAAGAGTTATCTAAAGTAAGTTTGTTATTTATCATGATTTCTTTAAAATTAACAATTTACAATCCAAACTATCGCAATAAAAATATCATAATGTAGAATTTCAATCTGATTGACAAAATTTTTACTTATTTCTAATTTAGAACATGACTAGATTTTTCTCAAAACATCATTTAGCTAAATTGTGACTGACATATTAAATTACTCAAAATCAGAAGAAATTTTCTCTGCCGCCCAGCAACTAATGCCTGGAGGAGTAAGCTCTCCAGTAAGAGCTTTTAAGTCTGTAGAAGGACAGCCAATTGTTTTTGATAGAGTCAAAGGTCCATTTGCTTGGGATATTGATGGAAATAGATATATTGACTACATAGGTAGCTGGGGGCCTGCTATATGTGGACATGCCCACCCAGAAGTTACAACGGCATTACAGGAAGCTATTGAGAAAGGTACTAGTTTTGGTGCTCCATGCGTTCTAGAGAACCAACTTGCTGAAATGGTAATAGATGCAGTCCCATCTGTAGAAATGGTTAGATTTGTCAATAGTGGAACTGAAGCATGCATGGCTGTTTTGAGACTTATGCGAGCATTTACTGGAAGAGATAAAGTTATTAAATTTGACGGTTGTTATCACGGTCATGCAGATATGTTTTTAGTAAAAGCAGGATCAGGTGTAGCCACTCTAGGTTTGCCAGATTCTCCAGGTGTTCCACGGACAACAACTGCAAACACACTTACTGCGCCCTACAATGACCTTGAAGCAGTAAAAAAATTATTTTCAGAAAATCCTGATGCCATTTCGGGAGTTATTCTTGAGCCTATCGTTGGTAATGCTGGATTTATTACTCCGGAACCTGGATTCCTGGAGGGATTAAGGGAATTAACCACTGAGAATGGATCCTTATTAGTTTTTGACGAAGTAATGACTGGATTCAGAATAAGTTATGGAGGAGCTCAAGAAAAGTTTGGGGTTACTCCTGATTTAACAACCCTTGGGAAAGTAATTGGTGGAGGCCTGCCTGTTGGAGCTTATGGAGGGAAGAAAGAAATAATGTCAATGGTTGCCCCTTCAGGGCCGGTATACCAAGCAGGGACTTTAAGCGGCAATCCACTCGCAATGACTGCTGGAATAAAAACTCTTGAACTGCTCAAACAAAATGGTACATACGATAAACTTGATTCAACAACTTCTAGATTAATTGAAGGAATAATTCAGTCTGCAGAAAATAACGGTATTGCTATTAACGGTGGTAGCGTAAGCGCTATGTTTGGATTTTTCTTATGCGATGGGCCAGTTAGGAACTTTGATGAAGCAAAAACAAATGATGCCGAACTTTTTGGTAAGTTGCATAGAGAAATGCTTCGACGAGGAATTTATCTAGCGCCAAGCCCTTTCGAAGCTGGTTTCACATCACTAGCTCACAGCGAAGAAGAAATTGATAAAACTATTGAAGCTTTTGACGAATCTTTTAATGCAATAAAAAAATAATCATTTACTAGTCTTTCCTTAAAGAAAAATAAGTCAATGATTAAAAAATTTAGAAAAATCTTTTCTAAATAATTATCTTTTTCCACCAACTATTACTGGGGGAGTACCTCCTTCTGAACCTGGTAAGCCAGGTACAACTTGTGTACTGCCATCCCATTTGTCTAGAAATAATTTGAAAAGTACTTGGTCATCGAGACTTCTATTTAATGTTTCGTATCTAAGTGCTTCTTGTTCAGCAATTTCAACTTCAGTCTTTGCTCTTAGTAATTGCTGACCAGCTATTTGCTTCTGTTCAATTGCAGCTCTATATTCTTCAGCGATCTCTAATCCAGTAAGATCTAAACTTTTGACATCTACATAATCGAATGAATTTAATTCTTTTGCGACGGTATCACCTACTTTTTCAGAAATTACTGCAAATTCAGTAGCAATTGTTTCTAGCTCGTATTGAGAAAAGACTGATTTTAGAGCTTTTAGCAAAGATGGCTGAACAATTTTTTGATAGACATCGCTATTTCTGCTTGCAATTGTTGCGAAGATCCTTCCTGCCTCATTAGGTTTTACTGAATACTTAACAGTAGCTGTAGCCCTAATTACTTGAAGATCCTTAGTAAGTGTCTCAAATTTTTCAGGTTGAACTTGAGTTTTTATATCAAATGGATATACAGACTGAATAAAAGGAAGTTTAAAGTTTAAACCAGCTCTCCTAGAGGGGCCACTTACTTTCCCAAGTGTTGTAACAACTGCAACTTGTCCAGAAGGTACAACAAATAATGATTGGGTGAGCAAAAGAAAGCCAGTAAAAGACAATACAATCAATAATGTTGTAGTCCCACCAGGACCTGTTGGTGTGACATTTTTAAAAGATGTGGACATTAAATTTATTCTTTTAATTAATCATATTTAAATAGACTAATGAGTGCATTAGTAAGACATTTAATTAAAATATTTTTTTAATAATTGTAAATTTAAATATAAATTTTAATTAATAAATATTTGATTTAAATTCTTGCAAAAGTTCTAAATAAAGATCCTCATCTATCTCCCTAACATCATATTCAGAGGGTAAAACACCATGCTTATGCTCATGTACCGCCATCCAACAAAATTTTTCTATTTCTTCTTTTGAAAAACGAGGGTATTCTTTTACATTCTTAATCAATGAGTTAATGAGAGATTTTGAATAATCTGCCATATTTTTGAAATAATATTACTAAAGATTTTATCTAAAGTTATTAGCTTTTAGAGGAATGTTCAAAGACTCCTCCAATTCACTAACAAGCTTAATTGCCAATTGAAGATCATTTTTGCTCTTACTAGCAACTCTGAGGCTTTCTCCATTGATGCTAACATTAATTTTTTTAATTTGATCTCTAATATTTTTACTGATTTTTTTTGCAATTTCTTGTTTAATTCCTTGTTTTAATAAAATCGTCTGTTTAATTCTATTACCACTAACTATTACGATGTCACCGTAGTCAAATATTTTTAAGGATAAGTTTCTTTTTATTGCCTTTTGTCTAATTATGTCATTAACAGCATTCAAAGTAAGTTCGCTATTGGTGATTATAAAAATATTTTCTTTTTCTAAATCAACTGAAGTATCGGTGCCCTTCAAATCGTAACGCTGAGAAATTTCCCTTTTAACTTGATCCAAAGTATTGACTAATTCTTGTCTATCAAAATCAGAAACTACATCAAACGAAAAACTTTCTGCCATAGTAAATTATTAAACGCTAAACATTACTAGCATAAATCATCTTTTAATAAGGGGAAATGAGTTAATTTAATCAAAAAATAACAAACTAACCACTTTGCCCATTTCTTCAGCACATCTACAACTATTTAGTAAAGTTTCACTATCGTGAAAGGCAAAGCATATTAATTGATCGCACCTAGTAATGATTTCTTGATTACAAAGACTACTTGCAAGTGGCAAAGGTAATTCATCATTTTCACTTTTTTCAACCAAATGCATAACCCTCTCAAGTTGATCCTTTATTTCGGGTATTTGTCGATCAAGACTTTGTGGTAATAAAACAGTTAATAATGATGGATTAATATCTAAGACAGCTCGAATAACGGCTGCATTAACACCCTGAGATCCAGAAGTAAGGATATTATGACCTTCCTCAGCTAACGACCTTGCTATCAACTCAATTAAGTGGATATCTACAACTGGTACGTGTCTACTCCCTAAAAAAGCAATTCTCCTTTTCCCATTATCTTGGAGTTTTGCAAGTTCTTGAGCTAAGGCATCAACACCTTCAGTTGCTGGTAGATCTAAAGAGCGACTCAAAATAATAAAGTTCCTATATTTGAAATTAGCATTTATCTGAAAAATTGCAGGGAAAATCTATCTTATCGAGAATTCTTTTTAGATTTACATTCTCTTGAACTAATTGAATAGCATAAGAAGCTTTAATTGATTCATGTATTCTTACATGACCAAAAGCTTGTTCAATAATTTCCACAGAGGAAAGAGTATCTAATTCCACCTTTAAAATTGGCACCTCCAATTCCTCCGCTCTATGAATCAATTGTGACAAAGGATCTCCTAAACCAGTTAAAATAAGGCATTGAGTCGAAGCCTCCAAAGCAGCAAGTTGGATATCAGTTCTATCAGCTCCAGTAACGACAGCCATATTTCGTCTTCTCCTGAAAAATTCCATTGCAGAATTTACCCCCATTGCACCAATACTTAATGTTTCAACAAGCAATTGATCTTTTTCAGGGCAACAAATTACTTGGGCATCTAGTCTTCTTACAAGCTCACCTACGGTGACACTTCTAAGAAGTGGTGATTTAGGCATCACTCCAAACACTTCAATATCCAGATCTTTAAGAGAGGGTATTATTTCATTTTTAACTTTTTCGACTTCTTTAGGCAAAACTCCGTTTAATACAACTCCAGCCAATTTCTCACCTAATTGTTTTTTCGCATCAAGTAATGCATCAACACTTTTACAATCTTCCCATAAATTTACAATTAAAACTTTCGCATCTAAATCCTTTGCTAGTTGTGGGAGACTTAAGCCATAAATCATACCCTCATGAAGACTTCCGGCTGCCTCTAAAATATTCAGCCCTTCAAAATCATCATTAATCAATCTTTCAATCTGATCAAAACCTTTTCCTGGTAGTAAGTCTTTATTGAAGATTCTTTTTTCAGCTGAGATATTGTCCAATAATCCTACTGAAGAAATTAGATTCTCCTCTTCGATATTTAATGTTGATCCAATAAACTTAACATCATCATCTATTAAACCTTCATAAGACATTGAGGAAAGATTAGTAAGTTCAATACATGTTGCAAGAGGTTTTCCTATGCGTACTTTTTTTTTCTTCTGTAAAAGTTTTTTTGCTATTCCAAGAACCATTGCAGACTTACCACTAAATGGCTCACATGAGCCAATTAATAATATATCGCTCATAATTAAGTAAATTATTTATTAATAGGTTTAAGATAATATTTTTTTTAGAACTAAACAAATATTTATTTATGAGTTTTAATTAAATAAAAAAATAAATAATCTTTTTTTGGTAAATTTATTTTAATTCTTTGGTATCTGATAAAAATCAAGCACAATGATAAATCCAACCAAAAACGAAAAAACAATAGGGATTACCGGAGCCTCAGGTGCGCTAGGGAAAGAATTAACAAAGTTGTTTCGTCAAAAAGGATATAGAGTGATTGGATTTACTCATAGTAAAAATAATTATGAAATAAATCTTGAATCTCCAAATGAATGGATTAAATGGGAATGTGGGAAGGAGTCGTCATTAAAAAAACAATTAGAAAATGTAGACATTTTAATTTTGAATCATGGTATCTATGATTTGAGTAGAGAAAATTCCAATTATGAAAACTCAATAGAGATAAATGCATTAAGTAAATTCAAATTTTTAAATTTATTTGAAGATATTGCTCTAAGCAATGATTCACTAATAAAAAAAGAAGTTTGGATAAATACATCTGAAGCAGAAATATTACCCGCCCTAAATCCATCATATGAGATTAGTAAATCCCTTATTGGTCAATTAGTTTCTTTCAAAAAAAATCTTCTGGACAAAAATACCAAAAAAAAATTAATAATAAAAAAAATCATCTTAGGGCCTTTTAAATCAGAACTAAATCCTATTGGAATAATGAGTCCCAAATTTGTTTCTGAAAAAATTTATGATTTAGCCAACTCAAAAAATTATTTAGTAATAATTAGTCCAAACCCTTTAACCTACATACTTTTCCCATTGAAGGAATTTTATAATTTTTTGTATTGCCAAATTATCTATAAGTACAAATCCTAATATTTAGAAATCTCGATCTGTCAATATTTCAATCCCATCTTTTAAAACAACAATTGTATGCTCCCATTGGGCTGATAGTTTCCCATCTTTTGTTATTACGGTCCATCTATCATTTAGTGTTTTGCAAAATTTAGTCCCTTCATTAACAATAGGTTCAACCGCCAATGTCATTCCTTCACGAAGGACGACGTTGGGCAATTCTTTAGTCCGAAAATTAAATACCGACGGTTCTTCATGGAGATTTCTTCCAACTCCATGACCTGTATAGTCTTCTACAACACTAAAGCCATTTTTTACAACAATGTCTTCGATTTCCCCAGCCACATCTAGAAGTGTATTCCCTGCCTTTATTTTCGAAAGCCCTGCATACAATGCTTTATAAGCTATATCACTAAGTTTTTGAGCTTTTGGACTAACTTCTCCTACACAAATTGATATACAACTATCTCCATGGAAACCATCTAAATATGCCCCTGTATCAATTTTAACCAAGTCACCGTTTTTAATTATTTTATTTTTACTTGGAATCCCGTGGACAACCTCATTATTAATACTAGAACAAATACTAGAAGGGAATCCATGGTAGCCCTTGAAACTTGGCACAGCTCCAAAACTTTTTATCCTCTTTTCTGCAAAATCATCTAAATCTTTTGTACTCATTCCAGGTTTAATTAAGTCATTAATTTCCCTCAAAACAGTTGCTACAATCCTGCTGGATTTTTTCATCAAATTTATTTCCCGTGAAGACTTTATTTCAATTCCTCTCCTCCTCTGAATAAAAGGAACTTGATCATTAGCTTTGGAATTATTTTTATTTAACAAAAGATCTGCAAAATGTCTCATTGGAATAAATAATAGTAATAGGTAAATATCTTCAAAATAGCCTTTATGGACTTGGCTACCTTAAATCTATCAATAACAATGGGAAAGAAACAAAAATGAAAAGTTTATTTAATTCTAGGCAATTTCATAAGGCTTTGGCGCCCTGGGTTTTTCTTCCATTGTTTATATCTTCAATTACTGGTCTTCTTTATAGGGTTTCAAAAGATTTACTAGGTTACTCTAGAGAACAAGTTCATTGGTTAATGTCTCTCCATGAGGGCGAATGGCTTGGAGATAATGGAGAACTTATATACGTAATATTGAATTCCCTTGGAGTTTTATGGATGCTCGTAACAGGATTCCAAATGTTTTCAAAAACAATTTCATTTACCAAAAAGGTTACTAAAGGCGAGTCAAAAGGTTAAGATATAGAACTTGTAGGACAATAAAGACCAAAATGGCCAAAGAGAAACAAGAGAAGGAATTAGAAACCGGTATTAAAGCTGACGCATCCGTTGATGTAGCAGTTAAACAAAAAGAAAAAAATACGGTTTCTGAGACTACGCAAACCTTTAACGCATCCAAACTTATTAAGGAATTTGAGAATTCACAATTAAAAAAAGAATTACCTGAAATATATGTTGGGGACACTGTTAAAGTTGGAGTAAAAATTACAGAAGGTAATAAAGAAAGAGTCCAACCTTATGAAGGCGTTGTAATAGCAAAAAGGCATGGAGGTATTAACCAGACTATTACTGTTAGAAGAATTTTTCAGGGTATAGGTGTTGAAAGAGTATTTATGCTACATAGTCCACAGGTTGCCTCTCTAAAAGTTGAACGTAGAGGTAAAGTAAGAAGAGCTAAGTTATTCTATCTGAGAGATAGAGTAGGAAAAGCTACTCGCGTAAAACAACGCTTTGATCGATAAAGTTGTAAATTAATCAACTTATTGGTCACAAAGACGCTTATAATCACTTAGATGCGTCGTTAGTTCAGTTGGTAGAACGCAGGTCTCCAAAACCTGATGTCGGGGGTTCAAGTCCTCCACGACGCGTTTGATCAACATTATGTAAATCATTTTTTCATAAGATGGAGTTAGATCTTCAACCTGGGGACGTAGTTAAAGTCCTCGAATCAGCAGCTTTAGGATGGGTTCGTGCAAGAGTTATCAGAGTTAAGTCTGGTGGTAGAGTTGTCGTACAAAGTGACCAAGGCAGAGAATTTACTGCTAGAGGCAATCAAGTTAGGTTGATAGAACCTGCTGGTTTTAGACCTCAAAAATAAATAGTTGTTTATACTAAGTCAGTTGAAAAACCAATTATTTATGTAAATCCTCAAATTAATAAATTTTTTTTATTACAACCCCATAAATTAAGTATTATGATCTGATAATTTTAAGAATGAAGTTCTAAATAAAATTAGAACAAAACTCTGGGACCGTAGTTCAACTGGTTAGAGCACCGCCCTGTCACGGCGGAAGTTGCGGGTTCGAATCCCGTCGGTCCCGTTTTTTCTAAAAGAAATTTGGAAAAACGTTTAAGACTAGCCCCGAGTCCAACGGGTTTATTTCATATTGGGACAGCGCGAACAGCACTATTCAACTGGTTGTATGCACAAAAAATAGGTGGAAAATTTCTTATCAGAATAGAAGATACAGATTTTCTTCGATCTAAATCTGAATATACGAAAAATATATTAGAGGGTTTGAAATGGCTTGGACTTAACTGGGACGAAGAGCCTATAAAGCAAAGTGACCGAATTTCGATTCACAAAAGTCATATCAAAAAACTATTGGAATGTGGAGCTGCATATAGGTGTTTTACAACAGAAGATGAAATATCTGAATTAAGAGAAGAACAAAAAAAGAAAGGATTACCTCCAAAGCATGATAATAGACACAGAAGTCTTTCAAAAGAAGAAATAGAAACATTCATATCCCAAGGGAGGACTTCAGTAATAAGGTTTAAGATTGATGAAAAAATTGAAATTAAATGGGTAGATCAGATAAGAGGCGAAATCAAATGGCAAGGGAAGGATTTGGGTGGTGATTTAGTTTTATCAAGAAGGGCTAAGGGATATGAGATTGGAGATCCTTTATATAATCTTGCAGTTGTAGTTGATGATAATTTTATGAGTATTACTCATGTTGTAAGGGGTGAAGACCATATCTCGAACACTGCAAAACAAATATTAATTTATAAAGCATTAAATTTTAATTTGCCAACTTTTTCGCATACACCGTTAATACTGAATAGCGAAGGGAAAAAATTATCTAAGAGAGATTGCGTTACTTCAATCGACGAATTTAGAGAAATGGGGTATTTACCTGAGGCCTTATCGAACTATATGGCCTTTTTAGGTTGGTCTCCAAAATCTGCCGATAGAGAAATACTTTCACTTGAAGAGATATCTGAAATTTTTGACTTATCAGAAATAAATAAAGCTGGAGCCAAATTCAGTTGGGAAAAACTCAACTGGATTAATTCTCAATATATAAAAAATATGGAATCAATAGAGTTAAGTGAGATCTTTAGTAAATACTGGGATGATAATGGTTGGGAACCGCCATCTCAAGAATGGGCTCGTAAATTAGCAATTTTGATTAGAGACTCTATGACTCTTTTAAAAGATTCAGTTGATCAATCAAAACCATTTTTCTTAATACCTAAAATCCAAAAAGAAGGTCAAGATTTTCTTAAAAACAGGGATAGCAAATTATCTCTAAAACTAATCTTAAATTACTTAATTGAGCGGGATACTATAAAACTAAATAAAGAAAAAGGCAAAGAAATAATAAACGAAATTTCAAAAAAGCATAATATTAAAAAAGGGATACTAATGAAATCATTAAGAGTAGCCTTTTTTGGATCTCTCAGTGGGCCAGATTTAATTCAAAGTTGGGAGCTTTTCGCAGAGAGTAAAACTGATAGAACTCGAATTGAAAGATGTCTTTAATTAATCAAAATTATTTTTTTGGCCTAATTCAAGTCTATTTGCCAAAGGTTTAGCTGAAAGTCCTTGTATTCCTACTGTCATCAAAATAGTAAGAAAAACCAAACCTTGGAGACGGCCAGCCCCAAGGATACCAGCCTGCTCTAATCTGATAGAAAAAAGAGAAGCTACAGCTGCAGTAACAATACCTCTTGGGGCTAACCAGGCTAAAAATATTTTTTCTTTTAAGTTCAATTCTCTCCCAATTGTTGCTATCCAGATAGAGATAGGGCGAACAATTACCATCAACATAAAAACGCAAACAACCCCTCCCCAGCCAAGCGGACTTAATTCACCCCAAGAAACGTCAGCGGCCAAAAGAGGAAAAAGAACTGTTATTGCTAATTGAGCTAATTCACCTATTAGATTATCCAATCTCTCCTTATCTATAATTTCTCTTTTGCCTACAATAAAACCTGCCGCGACTGAAGCCGGCAAGCCTGATTCTGGCAAAAAATATTCGCAAATTCCATACACAAGGAAAATAAATCCAAGGGTTACTTGAAGCTCTATACCAAATGAGGCTTCATTTTTTATTTTTTTTAAAATTTCTGATAGTAACCAACCTGCACTTAATCCGATTAAAACTCCTCCCCCTAATCTTTGCATCAATGCTATAAATACATCGTTAATCCCACGAAGGTCCCCTAAAGTCAGTTCTAAAAGCAGTAATGCTAGTACTGCACCAATTGGTTCAAGTAACAACCCTTCAGCTTTTAAAACTTCCGAGAGTGGGGAAGCTAATTTTATTTGTTCCACTAATGGAGAGACAACTGTTGGTCCAGTAGCTAGAACTATGGCACTATATATTCCTGCGACTTGCCATGAGAGGCCAGCCAGCCAATGAGCAATAAAAATTCCAGCTGATAATGAAATAAAAAGTCTTACCAATGAAATTTTTAAAACAGTATTTCTTATATTCCCCTCAGGCAGTTTTAAATTTAATCCTCCTTCAAAAAGAACCAAACAGACCAAAAGCCCCACAATAGTTTCAAGCCCTTGTCCGAGATCTAAAGGCTCAACCAGTCCTAATCCTGATCTTCCAATGAATAATCCAGAAAGCAATAAAATAACAACACTTGGGAATCCTGTAAAAGAAGAAAATAATCGAGCGCAAGCACCTGCAAATACAGTTATCCCCCAAAGTAATCCGAGCCTTTCAGGCGTCATATAAAATTATAAATAATAAAATATTCATTATTTTGATTAAATCAATAATATTATCTCAAGTCCAATAAATACAATACTTTTTAATTTAATTCATCAGCTGAAAAAGAGCAATTTAAAAAATTCTTTGAAAACTACTTTTAAGAAAATTAATTTTATTTCTATTAAGAAAACTGGCTTATTAAAGCAATAATTATAAAAATAATTCCTATACCAACAGTTGCCATCCTTCCATTCCATATTTCAGCTTGAGGGGTAAAACCTCTTTTCCATAAATTCAGTTCCTTTTTATCAACTAAGTTTTTTGTCTCTTTAATTTCGATTTTAGGATGTTTGTTCATTGAAATTAGAAAGGAGGAATTTCTTCATAAAGGCTATTTGCTTGTTCAATTGATAGTCTTCCTGCGACACCTAATTTAAGGGAACTTAAATGATCCTTAAATTTGATTCTGAACAACGCCGCCGCTCCAATCATTGCCGCATTATCTGTACAAAGATCAAGAGGAGCTAAATGAACTTTAATAGATTTTTTACTAGCTTCACTAATCATCATTTTTCTTAATGTATTGTTTGCAGCCACTCCCCCAACCACAACAACATTATCCAAGCTATTATCTTCTGCGCATTTTATTGTTCTCTCTACCAAGACCTCTGCCACTACTCTCTCAAAACTTGCAGCAATATCTGGAACTGGAACGGTCTTCCCATCCAAATTTATTCTCTCAACTAATCTTAATACGGCAGTTTTTAGACCACTAAAAGAGAAATCATATTTAAGAAATCCACCTTTTTTATCAGAGATCTTACATTTTGGTAAATTAAATTTCATTGGGTCCCCATTTTTAGCAATCTTTTCAATTGCCGGTCCTCCTGGATAACTAAGACCTAATAGTCTGCCAACTTTATCAAATGCTTCTCCAGCAGCATCATCAAAACTTTTCCCGAGTCTTTGCATCCCCCTTCTATCATCAACCTTTATCAATTCAGTATGCCCGCCGCTAACAAGTAATGTAAGAAAAGATTTCTTTGGATAGTTTTCTGAAAATAGAATTGAAGATAAATGCCCCTCCAAATGATGTATCCCCAAAAATGGTTTTGAATGTAACATGCAAAGTGATCTTGCAGTTATAGAGCCAACACGTAAACAACCAACTAATCCAGGAGCTACAGTTGACGCAATATAATCGACTTCCTCAATTTTAATTTTTGATTCTTCTAAAGCCTTATCTAAAACAAAAGGTAATAACTCTAAATGCTTTCTAGCTGCAAGTTCAGGCACTACTCCTCCCCATTTTGAATGATCTTCAATTTGAGAGGCAATTATATTTGAATGTATTCTGAAAGTATCGCCAATATTAGAAACTATTGAGACAGATGTCTCATCACAACTTGTTTCAATAGCTAAAACTTTATGCATTTTTGATTCAACTTGTTTTATTTTAATATTAATTTCTTTCTTAACACACTATAAGGAATTAAAGATTGCAACTTATGAAATTCTTTTTTTCAATCATAACCTCAGTTTTTCTGTTCCTCGGAATTACTCCAACTGCTCTAGCTGCAAATGGGCCTGCATTAAACGCAGATAGAGCTAGCACAGAATATACTGCTTCAGCCCTCACAAAATGCTCTGAGAATCCCAAATTCATTGAGAGAGCAAATTCTGCAACTACACAAAAAGACATCGCAAGATTTGAAAGATATGGAAAAGCATCATGCGGAGATGATGGTCTTCCACATTTAATAATTGGACCTCCTCTTGAGCCATGGGGAGCCCTTTTAAATAGAGGTCATGAAGGAGATTTACTTATTCCCGGAGTATTGTTCATTTATATTGCTGGAATTATAGGTTGGTCAGGAAGAGAGTATCTTATTGAATCAAAAAAGACTAAGAATCCAGCAGATCTTGAGATCATTATTGACTTAGACTTAGCCAGAAAATGTCTTGTAAAAGGAGCTCAATGGCCTCTTCTTGCTAATAAACAAGGTAGAAATGGAGATCTAAGAGAGAAGGATAATAATATCACACTTAATGGTCCTCGCTAAACATCCTTAAAAACTTTCATAAAACAAATGTTCAAAATTCTAAACACAAAATTTGTCAGATCTGCTCCAGTGGTAGCAGCAATTTGGCTAAGCCTTACAGCTGGAATAATTATTGAATTTAATAGGTTTTTCCCAGATTTATTATTCCATCCAATGAGTTGATAAAGAGAAAATAATCAAGTTTTTATTAACTTGATTATTTTTTTTGCTGTTTCATTAACATTGTGATTAGTTAATGCAAAATCAAATTGATTTGATACTGAAATCTCATAATTAGCCCTTGAGAGTCTTTTTTTAATTGCCTCTTCTTTTTCTGTACCTCTATTTCTTATTCTTCTCTCTAACTCTTCTTTATCCGGAGGAAGTAAAAATATTGAAAGTGAATTAGGAAACTTATTTTTTATTTGCCTTGCACCCTCTACTTCAATTTCAAGTAGTACGGTAAATCCCTTTTTGATTTTCTCATTAACAGAAGACAAAGGTGTTCCATAGTAGTTTCCAGCGAATTGAGCCCATTCAAGGAACAGGTTTTGTTCAATCATTTCTTTAAACTTTTCTTGATTTAAAAAGTAGTAATTTTCTCCGTCCTTCTCCCCCTCTCTAGGTTCTCTAGTAGTTGCAGATATTGAAAGCCAAAAATTTTTTTCTTTACCTAATATTTCTTTAACAACTGTTCCTTTACCTACCCCGCTGGGGCCAGTAAGGATAATAAGTTTTTTTTGATTTTTCATATTAAATTTTTTACAGTAAGATAAACATCTTGTGAATAAAAAAGGAATAATGCAAAAAGGTGTTCCACAGATAATGGATATTACATCTATTAGATCTGTCTTACATTATTTAACAAAGAACATCTTACCTACAAAGTTTGAGACTGCCCAACAACCAGAGCCTAATACAATTCAATTATGTTTCAGAGGAGTTGATTCTCAAACATGGTTAGAAGTTTCATGGAATGGAGACTCTCCAAGAATACTAAAGATAAATAAGCCAGAAAAGATTGGGAGAGAAAGCACACTATCTAAACAAATAAGATACGGATTAAAGTATATGGCTTTAATTTCGATTGATCAAGATGATTTCGAGAGAGTTATAAAATTTAGTTTTGCGAAAAAACCTGGAGATGAAATTAATAAATATTTAATTTTTGAATTAATGGGAAAACATAGTAATATTTTTTATTTGGATAATAAACATAAAATAATTGCCGTTGGTAAACAAATTAAATCAAGTCAATCTAGTTTTAGAACAATTTCAACAGGATCAATTTATTCTAGCCCTCCAGTCAATCTCAAAAAACAACCTCGAGTAGATGAGTCTTTTCAATCATGGAAAGACTCAATTTCAATAGTACCTGAGTCTTTGAAATACTGTTTAATAAATACCTATCAAGGAGTTAGCCCTATCCTTACAAAACAATTAGAGGTTTTTAGCGAAACTGTTAATTCAGAAATAATGGAAAAAAATATTGATTTCATTAATGATTCAGACTTAAAGGAGATATTTAAAAATTGGAAGATTTGGATAAAAAGGTTTAAAAACAATAACTTTAACTTTTCTACATTTAACAAAAATTTTTATTGCGTTTGGTTTTTTGATAAGGAAATTAATTGCGAAAATAAAATAGATTTATGCACCAGTTTAGAGAATTATTATGATTATCATCTAAAACAAAAAAAACTTGAACTATTGGAAAAGAAAATTGAAGGGATAATTTTTAAACAGACCAATACTGAGAAAAAGAATTTAAATATTCAATATGATCTTCTGACAAAATCGGAAAACTACGAGATATATAAAGAAAAAGCTGATAATATATTTTCTTCAAATGAAATTAAAAAACAAGATATCATAAAAGGACAAAAACTATATAAAAAATCAAAAAAACTAAAGAGATCTAGAGAATTAATAAAAGAAAGATTAAGTATTTACAAAACAAATATAGAGAGATTGGATGAATTCACTACGCTTCTAGAAAATTTAAATTCTTTAAATCATGAAAAACTTTTTATGAGAATCAAGCTACTAGAAGAAATTATGGAAGAAATTTGTAACGAGTTTAATATCAACATCAAGAAGCAAAGAGAAGATCAGAAAAATACATATGAGATAGAATCTTCGCCAATTCAAGTTGAGTCTCCCACAGGATTGAAGCTTCAGGTAGGGCGAAATATGAGGCAAAATGATTTGATAAGCTTTAAGTTCTCAAAAAAAGGTGATTTATGGTTTCATGCTCAGGAATCACCAGGCAGTCATGTAGTTTTGAAGTCTTCATCTCAAGTAGCATCCGAACAAGATCTTCAAATAGCTGCAGATTTAGCTGCTTTATTTAGTAAGGCAAAAAGAAACATTAAAGTTCCAATTAATTTAGTAAAGATTAAAGATTTGCAAAAAATCAAAAACGGTGGGCCGGGTTGCGTTTCCTTCAAAAATGGAGAAATTATTTGGGGAAATCCTACAAGAGGAGAAGATTACATTAAAAAAAATCTTAAAACAGTAATTTAGTTTATAATAAAAAAAATTTTTAAATTTAAATGTTTGATTTTCTTTTGGGCACTCATGAATTTTTAGGAAATCATAGTTTTCCAGAATTTATTATTGGATATCTATTTGGTGCTGCTTTAATAATTGGAGCTCCTACTGTTTTCTTACTACTTGCCTTCGTAAGCGCTTTAATGAAAACAAATGGGAAAATGGGTGGATATAGAGAATATGAAACTTATGGTGAATCATCTTTAAATGATGCGCCTCCTTTCTTATTGCCAGATCCAACTAATCCTAAATTAAGCAAATAATTAAATTTATCGAAAAATAAATTGGACTTTGACAATAGTATTTTTAATCCTTTTTTTTACACAATCTTTAACAAATAATAATGAGAGGTACAGGTCAAAGTGAAAATAAATTTTCAGATTCTATGACTTTTAGTGATCATTTAGAGGAGCTTCGTCAAAGGATACTAAACTCAATTTACTCAATACTTATTTCAATTTTCTTTAGTTTTCTAATCATAAAGCCATTAATATCCTTTTTAGAAATTCCAGCTGGTGATATTCATTTACTACAACTTGCTCCAGGAGAGTTTTTATTTGTCGCTATTAAAGTTGCAGGTTACAGCGGATTGATAGTTTCTATGCCTTATATTTTTTATCAAATAATATTATTCATTTCTCCTGGTTTAACAAAACAAGAAAAAAGCCTTATCTTGCCTGCAGTTTTTGGTTCAGGTCTTCTGTTTTTTTTAGGATTAATTTTTTCATGGTGGATATTAGTCCCTGCAGCAATAAATTTCTTCATTAGTTTCGGTGCTGATATTGTTGAACCAACTTGGTCTATAGAAAGATATTTTGATTTTGTTCTCTTATTAATGTCAAGCACTGCAATAGCTTTTCAATTGCCAGTATTACAATTTATTCTTGGTTCTCTTGGAATAATCACAACAGAAAAAATGATTTCGAATTGGAAGATAGTTGTAATTTCCTCAGCAATATTATCTGCAGTTATTACCCCTTCAACCGACCCATTGACAATGTCATTGCTATCTATATCGATTGTGTTTTTATTTTTTGTGGGTACTGGATTAACTTACTTATCAGAAAATCTTAAGTCAAAAACTCTTTCATCTTCTCATTAAAATTTAGTTGCAAGCTGACAGCTCTTCCTAACCTTGGCTTTGCATTAACTTTCTTTAGCCATTCCCTTACTTCTTCTGAATATCCACATCTATTTAAAATCTCGATTTTATCCGCTATCGATTTTTTATATTCATGTTCACTTAAAGGGAATGATTCCTGTCCAAGAAATCCCCACATCATCTGAAAATAAATAAATTTTCCTCTTCTAAAGAGTCTAAAATCATATTTTTTTCCCCAGCGATGAATTAAATAATGTATAACTTCATCTACTAGTAATGGGTTCATTTAAATAAATTAATTAAGACTTCCTAAACTTTTACTTTAAATTATTAAAAGTCCTATCTATTTGCAACAGATATTGAACAATTTGCTCCATAATAACTAATAAATAACAGAACCAAGTAGCGAATGACTCAATTAAGTTCCAATGATGTCCCTTCAATGGGTCGAAGGCAATTTATGAATCTTCTTACATTTGGTACTGCAACTGGTGTAGCTTTAGGAGCCCTTTACCCTGTAGCGAATTATTTCATGCCTTTAAGAGCAGGCGGTGGTGGAGGTGGAACTTCTGCTAAAGATGAATTAGGGAATCCAATAACTAAGACAGGTTGGTTAGCTAACCATCAAGCAGGAGACAGAAGTCTAGTGCAGGGTCTAAAGGGAGATCCAACTTATTTAATAGTTAATGAGGGTGGGCAAATAGGAGAATTTGGTTTAAATGCAATTTGTACTCATTTAGGTTGCGTTGTCCCATGGGATAGTGGTGCTAATAAATTCATATGTCCTTGTCATGGCAGTCAGTACGATACAAATGGGAAGGTAGTAAGAGGGCCTGCTCCTTTATCTTTAGCTCTAGCTCATGTTGATATTGAAGATGATGCTGTACTCGTCAAACAATGGTCAGAAACTGACTTTAGAACTAATGAAAATCCATGGTGGGCATAAAAAAATGAAAGATCTTAAAAATCAAATCATGAAAAAAACAAGTTTATTTATCTGTACTTTACTTTTCATTTCGAGCATTGTGTTTTATCCAAAGATCACTTTTGCTTACCCATTTTGGGCTCAGCAAAACTATGAATCCCCAAGAGAAGCCACAGGAAAGATAGTCTGTGCAAATTGTCATCTAGCTCAGATGCCTACAATTGCAGAGGTTCCACAATCTGTTGGCGCAGACAGTGTTTTCAAAGCTGTAGTCAAAATACCCTACAAAAATGATTTGAAAGAGATCGGTGCTGATGGTTCTGAAGTCCCATTACAAGTTGGTGCTGTTGTAATGCTGCCTGATGGTTTTAAACTTGCTCCACAAGAAAGATGGACCGAAGAAATCAAAGAGGAGACAGAAGGTGTGTATTTCACTAATTACAGTGAAGAGAAAGATAATATCATCATTGTAGGACCTTTACCTGGCGATACTAATAAAGAAATAGTTTTCCCTGTACTTTCCCCTGATCCATCTACTAATAAAGAATATCACTATGGAAAATACTCTTTACATATCGGAGGCAATAGAGGTAGAGGTCAGGTATACCCAACTGGAGACAAAAGCAATAATGTAGTTTTCACTTCTTCCACCTCAGGAACTATAAATTCAATAGAAACAATTGAAGATGGTAGCTACAAGGTCAATATAAAAAACGATAATGGCGAGATAACTACTGAAGCAGTGCCTGTTGGTCCTCAACTTATCGTAAAAGCACAAGACAAAATTAATGCAGGCGACCCTCTCACTAATGATCCCAACGTTGGCGGCTTTGGGCAATTAGATGCTGAGGTTGTACTTCAGAGCCCTTATAGAGTAATTGGATTGATTGCATTCTTCGTTGGTGTAGGCTTAACACAAATACTTTTAGTATTAAAGAAAAAACAAGTGGAAAAAGTGCAAGCAGCAGAGGGTATCTAACTTTCTTTAAATGCTTATACTGCAAGCTTTTATACAATCTCCAGGAGAAACTTTTCTAAATTTAGGATCTATAACTATTAGATGGTACGGACTGCTTATTTCGGTTTCAGTTTTAATAGGCCTATTTATCTCTAAAAAACTTGCAAAGGCAAGAAATATTAACCCAGACTACATTAGTGAAATACTTCCATCATTAATAATCACTTCAATAATAGGAGCTAGAGCTTATTACGTAATTTTTGAGTGGAGACAATATAGCGGAGAGAACTTTTTTACTTCTTTTACAATATTCAATAAAATCATTCAAATACCTTCTTTTCTTGCAGTTTGGGAAGGAGGAATTGCAATCCATGGAGGTCTAATTGGAGGATTAGTATCTATTATCTATTTTTGTAAGTCGAAAAAAATTAATTTAAAAACTTTTATAGATATATTAATACCCTCGATTATTCTTGGACAATCAATAGGAAGGTGGGGAAATTTTTTCAATAATGAAGCCTTTGGAGTTCCTACAAATTTGCCTTGGAAATTATTTATACCTATCCAAAATAGGCCTTTAGAATTTCTTAATTATGAATTTTTTCATCCTACATTTCTCTATGAGTCATTGTGGAATCTTTTAATTTTCATCGTTCTTATTATTACCTTTAATAAACAAAATAAAACAGATTTTTTCAGGCCTGGCTTTATTAGCTGTCTTTATTTAATAAGTTATAGCTTTGGAAGATTCTGGATTGAAGGTTTAAGAACTGACCCACTATGCATTGGTGGACTTCCCCCTTTCTGTGATGGCGGTATAAGAATGGCTCAATTTATAAGTATTTTTCTCTTTTCTTCTGGATTAATTGGAATATTTTTTTTAAGATTGAGAACATATAGTGGTAAAAATAGAAAGAATGGATAAAAAAATATGCTTTATTGGTGTTGGTCCAGGCGATCCAGAATTATTAACTTTAAAAGCATTAAAAAAAATAAAAATTGCAGATGTCATTATTTGGACTGATTCTCTAATTCCTGAAAAGATTTTAGATTCTGCCAAAGAAGGTTCTGAAAAAATAAAAACTAGTTCGCTCAACTTAGAGCAAATCACCTCAATTATGATAGAAAAATTTCAGGCAGGAAAAACTGTTGTAAGGTTGCATGATGGAGACCCTTGCCTTTTTGGAGCAATTAGAGAGCAAATCGAAATTTTAAAAAACGAAAAAATTGAAATCGAGGTTGTTCCTGGAGTAAGTGCTTTTCAAGTTGCTGCAGCATATCATGAAGCTGAGTTAACCACCCCAGACGTAACGCAAACAATAATTTTAACTAGAGCAGGAGGGAGAACAGGGATGCCCGAAAAAGAATCTCTGAAAGATCTTGCGAAACAC
>QCCL01000014.1 GCA_003281255.1 Prochlorococcus sp. AG-347-L02
TTAAAAGAAATTTTAATAGTTTTTTAAATAATAAGAAACCTTTTTCAATTCTTTTTGGACCTAGAATTGAAAGCAAAATTATTAAAATTATGAATATTTCAGGTGAATTTAAACCTAATAGTTTCATAAAATTTCATATTCTATATATATTTTAGTACATGCTAAAAATTTAATCTAATTATTCTCAAAAGTTGGTAAATAGAGTTCCCTATTTGATGCAATTAAACCTTCTTCTTTAAAAAAAATCTCAAGGTCTTTTAGATCATTTATATCTACAAATTCACCACAATTATCTAATATATTATTATGGGTGAAATTCCATAAATTATCCAAATATTCGTCATCGTCTGGAAATGCTACAAATTTTAGATATGTATTATTTAAAGCATATTCACTAGCAAAATCAGAATCCAATCCTTCCCTCTTTGCATCACAAAAAACTTTAGCAAATCTTTTGCCAACAGAAGTTTGAGCACTCGATAAATCTAAATTACCTTGAATAGCTTTTACATTTATTGGTGCAATAAAAATAATTATTGGAAGAAAAATAGATACTAATATAAACAATAAAAAATTCCTTTTTTAAATCTTAACTCAACATAAACTAACAAAAAAATTAATCAATTAGGCCTATTTAAGTAAAAGCACTTATTATAAATTAAGAAATAAATAGAAAACATAAAATCATCTCCATATCAGAATTTATAATAAAGAAAGCTTAAATAAATTTAAAATTACATGTCTTCAAACATAAAGCTAAAAGGGAGGGGAGTTAACAGGATAATTACGAGTAAGGTGATGCTATCGCCATTAGCAGGAGTTACAGATAACATTTTTAGGCGACTTGTCCGTAAATGGGCTCCAAACTCTTTACTTTTTACAGAAATGATAAATGCCACGAGTCTTAAAAAAGGATTTGGAACACAAAAAATCAATCAAATAGATTTAGAAGAAGGTCCAATTGGGGTACAAATATTTGACAATAGGCCATATGCTGTTTCTGAAGCCGCGAAACAAGCTGAGGACTCTGGAGCATTCTTAATTGATATAAATATGGGATGTCCAGTAAAAAAAATTGCAAAGAAAGGTGGAGGTAGTGCTTTAATTAAAGACCGAAAACTTGCTATAGAGTTAGTCAAAAATGTTGTAAAAGCTGTTAAGGTTCCAGTAACAGTAAAAACAAGACTCGGATGGGATACTAAAGAAGAAAATATTGAGGATTTCTTATTTAAACTTCAAGATGCGGGAGCAACGATGATCACACTTCATGGAAGAACTAGAAAACAGGGTTTTTCAGGAAAGTCAGATTGGGAAATGATCGGGAGACTTAAAAAGTTATTGGAAATTCCAGTAATTGCTAATGGAGATATCAAAAATCCAGATGACGCTCTTAATTGTTTAAGAAAAACAAATGCTGATGGTGTAATGATTGGACGAGGAATATTAGGATCCCCATGGAAAATAGGAGAAATAGATTATGCCATTAGAGAAAATAAAAATTTTAAAGAACCAAACATAGAAGAAAAACTATATTTAATTATTGAGCATCTTGATGAATTAATAAAAGAAAAAGGAGATCACGGCTTGCTAATTGCAAGGAAACACATCTCGTGGACATGTAAAGACTTTAAAGGAGCATCAAATTTGAGAAATAACTTGGTAAGAGCTGCTGATAAAGATGAAGTAAAAAATTTAATAATTAAAATGATTAAAACTTTGAATAATGAAAAAGTACATTAGCTTAAAACAAATTTATTTTTTAAATGAAAATTATTAGTAAAGAAACAAGTAAAAGAGTTTGTGATCATATGAACAATGATCACATTGATTCGGTTCACAAATATCTTATTCATTATGGAAAGATATCAAGATTTGAGAATGCTTATATGGAAGAAATTAATAACAGTTATATAAAAATCAATTATGACGGCCAGTCAGCAATTATCAATTTTAAAAATGAGATATCTGAAGAAGATATTCATTCAACTTTAGTATCAATGATTAAAGAGATAAAAAAATAAATATATTTATATAAAAAATCTAATTTTTATTTTCATAGTAATCAGTTATCTTTTTACATTCTTCAAATAAAAGCATGCTTAATCTAGATGTGGCTTTTATTTTTAGAATTGCACAAACAGCTAATAAGTCAGAGCTATCAACATTAAGTGCTTCAGAAAGCTCTAGAACCCTAAGGCCTTTCATTAGTATTAAAAAAATCTTTTTCTAAATTATCAAGAACCTTGAAATTAATGAGCTGCATTTTTCCCTAAACCTGCAACGAATGGAAAAGTTTGTTCATCACCAAAAATATCTTCTGCTGAAGAATTAGAAATATTAGTTTTTTTATTATCAGGTTTAATTTCTTCAATTTCATTAGAAATATTTCTTTTAATGTTATTTTCAATTTCTTTTGCTAATAAATTATTCGTATTAGAAAATATTGAAAAAACTAATACACATAAAAACAAAATAATTCTTTTCATAAAAAAAATTTATCTAATACTATTGTCATATGCAAATAAAGTTAATTAGAAAAATTGGAAAATTTTAAAACAAATCTAAATAAATTAAAATAAAAAATATTCATCTTCCCAACTTATTTCTATTTTTAAATCTAATTAAAAAATAAAGACCTAGTAACAAAAGAATTGCAAAGGAGTACTGATTAAGAAAAACATAAACTACATACACGAGAAATGGGAATAAGCACGCCCTCTTAAAATTTAATTTCTGTTCCTTTGACATGTTTTTCCAATTTAAATATTCCTCCCATTGAAAAATCTTCTTCATTTTTCTACTTCTATTTTTACGATTAAACATAACTTTATAAATATAGTTTTGATGATTCTTATGTTAATAAACAAAATTAATCTACAATATCAAAATAAGTTTTTTTCATTGAATAAATATATTTTTTAAATAAAAGATGAACTCAAAACCAGTTTGGAAAATAGAAAAAATTGTTTTACCTCAACATGCAGATCATGCAGGTGTAATGTGGCACGGTAAATATTTTAATTGGCTTGAAGAAAGCCGAATAAATGCACTTTCAGAAGTTGGTATAAGTTATTTCGAATTAACTAAAAAAGGATTAGATTTACCTTTAATCAATACTTCAATAAAATATAAATCTCCTTTATTGCTTGGTGAAAAAATAAAAATCGAAAGCGAATTCAATATTGATAAAAGTCCTAGAATTAATATAATTTCAAAATTTCTTAACAAGAAAAATGAAATCTTAACTACTGCTGAAGTCAATTTAGTCTTAATAAATAAACTGAATTTTTCGATAATAAGAAAAAGACCAGATTTCCTATCTGAAGCCTTTAGCAAATTAAACGGTTAAAATAATTAATTGTAAATTGAACGATTTATTAAATTATTAATTATGAATATATTTCAAGTTATTGATTCTTACCAATATGAAATGGAGTCAAGATATCAAGAAAAATCAATGCTTACAAATCTTTTTACAGAGCACAAATTCATAGGATGGTTAGGGTTGTTTATAATATTCTTCTCTATCTTCGCGATTTTTGTTTTTCAATTTCTTGAGTGGGAAAGTAATGACAATGATAAAAGTTAAGAAGATTTAATGCTTATAATTCAACTGAATGACTTAAAAAATGGCTATCTACTTAAAAATAACTAACCCTACAGAGGTTGTAAAAAAAAAGACCTCTAAATGGCTTGCAGATATTACACCTGAAAGGATTGATAGGAAATTAGTCGAGGATGAAGTAATAAAAGGCATTATCGAGCAATTAACATTAGAAGGTATAAAAGGAGAAATTTCAGCAATTAATGGGTTTGAAGTAAATGAATCTTCAGTAATAACAAAAAATAATTTTGTTATTAGAAAAACAAGAACTTTTTAGATCCAAAAATAAACTCATTAATGAAAATTTTTATTTTAATTATTTTTATAATTTTTTTAATTTTATTATTCGTAAGGAATTATCAAATTAAAAAGAAAAAGTTAAAAATATATAATGCTTTAAATTCCAATTTATTTATTCAAACAATTAATAATTTAATAGAAGAAAACAAATACAATTTGTTAGAGGAAAGGCTTAGATTAAGGGAAATAGATGCTTACGGTAACGAGGATTATAAAAAATGGATTGGCAATCCACCTCTTGATGAAAAAGCTATAGAGAAAAATATATTAAATGGATCTAAACGATTTAAAGAGGGAATCCCATACTTTTGGAGGAAAGTAATTTTAAAAAATTTTGGAAGTATAGAATTATTTTTCGAGAAGTGGAGATCGTATTGTCATGAAAATCCTACTATTGATGATGAGATAATTGGATCTATTAGAAAGCTCCAGACTGAAGATTGGTTTGTATTCATAGCGAGTCAAATAGAGAAATCATGTTTAAACCTAATAGATAAAAACTACTCAAGTAAAAACAAGGAAAACTATAAAAAAGGTATTAGGTTTGAAAATCATTGCATAGAAATTCTCAAACAAAATGGCTGGGAAGTAAAAGAAACTCCTAACACAGGAGATCAAGGGGTTGACTTAATTGCGTCAATAAATGATTTGAGAATATGTATTCAATGCAAAGATCATGAAAAAGCTATTGGAAATAAAGCAGTTCAGGAAATTTCAGCTGGGAAATTGTTTTGGAAAGGTACACATGCAATAATAGTTTCGAAATCTGGATTTACAAAGTCTGCTCATCAACTAGCAAAATCAAATAAAGTGGAACTAATCAATGAATATCAATTAAAAGATTTAGAAAAGTTTATTGTTTGAATAGTTTATATCAATTGTGTCAAACCCTCTTTGTACAGCAAAAGTGTTGTGAAAATTCCAGAGGCCCACATTAAACCTCTAGCTGTTGGGATATTAAATACATAAGCTCCTATATATAAAAAACGAAAAATAGGATGAATCAATGCTGCAGTTATTGAAATATTAGAGTCAGTTAAAGTAATCAAACAAAGAAGACATGCGGGGGCATGTAGGGAAATACTTTCCCAACAATTTTGATGACACCAAACTGCTCTTTTACCAAAAGATGGTAATTCATCGAATAAAGCCCTTGGAGCAGACATATTTTCAACAGAATATCCGGCTTTTATTCTCCCTATAGTTAATGGAATAATTGATAATAAAACAACTCCAACTGATAGGCAAAGGCTCCAGGCAAAAGCTACTTGCATATGATTTAAATAATATTATTAGCTTAATAATTGAGGCTCGTATTCGTGATAAATAAAAAATCATTACCATAGATAAAACTTTGCAAAAAATGCTGTAATTTATATAAAAAAATCATTTATGGATATTTCAAAGATAGTTTTAATTTTTGGCATAAGTTTAGTAATATATTTTGCTTTTCTGTTTTTAGGATTTTTTCTAAAGAATAAAAATCTAAAGGCACAGAATCAAAAAAAAGATGAATAAATTATTAATGCCGCGAAAATTTACAATTTTCTCAATATTTTTATATTTTTTTGGATATATTTCATGGAAATAAAATTTGATCCAAATAATAATGAGGGATATTTGAATTTCAATAAAACAGTTGCTGGTATATGAAAAAATTTTATAAATTTCTTAAAAGTTTTCTATTTATATCACTTTGGCTTATTTTATCTTCATTTTTAACCCAATATTGGAATACCTTTCATTGGGAATATATTTACTTAAACTTCCGAATTTTATTTGATAAAGAATTTTGGTTTATTGTAGAAAAAATTCTTTTAGGATTTGATATTGGTTACTGGTTAGAAAAAGCACTAAACTTCTTAAGTTATGAAATCCCTAAAGAATCTTTTAAATATTTTCCAATTTATTTCGTATTAAAGTTTATTTGGATAAAGAATTAATTTATATTTTTAATAGATTTTAATAAATTCCTTAAAATTATTGAATAATGTCAACGAGTTTATTTTTCTTAAAACAAATAAAGTTCCTTTATCACCTCTGCAGATTCTAAGCTTATTACTTAAATAAGTTATCTCTAACCACCCTAATTGTTCATTATTTATTTCTTTCATAGCTTTTATATTTTTTCTTCTAAATTTAGGACCTATAAAACCAGCATGTGTAAATCTGACCCCAATTTTTTTTTCATTTATGTAATAAAGTTTTATTAATATACCAGTACCAATAATTGATTTTATTCTTCTAGGTTTAAGTAAATTAAGACCATTTAAATTAAAGGGATCAAGAATTTGAAGGTTATCAATAAAAGGAGAATATTTTAAAAAAGGACTACTAGAACTGCTCCACCTAAGCTCCCAAACACCCTCTAAATAATTTCTATCTTTGCTAAAGGAAAAATTATGATCAAATTCAAGTTTTTCGGCAATAGTCTGTATACTCTCTGAATTTGGAGATTTAAGAAGTAAATTTAATAAATCATTTTCGGATTCCATTTATAATCAATAAAGTATATAGCTGAGGATAAATACTCAACTCCATATGCTATATTCTACCCAGAATATGTTGATTTGATGACAAAGAGCTATTGGCTAAAGAAAATTTCAATTCCGAATGCCGATTTATTTCTGGAATACATAAGGACAGTATTGCCTTGGATTAAATCTGTGGGAGGAGTAATAGTTAAAAGAGATTTGATGCAAGAATCAAACTCAAATGAATGGGATGGAGGGCAGCTTGGATTAGTAATAGAATTCGAATCAAAATTTGCTGCTAAAAAAGCATTTTATTCTGAAGTATTTCAAAAATACCTGCAGTCTAGAGATTTAATGGAACTAGTAACTATAAGTACTCTTTAACAAATCAGCTAATAGCGACCTCACACAAACAACTTATAAGTATTTATTACTATTAAATTATTTATGTAATATTTATAACTTCACTAGTAATCTTATATTTTGCAAAATTTGAGTGTAATAGTAATTACTTAATCAAATGAACTACTCAACAGAAAAAGATGATTATTTGATGACAACTCCATATACAAAAAAAATTCAGCAGAAATTTGAAAAGGTTAAATCTTTTTTAGAGCAAAATGGATTTAATCCTTCATCAGAGGGCTTAATGCAAGATATAGTTAGTTCAGAAGAATATATTGCTAAAAATGGCTTATAAGATATCAGAATATATTCAAAGTCCTTAAATAATAAAAACCGCCTATTAGAAAAGGTAATAATATTCCAATAAATAAAAATATGGATTTCTTTGATTCGCCTTCTGATATGGGGTTGATTTCTGGTTCAATTGCGAAACCATTCTGTCTACCACCGCTTTCGGTTGTATAACCTTTTTTATTCATAAGAAAAATAATCTATGCAGATTATCTCATGTAAAAACTTATTTAAAAAAATTTTTTACATTTAGAATTAAACTAAATTTTAAATCTAATAATAAATTTCAATCTGAGATTTCAATTTGGCAGCTTTTTTTAAAAGACCCACAACCTCCTTACGGCCAGTTGCAAATTCAGCCTTGTTAAGCAACTCACTATATTTTTTTGTGATTTCTCTATGATTCATTTTTGATATATGCTTACTAAAATTATAAAGTTACTAAAAAAATTTTTTGTATAAAGAATATCAAAATAGAGTTAAATAATCTTTACCTATTTAAACCAACCTTTTTTCTTTGGTTTAATATCTTCTTTAATAACTTCTTTTTTTCTACCAAATAATCCCTTTTTTTGGACTGGTAAATTCTCTTCAACAGGTTTAGATTTTCTATTAAATAAGCCTTTTTTAGTTTCTTTTTTAATTGATTCTTTTGTGTCGGAAATCTTTGTTTTTTTAGGATTTAATTTTGATTTTTTGGGTTTACTATCTGCGAATAAAGTTTGATAAACAAAAAAACCAAAAATGGCAAAGAAGCCTAGTGCCTGTACTAGAGCAGTTCCAAGATTATCAAACATTTAGGCCTCGACTTTGTATAGAGATTCTTTTTCTTTTGTATCTATACATTTTTGATCATCGGACAAGCATTCAACTTCAGCTTTCTTCTCAGTATGAGAACTGCAGCCACCTGCATTTGCATTAGATATTGAAAACAAAGTTAATACACCTAAAATTAGGGCACATGTGGTGTTAATCGGTTTCATAAGTTTTATTTTTATTATGGAAAAATAAATTAGCAATTGTGAAGATAATTTTTTCTTCTACAAAAAATATCCCCTCTTTATATATCTATTTGTAGTAATTAACCAAATCGACAATTAATATTGCCAGTAATGAAAAACCTAAAATGAAAGGTAAATAAGGATATTTATTTAAAATTTTGTTTAGTTGATTTTTCGATGTTTGTTTTTCCTTTTTCTTTTCTCTAGGTGGTAAGCCTAACTCTTCCCTTCTCTTGGCTTCTCCCATAATTTTTTAATCTGTTTAAAACTATTTTATACATTTAGCAAAATTAGTGTATTGTTCTAAATTTAAATAATTAAGGGTTAATTTAGTGTAAATTTTGGATATATTAAGAATATATAAAAAATTACATGATAGAAGTAGTTTGGTCAGTAAATATAATGATTGCAATTCTTATTATCTTTGTTGCCTGGGTTCTTTATTACATATTTACTTATGATAAAAAATTTAGTTCCTAAATAAATGTCAGATAAAGATCTAAGTAATTTTCTAAAAAAAATAGAGCAACTAAATCAAATTGCTGAGCTAATAAAAAATAATCCTAGTAAAAAGTTATCCCTGTCAAAATGCAAAAATCATGATGAAGTAATTAAATTAACCACTGAATGGGGTTTTGATATTGGTAAAAGGTGGGGAGAATAATAATTGATTTTATTACCAGCATTATTAAAATTGCCATCAACTTAAAATTTAATTCCTAAGATTAATTGGTATTAAATGTATTGGAGTTATGAAAGAAATTGGAGAGATAAAATCACATATATTTAAAATATCTGCTGTTACAGATAGAGGGCAAAGATTAAATAAATTAATTTCTCCTATGTATGAAGAAAAAGCTAATGAAATGGATGAATTGATTGAGGCACTTAAAAACTTAAGTTTTGAAATATCAGAAAAATCATTATCTGGAGAGTGGGAATTGATTTTTTCTAATGTTGAATTATTTCGAAGTTCTCCTTTCTTCCTTGCTATTGAAAAGGCATTAAATGATGAATTTAAAAGTAATCTTTTTTTTAAATTACATCAATTGCAAGTAGGGTCCTTTGGCATATCAACTATTGGGAGAATTGCTCAAAAGATTGATTTTGACAAAAAAGAATTTATATCTACTTTTGACACTACAATATTCGGACTCACAACAATTCCTGTCTTAGGTTGGTTCAAACTATTACCTACTTTTGGTGGAAGAGTAGTAACCCTAGCAAGTGATTTAGTTTTAAGGAATAATTTACTTGATATGAACTTACAAAAGACAAAAGTTTCCAAAGTTGATGGACTTAATAAGATTCCATTATTTAGTGCATTACTTATGGATAGATGGTATCCAGTGAGAGAGGTATGGAATAAGTTACCTTGGAATAAAGAATCGCCAAATTGCCAGATTTCAATTGTATATTTAGACGAAGAAATGAGAATTATGCAAGATATGTATGGGTCTATTTTTATTTATATAAGGCCTTCAATTTCCTTGTTGGATTCAAATGCAATCTCTAATAATTAATTAAATAAAATACCAACTAATATTTTAGTAATTTATAGAATAAATCCATTAGAATTTATTTTAAAGATTAGTTACTAAAAACATCTCACATCTCAAAGACAAATAGGTTATGTTCAAAATGAACATTTTTTATTATGCTTAAAAATCAAGAAAAAAATTCAGTCGTTAGAGGAATTTTCTTAATAGTAGGCTGGGTTAGGTCTAGATAGATTCTACGAAGGAGATAAAAAAGGTGGTTTTTTATCAATCATTTATTGGAGTATCACATTTTTTAGCTTTATCTTTCTTAAATGTTCAGGTTATGAATATGTTGAAGGTGTGAAAAATTATTCAGATTATTCCCTTAACCCATTAATAGTATTACCTTTGCTTGCAGGAGCATATGGTGGCTTTCTAATAATTAAGAAGGCATTTAGATTAGCAAAGCAATTTGAAAATGCTGAATAATACTACCAGCAGGAAATTCAAGATAATAATCCAGATCCTTTCAAATAAAATTTAAATAAAAGAATTACTAAAAGGTTTACTATTGCTAAGGCTACTAAACCATTTCTGTTTTTTACATCTAATTTCTTGACTAAATTAGAAAGATAAACGACTGGATTTTCTGGTTCTTTATTATCCAAATCTTATTTAAATATTAATTTGACAAGAAAATATCACAGTTTCATTTGAAGAATCAAAATTGTAAAGATGAATATCCAAAAAGAAATAAATAATTTCTAACCCATAATTCCTGCATTTCTTAAAAACGCTTTTCCCATATTACCAATTACAAAAAATAGAGACAAATTAATTAAAAGGATTATTAATAATGCCAACATCTTATAGTTTGGATTAGTTGAAATGCCATCAAATCCATTATTAAGAAATCTTTTAAAAAGTGATTTGTCAATTTTTAGTTTTTGCTGCTCAGAATCAAGTTTTACTTTTTCTTCTGAAGAATCTTTATTACTTGCTTTCTCTAGAAATTCTGTAAATGCCTTAACATTTTCTTCTTTTTTATTCCCCTCATTAAGATCTTTATTGTCTCCATTCAAATTGGGGGCCGATTCGATTGAATTATTTTCGTCAGGATTAAGTTTTGAATCTTCCAAATTAGTAGTAATTGCTAGGAGTATATTACACCATAAAAAAAACCCACTCGATCAATTGAAGAGAGGGTTAGCTAAGGTTAAAGTTCCTAACTAGATAATAATTTATTTTAATTAAATTTGCGGTTGTAGCAAAAAGAAGTTTTAATTTAGCTGATAGTCAAGGTTTTTTTAAATATGCTAGATGCGAATACTAAAAAAGCATGTAAAAATGATCCGACAATAAGAGAAATTAAAATTAGAAATATAGAACATGCTATTGAACAAGCAGAATTGATGATAAAAGAATCAAAAATGAGCCAAGAAGAATTAATCTTCTTAAAAAGAAAAATATCGGACTCAAGAAATGATTTAGAGATACTTTATTTAATGAAAATTCAATAACTATAAATTTGTTAATCTTTTAAAAGGATTCAATTTTTGCAAAGAAAATTAATTTGTATATTTGAAGACTTATAAAGTTTAAAGTGAATGTAAAAATTTATATAAAGTTTCTATTTATGTCTAAAAATAATCTATATATTCCTTTAAAAGTTGTTCCGTACATTTTTATTTCAATTACTGCTATTGCAATAACAGCAGCTACATATGTAATTACGTAGTTCTCTGCTATGTAAATTTGTTAGATATTAAATAAATTAAAATTTTTGTAATAACTAATTATATGAATAAAGTCAAAATAGCAATTTTTACAATATCAATAATCATATCTTCCATTATTGGAATTAAAAAATTAATTTATATAAATCAAGTAAAAGATTATAAAAATAAAGAAGAATCACTTTTAAAAGAATCTATACGTGTTTTAAATGAATGCTTCGATCTAGAAAATAAAAATAAAAGAACTCTTAATAAATCAATTGAATTAATTGAGTATTGCTTAGAGGAATATGGATATAAAAACTGATTTCAAAACTTGAATGATAAATTTCCTTAATACTCCACTAATATGCAAATAAAAAATTTCTAATTAATAATCTTGTTATGTTCCTTAATTTTTTATTAATAATATTTTCCTAATTTAATTTTTTTAAAATGACTAAATTGAAATGTTCTTATTTAGGAAATTTAAACTGTGAGGCTATTCACCTGCAATCTGGAAGTCTTATTAGAACCGATGCACCTTTAGATCACTGTGGCAAAGGTGAAAGTTTTTCCCCAACTGATTTATTAGCAACATCTCTAGGTACTTGCCTGCTCACCATTATGGCAATCAAAGCTAAATCGAAAGGATTTGATTTGAAAGGTATATATTTAAATATTGAAAAACTAATGACACAAAATAGCGAGAGGAAGATAAAAGAACTAATAATAGATATTTTTATACCAGAGAGCACTTCTAAACAAACTATTGATTTTTTGAAAAAAGCTTCCAAAGAATGTCCTGTTACAAGAAATTTATCTCAAGAAATAGATATTAAAATTAGTTGGCATCATGAATAAATCTCAAACATAGTAATTACATAGTAATTACATAAAAAATAATGAAATACTTTATTGGAATAGTCATTCTTTTTTTGGGAATATATATAATTACAAACTTGGCATTAAAGACTAGGTATACAAGAAAAAGACTTTCAAAAGGAAAAAAATAAATCTTATAAATTTTATATTACAGATTAAGGAAATAGATTTATTTTTGTTCTAAGAATTAAGGTAAATTTTTAGTTTTATTTTTTCACTATTTTTTGGTCAATCATACTAATCAAAGGGATCATGAAATTTACATTTATTCCAACAGTGCACCATATATAAATTATAAGAAAAAATATTTTTATAAATAAATTAGGGGGTAAAGTGAAAAATATTTTGAAAAACCCTCCGATGAATAATACCAATATTCCAATTTGAAAAAGACCTTTGATTATCCATTTAAGTCCATTTTTTTTAATGTTTATATAAAACCAGAAAAAAACAAAACTAGATAACAATAAACATATAAAATTTATGATCATCTTTTTAGAGAAAATCTAATAAATTTGCCATTATCGAGACATGAAAATAATTATCACTTTTTTATCTGCTAATTTTTTTTAAACAAGGAAAAGTTATACAAAAAACAATAAAAAAATTATTTTTTTTAACTATATATCTTAAAACATTTTCGATTTTAATAAATCAACTCTTTTTTGATTCACTCCCAAATCACTATCTCCAACTCTTGATTCTGATCTTATTGATAAGGTGTTTGATTCAGGTAGAAAGGATACTTCTAAGTCGTCTACATACTTCATCCATTTACTGGTTGCCTCAGCATGAAGATAATCGCCATCAATTTCTACAATCTCAGTTCTTGGAGTGTTTTCGATAAATGTTTTAATCTCTTCAAAAGGTTTCTCAATATTCTTAACCTTCCATTCTTCCCTTACACAATGAGCAATCTCTACACAAGGCTTTAATTCTACATGTGAGGCAAATGATGAAGAAGGGAATAAAAAGCTTGAACAAATTAAAATTGCTAAAAAATGTATTTTCATTAACAGAGGAATTTAACAATTCATAATCTAACGAATCAAATTACTAATTTGGAAGGATGACTCTTATTATTTTTTGAAGAATGCATATATGTTTTTAAATTCAGGATTTAATGTATATTTATATTCCTAATAATCAAAAAAAAGATCCCTCTGAGAGAGATCTTTTAAAAATTAATTTATATCAAGTGTTTCCTTGTTTCCACTGAAATAAATCAATTCCTCCTACACACATATTTAATCTTACACTTAATTTCGAAATATGTAATGCCTAATTGACCTCTATCTTAACTGTCACATCGAAAAAATACAAAAAGTACTCAAACATTTTGGTCGAGTACTTTTAAAGTTATCAGAAAAAAGTGTGTGAGGAGTTTCTGATGTAATTAATTTACTCCGTAGGTAATTTTAAAGGCTACAGTATAAATTACTAATTATTTAAATTTTTTAGAAAAATTGGGCGTTGATGAAAAAAATAATCATAAACATAAAAAATTCATGAAAAGAATTTACAAAAAAATCATTTTTATTATTTCGGCAATTGCTCTTTTTTCAGTAATAATAGGTGTTGTCAAATATTCGTTTACTTATATTGAAAATAATCCCGAAAAATACTTACCTACACAAAAGTAAGACAAAAATTAAGTATAAATTCACTTCAAAAAAGCTATAAAGTGTCTTAAATATGATCTACATAGACGGCTTGAGTCATGAAAATCAAAAATACCACAGCTCTTAATCAGAATAATATTCATTTAAGTCAATTTAAAAATAAGCATAAATATCAAATAATTGAGAATTACTGGAAGAAAAGACAGGAAGAATGTGAAAAAAATCTTTCAAAATTTTGCTAAACGAGCATTATGAATTTTATTTTTTCTTTTTTATTAGCATCTGTGATGTGGGTACAAGTTCCACAGTGGGAAGCTGACTGGTCAAAATGTGCTGTAGATGTTCCCGATTCATCATGTCACTGGTACGTAGCTGCTCCCGATAATACGTTTGGGGAAGGATTTAATTGGGAAAACGCTCCTTGGTTTGATGCTAATGGATTACAGGATGTAGCTAAGATTGAGAAAGAATCTGTGGTAGAAAAACTTCAAAATAACTAAAGTTTCTATTTCATCAATTAACTTTTAAAAGTATTTAAATCTAGTTGCTTAGTAGTTAACTTTTAAAAGTATTTAAATCTAGTTGCTTAGTAGTTAACTTTTGATTAATTAAAAATTTTTTATGCGTTTCAAAGTAAGTCTCAAAAAAAATGGAAAGGAATTTGATGAAGTTGTTATAGCTAATAATAAAAAAGAGGCTATGGAAGTAGCTTTAAAAAACAATCCAGAAGCTCAAGCATTAAACTCTGATTGGACCTTTAAAATTTAATTATTTGCGAAGTTTAGGAATCAAAAGAGATGCAACACAAATAACACTAATTGCAGGCCCAGGCGATAAATTAAAGACTATAGAGAGAATAAATCCCAGAAGTGAGATACATAATCCAAAAAATGAAGACCTCATCATTGCAATTCTTAAACTAAAAGCCTTATTAAGCCCTAACAGAGTTGGTGTAGAAAGAAGAGCAATGACAAGAATTACTCCCACTGCTGACATTGAACTAACAATTACTAATGCCGTTGTAAAACTCAAAGCAAGATTTAATAAAGAAACATTTATACCACTTGCGGATGCACCTTCTGGATCCAATCCCACATAAACAACCTTTTCATATCCAAAAGTCATTAAAAGTATAAATACAAAAAAAGCAATTATTGTCCTAAGTAAATCTCCAAAATTTGCTGTCAATAAATCTCCAAATAATACTGCCTCCAAATCAATCCTTATTCCGAGTAGAGGGATAATAAGTACTCCAAAACCAAGCATTCCAGCGAGAATAGTATTCATAACTGCTTCATAATTTTCACTTTTTCTATTAGTTAAACTTTCCGCAATTACTGAGCCCAGAAGACCACTTATAACACCACCAATTGAGGGGTGAATTCCAAGCGCTAATGCAAGAGCAAGTCCAGGCAACACACAATGAGAGATTAAATTTACTTGTAATAATCTCTTATGAGTGATTAATACAGTTCCCATAGCTGGGCATAAGATTCCAGAGAATATAGTTATTATTAATGGAACCAGCCACCAGTTGTTATTAATAAAAGACATTATTCGAAAGATTCGGTATGATCAAAAATACGAGACAAAAAAAGATTTTGGAAACAATGGTAACTAAGTCTGACATTACCAAAAGACAAGAACAACTTCTTGAAGAACTTAATAAATGCGAGGATGAATTGAGCGGTCAAGAATTGCATAGGCAGTTGATCACAAAAGGCAAATCTATGGGGTTGACCACTGTTTATAGAAATCTGCAAGTCTTGATAAAGCATGGATTAATTCGTTCTAGACATCTCCCAACAGGAGAGGTTCTTTACACTCCCGTAGACAGAGATATTCATCATTTGACCTGCGTTCAATGCGGAGAGACGTCGAAAATGGAAGGTTGTCCTGTTAAAGATATTCATGCCCCTAAAAAAAATCCAAGAAAGTTTCAACTTTTGTTTCATACACTCGAATATTTCGGCCTTTGCCAAAACTGTTATCAAGCTCAAAATTAAGGAGGAACATTTTTTAATCACAGAAATTATTTTCCTTTATAGAGCTTATGTTTATCGCATCTAATTTATCTTTTATTTGATCAGGACTACCAACTGCTAAAACACTTTTATCAAGAACGATTACTTGATCGTAGTTATTTAGAGACTCGCCCCAATCATGACTACTTACTAGCAAAGAAAATCCCGCATCTGCGAGTTGACGAACAATTTTCAGGAAGTCCTCTTTTGCGGGGGGATCCAATGCCGCACAAGGTTCATCCAGAAGAAATATTTTTGCAGGGGACATAAGAGTTTTTGCTAATAGAGCTCTTTGTTGCTGTCCTCCTGAAAGAGAATCGAGTCTTCTATTAGCCAAATTAGCAATTCCTACTCTTTGCATTGTCGCTTCTAATTCACAACATTTATTAATCCAAGAATTAGGATATTCTAGAAGAGCCTTTATTTGAAAGGGGTTATTACTTTTTGATTTTGAATACTTTATTTGACCAAGAGATACCAATTTTTCAACTGTAATGGGAAACTTCCAATTCATAGAACTTCTTTGAGGCATTAGTGCCACTAAAGCTCTAGATCTATACAAATTTTCACCGTCAATTTTTATTTCCCCTTTATCTGGAGTATTTTGTCCTTGCAATAACCTCAAAAGAGTGGATTTACCGGCACCATTTGGACCTACTAGCGCTGTTAGAGTTCCAGGTTTAATCTCAACAGATACCTTATTTAAAGCTGGCTTACTTTTTTTTGTGTATGCAAATGTTAAATTTTCAGCGACTAAAGTAGCCATTAATTAATCTTCATGAAAAAGTCACTTTACAAGCTTACCAATAATATAAGGTGCGTATTATTTTCATAACATTTAATACCTTATTCTTGCCAGAAGTAATGAAAATGATTATCATTTTTAAGTATTTAATAATTTTTTATGTCAATTTTTAAAAGACTTTTATCAAATAAAACATGTTCAAGTAAGTCAATTATTAAAAATTCCGTAATAGCTGGAACAATTATATTTTCTGGTTTTGGGCAGGATGTAATGGCTAAAGGGAAGTCATACGTAGCAGTAGAACCACTAGTTTGTGATTTAGTTAAATCAATTGCATTACCATCTGACGAAGTTACATGCTTAGTAGATAGAAAACAGGATGTTCATGATTTAAAGATCAATCCAAGACAAGCTCAATTACTAAATAGCGCAGACAAAGTATTCACTCTTGGCAAAGAAATGACTCCAAGTATGAGAAATTGGGAAAGTAAAAAGAATACTGTTGTTGTAGGTGTTAGTGCAATAGACGTAGATGATCATTCTGATCATGAAGGTGACGATGACCACTCAGACCATGGTGGACATGATGATCATGCGGAACATTCAGCTAAGGTAGATGGTCATTCTGATCATGGAGGTCATGATGATCATTCAGACCATGGTGGACATGATGATCATGCTGAGGGTGCTTTCGAATGGGCAGGTAAATTCCAACTTTCTAAGGGTTCATACAAATGGTCATTTGAAAAAGTCGATGGCGAATATGCAGATCCTGCAATGAAGATGGTGATTCTCAAATCTAATGACATAGAAGGCTCTGAAGATTTAGCCAAAGAATTATTAGGATCTAAAGACTCAATAAGCAGAAAAAATGATGGTACTCTGATAGCAAGTAATAAAGCTTTTGTTCTTAACTTTGATCAAAGAAAAGAAAGTACTGTTTTTAACGTGGATATCAAAGAAGATGGTGAATATATATTTTTTACTGAACACATGCCTTTTGAGTTTGAAGCAACTCAACACTTTTTTAAAGACGTTTCAAGTAGTGATGTAGAACCAATAGCACAAGTTCCAGACGAAGGAGAGGGGCATCATCATCATGACCATGGAGGTTTAGATCCACATGTATGGCATGATCCACATAACATCATAAAAATGGGAGATCTTATAAGCAAAAGTTTAAAGAAAGATATTTCAGTTTTTAATAGAGGTGACAGAAAACTAATTAATGAAAGATTCGAAAAAGCTGATTCTCTCTTAGAAGGCTTAGATAGTTGGATCGTCGAACAAGTAAGCTCTATTCCTGAGGAAAACAGAGTAATTGTCTCTAAACACAAAGCAATGGGATACTATGGGGATGCATTTGGTTTTGAAACCATTAGTTTACTTGACTTTCTTGGAGACTCCTCAAGCTTAAGGCCAGACAACATAAGTTCTACTTTAAAAATGTTAGATGAAGAGAAAGTTCAGTCAATATTTCCTGAACAAATTCCAGCATCTAAGTTATTAAGGAACTTAAGTAGACAAAGTTCAGTTCCTTTAGCTTCTAATCAAATATTCGTTGATGGATTAATGATGGATGGCAATACGGTTTCAGTAGCCGTACACAACACTTGTACAATTGTTGATTCATTAGGTGGAAGCTGTGATAAAGAATCTGGCTCCAATCTTGAGTCTGAATGGTACAAACTTTCAGATTAAATTTTTCTAATAAAAACGGTTTTCATTTCTTATTATTACTATTATTAAACTATTGTTTATTTGGTAAAAATCATTAAATGAGCATCAAAGACAAAGTTCCAGTTACTATTCTCACAGGATTTTTAGGTTCAGGGAAAACTACTTTACTCAATAGAATATTAAGTGAAGAGCACGGGAAAAGAATCGCCGTAATTGAGAATGAATACGGAGAAGTAGGGATAGATCAAGGGCTTGTAATTAATGCTGATGAAGAAGTGTTTGAGATGTCAAACGGGTGCATTTGTTGTACTGTTCGCGGTGATTTAATAAGAGTCCTTGGCAACCTTATGAAAAGAAGAGATAAGTTTGACTATGTTTTAGTAGAAACGACCGGATTAGCAGATCCTGGGCCAGTCGCTCAGACATTTTTCATGGATGAAGAAATTAGTTCTGAATTTACTCTTGATGGAATTGTAACTTTAGTTGATGCTGCTCATATTGATCAGCAGCTAGGAAGAAGTGATGAAAGTTCAGAACAAGTTGCGTTTGCAGATGTTCTTGTCCTTAATAAAACTGATTTAGTCTCTGATGATGCACTAGATACTCTTGAATCGAGATTGAGAGATATGAACCGAATGACTCGAATCATTAGAGCCGAGAATGCCCAAGTACCCATCGAAACAGTCCTAAATCTAAGTGCATTTGATCTCGATCAAATCCTTAAACGCAGACCAACATTTCTTGAACCAGAATATCCTTTTGAATGGACAGGTGTTTACGACCTTGCTTCAGGTAAATATGAATTAATGCTAGAAGAAGGTCCCGATCCAGAAATGTCATTAGTAGCTTTCGCTAATCAAGGGGAGAGTGAAGAAGATCTTAAAGATGGTGCTGAATCCTGCGTAAGACTTTATGCAGAAAAAGCTAAAAGCTTAGAACCTGGGAATATCATTCCATTTGGAGAACATATAAACCTTAAATTGGAGGATAAAGGAAACAAATCATTCATATTAGATATTGAAAAGGGATCAAAGATAGGTTTATATACACAGCACACTGCTGAAGAATTCAATATGAAAATCATTAAAAGTGAAGACAATAATTCAAAAGAGATCCCATTTGATATTGAAAGATTCTGGCAAGCCGAGCATGAGCACGATGATGAAGTAACGTCCATTGCAATTGAACGATTTGGAGATGTTGATCCAGAAAAACTTAATACTTGGTTGGGCAGACTTCTTTCTGAAAAAGGGGTGGACATATTTAGAACTAAAGGTTTCATTAGCTACTCAGGGAACCCACAGAGAATAGTTTTCCAAGGGGTACATATGTTATTTACAGCGCAACCTGATAAGGAATGGGGTAACGAGCCTCGTAGAAACCAACTTGTTTTTATAGGTAGAAATTTGGACGAGAAGGAGATGAAAGAAGGTTTTGAAAAATGCCTGATATAGAATCATTTAGCCCAAGAGGTATGTTCCACGAGGGATGGACTGCTGAAGTTAATGATTATGCAATAGTTTGTGGTTGGGCTATTAAAGGGAAGTTATTTATTGTTGGGGATGTAGCAGGAGGTATTTTTGCCTTTGAAGGAGATACTGGGAAAATTATTTGGAAAAAAGAAAATACACATTCTGCTGGTCTATTAGCAATGTCCATTCATCCAGAAGGAGAGATTTTTGCAACTTCCGGTCAAGATGGAAATATTCAAATATATAATTGCCACGAAGGAAAAGTAATTAAAACTCTCGATCTTGGCAAGGCTTGGGTAGAGCATCTTAAGTGGTCAAATGATGGCTTATTTCTTGCAGCAGCTTCTTCAAAAAAAGTATATGTTTTTAATGAAATTGGTGAAGAAAAATGGGAATCAGATGATCATCCAAGCACAGTGAGTGCAATAAAATGGTCAAATAATAATGAGCTAGCTACAGCCTGCTACGGAAGAGTAACATTCTTTGACATAGTAAATAATAAAACAAATCAAAAGCTCGAGTGGCAAGGATCATTAGTCTCAATGGAATTAAGTCCTGATGGTGATATAGTCGCTTGCGGGAGTCAAGACAATTCAGTTCATTTTTGGAGAAGATCAACCGGAATGGATGCTGAAATGACAGGATACCCAGGAAAACCTAGTCACCTTTCTTTTGACGATAGTGGAAAATTACTGGCAACTAGTGGCAGTGAAAGAATTACAGTGTGGAGCTTTATAGGTGACGGTCCCGAGGGAACTATGCCGGGAGAGCTATGGCACCATACCGAACCTATTTCTAGCCTAGCCTTTTCAAATAAAGGCATGCTTGTAGCTTCCGGATCTAGAGATGGTTCTGTTGTCGCAAGTTTTCTAAAAAAAGACGGTAATGGTGATCCAGTTGGGGCTGCATTCGCAGGCGATTTAGTGGGTGCACTTTCGTGGAGACCTGATGATTGTGCACTAGCTGCAGTTAACGCAAAAGGCGTGGTAAATGTTTGGAAATTTAAAGTTCGTACTAATTCTTTTTGAAGGAATTTAAGCAGGAACATAAAATCATTCAAACTACCAATAGTTAGCTTTTAAATGTCTTTCCATACAAATGACTTCACAGTCATTATCTATTCCTTTTGGGTGAATATCGCAATATGAGAGACATTGAAAATATTCGTCTACAGGATTAGATTGATCAGTTTTCCTAACTTCTTTCGAATGATTCATAAAAGAGTTCCTCAATTATTTAAAATCAAAATAGTCGAATTAAATATCAAAAGAAATAAGCAAAACTTACTAAAAATATCCCAAAAAAATTAATGCAATTGATTACCACTCTCGAACATTTTTAATAAAAAAGCAATGCGTATAAAAACGGATTGTCTTTAGAGAAATATTTTCCTAATTTTATATTGTTGAGTTCTAGGAGGTCTTTCAAAATGATCGATAGCCTGCCTGAAATTTCGGAATAAAACGAACTAATTTAATTAACTGCTCCAATTATTTTTTATTAATGTCTAAGCTTCCTTCTTCTGCAACGTTTAGGTGCCCTTTAAGAAACAAGCTTAATTCTAGAGTTTTTGCCCCAGTTAAAGACAATTAGTTAATTTTGGTGAGCATTAGCTTAAAAGAAGTTAGCAACAAGGATCGATGATTTAGGTACGTTATTAACTTCAGTAAAAAATATAATTAAGAGATAAAAGAGGGCTTAAATTAGCCCTCTTTTTTAATAAGATGACTTTCTTCTAGTTTTATAGATAATGATTAAAAGAATAAAATAAAATGGTTAAATATTATTGCCCATATTGCAATCCTAAATATCAATTTCAAAAACAATCCTCAAAAGGTAATTTGATTTGTGGCTTGTGTGGAGAGGATCTTGTAAAAAAACCATTTATTAGGTTGAACCAGATAATCGCTTTAGTTGCAGCTTCATCATTACTTTTACCGTTGATATATAGTTTTATTTTTTTAATTAAAAATCAATTAAATCCTCCTAATAAAAATTATCAAGCAAATGGTACTTTAATGATCATTATCAAAGAAACAATTTCATAAAACAATTTTAAAAATCTCGAGTGGTCAACCTCTACATAGTGATTTATTTAAACAAGAATTTTTACTCTCAATATTTATTTGATCATCAATATTTTTTAATTTGTTTTTATTACTTATTAATTTAACTTTTTGCCCACAATGTTCTTTACAACCTCCATTAAATAAATCATGTGCATATAAATTGGAACTATTCGTAATTAATAAAAGAAAAATTATTTTATAAATTTGCATAAAATAAGACTTCATTTTTATTATGATTTTCTCGGAATTAGTAAATAAATAATATCAGTTAATTCCAAGGAGTGTTTATAAGTCCCCAGATATCAAAGAAGAAAAATAAAACTGCAATAACAACAAGATCCCATGCTCTTTCCCTAAAAGCCCAAGGAGCAATAAAAACTTCCCCAAGTCCATGGAGTGCCGCCCCAATAGGTAAATGATCAAGAACAAGCAAACTGTGAGAGAGAATAAAAAGAAAGCTTGCGAAATATCTAAAAAAAACAAATTGCCAATTACTAGAATTCATACTTTTTTAGATTTTTAAAAAATATACTTCAATGATCAAAATAAAGAAATAGATCGAGTTAGGAGATGTTTTTTTTTGTAGCCATAAATACGAATAAAGATTTGAAGCTAAAGTAAAAGTTATTAAACCATGAAATATATGTTTTCAAGCTATCGTCCAAAAAATAGTTTTGATGAATACTTTAAAGATAACGTCAACTCTGCAAGAGAAATATTAATTCCACTTCTGTCCTCTTTAGATAATATGGGTCTTGAAGAGTTAAATAGGAATCATTCTGCAGCAAAAAAATTATTATTAAGACATGGTGCCACTTTCAGATTAAACGATACTGGTTTAAAAGGTACTGAGAGAATATTACCTTTTGATCCACTGCCAAGAATAATAAGTAAAGATGATTGGGTAACATTAGAAAAAGGCCTAAAACAAAGGCTTGAGGCAATTGATTTATTCCTAGACGATATTTATAATTCTCAAAATATAATTAATGATGGAATAATTCCAAGAGAGTTAATCGAGAGTTCAGAAGGTTGGAGACCTCAAATGATGGGTTTCAAACCTCCATTAAATAAATGGTGTCAAATTTCTGGACTTGATTTAATAAGGGACAGAAAAGGAGATTGGCATGTTTTAGAAGATAATTTAAGGTGTCCTTCTGGGGTTGCTTATTTTTTAGAAAATAGATTAGTTATGAAAAATATTTTCCCTAATCTTTTTTCTGGAAGAATAGTAAAACCAATTGATGAATATCCATCATATCTTTTAAAAACTCTTCAAGAACTTGCTGTTTGGACAGACACTCCCAAAATAGTTCTACTAACTCCTGGAATTTTTAATAGTGCATATTTTGAACATAGTTATTTAGCGCAAGAAATGGGCATCCAATTAGTACAGGGTCATGACTTAATTTGTAATGATAATTATGTATATTTAAAAACTACCTCCGGTTTAAAGAGGGTAGATGTCATTTACAGACGAATTGATGATGATTTTTTAGATCCTCTTAATTTTAGAAAAGATTCCTGCCTTGGTGTTAGCGGATTACTTGATGTTTTCAAGGCAGGTCATGTTGCTTTAGCAAATGCACCTGGGACTGGAATAGCAGATGACAAAATGATTTATTCTTTTGTTCCAAAAATGATTAAATATTATCTTGATGAAGAAATTATTATTAAAAATGTAGAAACATATATTTGTCATTACGAAAAGGATCGGGAATACGTTCTAGAAAATTTACCAAAACTTGTTGTTAAGTCTGTCGCTGAAGCTGGTGGATATGGAATGTTAATTGGGCCTCACTCAACAAGCAGTGAAATAGAGGAATTTGCTAATAAAATTAGAAAAAATCCTAGAAATTTCGTAGCACAACCAACATTAGAATTATCTACTGTACCATCGTTATGTGATGGAGAACTATATCCATGCCATGTTGATTTAAGACCATATATCTTGAGAGGAAAAGATTCATGGGTTAGTCCAGGTGGGCTTACGAGGGTAGCATTAAAAAAAGGATCATTAGTTGTAAACTCTTCTCAAGGTGGAGGATGCAAAGATACATGGGTTGTAGGTAAATAATATGCTTTTAAGTCGTGTAGCAGAATCTCTTTATTGGATCAATCGTTATTTAGAACGAGCAGAAAATATATCTCGTTTTGTGGAAGTAAGTGAAGCAATGTCATTAGATTGTCCACCAGGAAGTGCAGAACCTTGGCTCCCGTTAATTGATGCTTCAAGCGACAGAGAATCTTTTGATAAAAGATTCCCAGAAAAAAAGCCTGATGACGTTATAAATTTTTTAATAAGAGATCGTTTAAATCCAAACAGCATAATTTCTTGTATTCAATTGGCTAGAGAAAACGCACGACAAATAAGAGACGTGTTGACAACAGAAATGTGGGAGCAAATTAATATTTTATATTGGAATATGCAAGAAGGAGAATCAATATGGAATAAGCCAAGACAAGAACAATTAAGTGAAATAAGGAGAGCATGTCAGCTTTTTTATGGAATTACAGATGCGACTTTAAGCAAAGACCTTGCTTGGAGATTTAGCATTCTTGGAAGATTAGTTGAGAGAGCTGATAAAACATCGAGAATTTTAGATGTTAAATATTATTTACTTCTCCCCAGCCTAGATGAACTTGGAGGTGTTCTTGATGAGTTGCAATGGATCGCTCTTTTACGTTCCGCTGGAGCTTATCAAATGTTTAGGAAAGCAGAGCAAAATTCTATTAAGCCTGAAGCAGTTGCAAGATTCCTTTTACTGGATCCAATTTTCCCGAGATCAATAAGATACTGTCTTGATGGGATAAGCAATACTCTTAAGATGATAGATACCTCTCCTCCTCCAGAAAATCCTTCCGAATTAGAATGCATGAGAGGCTTGCTCAAAGCAAAGTGGAGTTATATCAGAATTGAAGATATAATTAATGATGGTTTACATGAGGCAATCGATTCATTGCAAATTGATTTGAATAAATTAAATGATCTCATTCAAGAAAAATACTTTATCAATTAATAAGTTTTTTAATGAGAATTAAATACCTTCACAAACTTGAATATAAATACGAAGAACCTGTTCAATTAGGCGAGCATAGATTGTGTATAAAGCCAAGGTCAAATGGATTCCAAAAGCTGAAGAATTTTGAATTAAAAATAACCCCAGAACCAGAAATTATTTATCCATTACTTGCTGCAAGTGGCGAAGAGATTAATCGAATTAGATTCAATGGTGCAACAGATAATTTAATTATTGAATCAATAAGCGAAGTTGAGACCATTAAACATCCAAATATTATTGATGGGGTAAAAAATAGAGATCTAACATTACCTTTTTGCAGAAGTATCATAAACAGAGATTTACAAGGGGCATTAGAGGGATGGATGCCAAATGGACAGCACGATCCCTCTGCAGTTGAACTTGCCCAAGAAGCATTAGCAGGAAGTTTTAATAACGCATTATCATTTACTTACCAACTTATAGAGATTATTCAAGATCGGGTTAAATATACAAAAAGACATACAGGTCCTGCATGGCCAGCGAGTAGAACACTTAAAGAACGTATAGGTTCATGCAGAGATTTAGCAATGCTCATGGTTGAAGCTTGTAGGTCTATTGGTATCCCAAGTAGATTTGTAAGTGGTTATCATTTTGAAGATCCATTGCCCTCTGAGTTAGATTTACATGCTTGGGCTGAGTTATACATTCCAGGTGCTGGTTGGAGAGGTTTTGATCCAAGCGGAAAAGGATTAATAGACGAAAGATATTTAACATTAGTGTCTTCTTCTAAATCTAATTTAACCTCTGTAATTACAGGAAACTTTATAGGAAAAAATAATCTAGAAAATACTTTATCCTGGGAAATCAAACCTCTTGAAATTAAATAAACACTAAATTTTTATCTTTTAAAATAACAAAACAAATTAAATAATAATATGTTTCTTTTTTAGTGTTAATTGATACGTTCTTAGATAAATATATCTGTTTTCATTTGTTTAATCTTTAAAGAAAATTGAACTCAAGTTTAGAAATTCCAGTTATCAAATCAAACAAATCGAAAATGTTTGAATTGATAAGTTATGAAAAATTTCGCGATACAAAAGATGTAAGATTTTTTGATATTAGTGTTAATAAATCAAACTATAGAGATCTAGTTATTCACAGTGGGCCTGCAGTTAGTCCTCCAAATGATGAAGATTTTAATAATTGGCAATTTTACATACATCATAAACAAGAGGATAATCTATTAGCTATCTCTGGAGGCAGAACATTTTTCCTAGTAAATTTTGGTTGGGATTATCCTTTTTATAAAGTTAGATTAGAATCTTGCGGATATATTTTAAGGATACCTAGAGGAACTTTTCACAGATCCGTATCTGACGAAAACGGTTCCATAGTTTTAAATCAAGCCATTAGAGATGAAGGAGGTACAGTTGAATCTGAATTCAAGGTAACGAATAGCAAAGATAATAAAAAACTTCTAGATTGTGTAACTAATTTAGAACCTAGATTTAAAATTTATAGTGTTAAATAATCTTAAAAAGGAGTTCCAAATTTATATATCAATTTTAAAAATTATCTAATTGTTATAAAATAATGATATTCAAATTATATTAGTATGGAATTTTTTAAGTTTTTGAAATATTTTTTATGCTTAACTTTTTCTTTCTTAGTTTTAGCCTCTCCAGTTTTCGCTGGGGCAAATGTAGCAGTTAAGGGAGAAGGAGATGAAGTACCAAGTTATGTAAGATCTAATATTACAGGATATAATTTCCATGGAGAGGATCTTCATTTGTCTTCTATAGCTGGAGCAGTGGCAAGAGACGCAGATTTTAGTAATGTTGATTTACATGGGACAACCTTAACTCTATCTGATTTAAAAGGTTCTAATTTAAACGGAATCAACCTTACCGATACTCTTTCTGATCGAGTAAATTTCCAAAAAACAGATCTTAGAAATGCTGTTTTAATAAATATGATCGCATCAGGCAGCAGTTTTGCAGGAGCTCAAATAGAAGGAGCAGATTTTTCTTACGCTATTCTTGACAGCGAAGACCAAAGAAATCTTTGTGAAATTGCTGATGGTATCAATCCAACAACTGGCGTTTCAACAAGAGAAAGTCTTGAGTGTAGTTAGAAATTAAATTTATAAATAAACTTTTTTACCATTATTAAATTTATAAATTCTTTGTTCATCATCTTGAAATATCATTTCACCATTTAATTTGGATTTCTTAAATTTTGAAAGTCTCGCTCTGTGTATATTGGATTTTCTATTTATATTTTCTTCGTTATCGTAAACACCAATATAAATATTTATATTAGGATTTGAAAAGGTTTTTTCTTCGTCTCTAAAAAAAATTCTGTCAATATTTGTTTGCGTGCTCTGCAGTTTATTTTTAAATTTATCTAATTTTAAGTTTTTTGTTTTTTTAGAATTAATTTTTTTGTAGCCCCAAAAAATAACTCCTAAAATTAGAAAAACTAATAATATATTCATTACTTAATTTTTATTTTTATATCTACGCCTAAGTTACTTTTAGTAGTTAAAATTTCTTTTTTTATGATTCCATAGGTAAAAATTTTAGATAAAGTTTTTAAAGATTTAAAAACTAAAAAAACAGTAAATAAAAAGAAAACAATAATGTTTTCTACAAGAAGATTTTTATTTTTATTATCTAAATTGCTCATATAAATCTTAAATCAATTATTTTTCATCACTATTTGCATATGGGCCGAAAAATTCACTGGCGTCTCTTCCCATTACTTTAGCAAGATTTAAACTTTTATCTATATCCCATTTAGATGCCATTCCATAAAGAATCCCAGCAGCAAAAGAATCGCCACATCCATAAGAATCAACCTTTAATTTTTTGTTTTTAAGAGCCTTATATCTTCCCCCTGGGAATAGTATGCCTCCCTTCTCTCCCTCGGTTTTAATAGTGTATTTAGGTTTTAACGATAATTCAGAAAAAGAAAAAACTTCTCCGGGATCAAGATTACTGCCTATTAAACCATCTAAAAGAACATTTGATTTGTTAATTGTATTTAATCCTGCCCTTGGTGTTGTACACAGTATTGAAGCTGATCTAGCCATTTTAAAAATCTCTGAATCAGATGCAGTAATAAAAATTCCATCCATTTTTTTTAAAATGTTCCATTCTAAATTGTCTTTATAAGTTGGAGTTAACCTTTCTCCTATAACTGTAATTGCTCTTTCACCTTGAGAGTCAATTAAACTAAATCCTCTTCTAGTTGGTTTATCACGCCAAGCTACATGCAACTTAATTCCCATATTTGAGAGAATCTTGAAACACTTATCTCCATAATCATCATTACCTAATGACGTAAAAAAATGAATTTGATTTAAAGTTAAATCAGAAAGTATTTTCGAGATAATTGAGCCACCACCAGCTGGATACTCAAGGGACTTTTCAGAATGAGAAATGACTCCCGGTTTTGGTAATTGATCGACCTTTAAGAAATTTATCCACTCAACATGACCAACAACAGCAAAATTTAAATTTCCTTTTTTAAATTTATGGTCTTCAACTTTATTATTCTTTTCAACCACCATAAGCTTTTAAATACTATTATTAAAAGAAATATTTTTGACAAGTGAATTCATTTAACATTTTAAAAGATAATAAACAGATACTATCTTATCTTTACCTTTTTCTATCAATTTTGGGTGCTATCCTGCCAATGATTGCAAATTTCGAATTTGCTAGGGAATATGGAAACAGCTTTGATATAAATAACTTCATTTCTTTAGCGAATGCAAACCCTGCAGCGCAGTCAATTTCTAGAGACTTATTAGTAGGTGCAAGCGCTATTTTTATATGGATAGTTAATGAATCAAAAAAACTTAATATAAAGAATATGTGGGTTGTATACATTGGAACTTTTCTTATAGCCTTCGCATTCTCTGCACCTTTTTTCTTATTTCTAAGAGAGAGAAGAATTATTGAATTGGAAAAGATTAATTAAAATAATCTCTTAAATAGAATTGCAAATACAATAAAGCAACAACATGAAATGGAAAGCCAGATTATTGAAGCATAACCAAATAGATCTAATATGCGTCCTGAAATAAATGGTCCAAAAAAATAACCCATAGCGAAACATTGTGATAGTAGAGCAAGTGCAAAACCTTTTTTATTTGAAGGAGCTATTCTGAAAACGATATCTGTTGATGTTGGAAGAAATGCAGCAGTTCCTAAACTTACTAAAATCAATGAAAAAGAGATTAAATAAAAAGCTGGGATATTTAAATAACTAGAAATAAATAATAAAAATGAAGCAAAAGAGAAATTTATTAAACTAAATTTCAAGCCAAATAATCTTTCTTTCTTAGATATCCAAGAACCTACAGGCCATTGTAAAAACAACAATAAAATTAATTGAATAGAAATTATAAGACTAATAATTTCTTTGCTTAATGCATTGCGATATACTCCACCTTTAACAAGATCCAGAGGCAAAGTTACTTGAATCAAAGCTAAAGAGGTAGTTATCAATAAAATAGATAAAATTATTATTGTTGAATTCTTATTCCATTTCAATTGTCCCTGATTAATTGGATCTACTAATTTTTTTTGGAAATTTTCTAAGTTTTTTTTAATAGAAGAACTATTTCTAGATATTAAATATGTGATAACTAACATGCAAAATATATCATTAATAAAAATTGATTTAGAATAGAAAAAATTTGTCATATAACCCCCCAAGAATACCCCTAGAAATATACCTAAAGCTTCTGAACTTCTCACAAGGGCATAAGCTTTGCGTGTTTCGATAGGATGGCAAAAATAGGGTACCCCAAACTCGGCAGCAGGCCAATATATTCCTGCAGCAGCCCCAACAAATGATTGTCCAATTATGTATAAAAAGGTATCTCTTGAAAAAATGAGGCATAAGCTAGCGGCAATACTTAGTATTGAAGAAGCAACAATTGGAAATTGTATTTTCCCCGTTTTATTGAGATAATTACCTGTAAAGAGTCTTGTTACGGTTCCAATAATTGCTGAAATGGTAAACCCCAAGCCAATATCTGTTGCCGATAATCCTATGTTATTAAAAATAAGTGATGTTAAATAAATAACACCTCCTGCTCCAAATGCAGCATAAAATCTTATCTTGGTTATTAACCTCAAATGATATGGAAATTGAATCCACCAATTTTTGCAAATTTGTAAACTATTTGGACTAATCACAAGTGAAATACATTTTTATAATTTTTTTTAGTTTTTGTGGTTTATTTTTTAATAATGGTTTAAGAGCGGCAGAAAAGATAAATATTAAATTTGAAGAGATGGAAATCCCTCTTACTATAGAACAATTATCAAAATTAGAAAAATACAAAGATGATTCAACAGAATTAATAGATTGGTTAAAAAAAAATGGATTAATAAGAGTTTTTGAATTATCAAAATTTTTAGAATTTCCAGTTTTCAAGGAAGAGGGATTAAATAGAGAAATATTAAGAAGTTGGATAGGGCGTAAAATTCTTACAGAATTAAGCAAAAGCATTAAAGTACCAAATGACAATAATGGAACAGAAATTTATAACACCATTGAAAATTTATTAGATCAAAAAAAAGAAGTTTCAACTTTAGAAATCATAAAGGCAATACCATCAGAAGAAATTTCACTAGATGTTGATAATTTAATTTTAATAATTTCATCTTGGAAAAATGAATTATCAATGCAACAAGAACTTTTATCCAAATTAAATAAACTTGAAAGAACGAACCAAAATGCCTTCAAAAATACTGAAAAAAAATCAACTCAAGATCTAATAAAAATTGATAAAAAAATTTATGCTCCTCACAGAGTGAAACCTTTTGAAATTGAAATATGGAAAAGCAATAAAACAAATTATGATAAAGAACTGATAATTTTTATGCCAGGACTTGGAGGCGAAATTAATAATTTCAAATGGATAGGCAACGAATTGGCTAAAAGAGGCTGGCCAATATTATTCATAGATCACAAAGGGAGTAATTTAGAATCATTTATAGAGGTACTCGAAGGAAAGGAAACAATCCCAGGAAGTGCAGACTTTTTCTTATATAGAATTAAAGATTTAGATGCTGTATTAAAAGCTCATGAAAATGGAGAATTTGGTTTACCTAATGATTCTTATATTTTAATGGGGCATTCACTTGGTGCTTTAATAGCACTTTTATATGAAGGCAATAAACCTACTGATCAACTAGAGGACAAATGTGATTCGGCATTAAAAGACTTTGCGGTAACAAATTTATCTAAATTACTTCAATGTCAGTTGAGCGAAATACCATTTCCTAAGGGAAATAACACTAATAAGGCCAGTGCGATTATAGGTTTTAATTCATTTGGCAGTTTAGTATGGCCAAAAGAACATAGTACAGGAATTAAAACTCCAACGCTTCTAATAGGAGGTACGTATGACCTTATTACACCATTAATGAATGAACAATTTAGAGTTTTTTCTGCTCTAAATAATACATCAAATAGATTTCTAATTATTGAAGGAGCAAGTCATTTCTCTCCAATAAGAATTAATAAAAGCTATGAAGAAAATAATGACCTCTACAAAATAAGTGAATCTTTTATTGGTTCAGAGCCAATATTAGTGCAAGATTTATCTACAAAATTTATAATTGAATTTTTAAAAGATATTAAAGACCAAAAAGTTCCTACCATAGTTAAAAACCAAAGAGATTTGGGACTTGATTTCCATCTTTTAGATCTTGAAACAATAAAAGAAATTTCCGAAAATTAGTACTCTATGCGTGGATCTAAATATGCGATTAAAATATCTACTAAGAGATTTAAAGAAACTATGAGCATAGAGGTAAAAATTACAATGCCTTGAACCAAGGTATAGTCTCTTTGAGAAATAGCTTCATGTAATCTTAAAGCTATACCTGGCCATGAAAAAGTTACCTCGAACAATAGAGCACCTCCTGCTAATGAGGCCATAGTCAATCCAGAAATAGTGACAATTGGCAATAGAGCATTAGGCAATGCATGGTTTAAAAATATTTTTTTCCTTGATATTCCTCTACATATAGCAGCATTTACATAATCACTTTTTAATGTCTTATCCAAATTTACTCTTAATGAGCGACTGAATATACCACTTAATAAAAAGCCAAGGGTAATCGAAGGAAGTGCGAGATGATAAAGACTATCTTTTAAAGCAATAATATTATTTGAAAGAATGCTATCTAAAACTAGAAAACCTGTAATTTGAGGTGGTTGCTGAAATATTGGAAATCTACCTCCAATTGGGAAAATATTAAAAAATACAGAAAATAATAATTGTGCTAGCATTGCACCCCAAAAAGGAGGGATCGCATATGTAGCAATTCCTAATATTCTCGAAATATAATCAGTCTTTTTACCTCTATTTCTTAAGCCAATTAATCCCAATGGGAAACCTATTAGTGTGGCACTAAATATTGAAAAGAATCCAAGCTCAAGACTTGCAGGTAATGACTTAATAATAATATTTAGGACTGGCTCCTGGGTACTAAGAGATTGGCCAAAATCTAAGTACAATATATTTTTAATATATGAAAAATATTGACTTATTAAAGGTTCATTTAGCCCCAATTTATTTCTTAGAAATTCCCTTGAAACCTCATCTGCACCAGATCCAAGTATGGCATCGACAGGATCGCCAGGGGCAACTCTCAATAAAATAAATACTAATGAAGAAATTATCCATAACATTATCGGTATTAATGAAATTTTTAATAAAGAATAATTTAGTAGTTTATTTAAATTTCTACTCATTAATTAACTCTAGATCACTCAATGAAATTATTCCTGCACCATTAAAAATAGGTTTTGATATTTTATTTTGAGACCATGCTTTTTGAGAGGATATCCAAATAGGAATATAAGGGATTGAATTTGCTGCTATTTTTTCAATTTCAATAAGTTTTTCTAATCTTTTAATTCCACTTATTTTTTCACTCTCAAGAAATAAATTTTCCACTTTATTGGATCCCCAAAAACTACCGCTGTAAACTGATTCTCCTTTTTTACATATGCCATCAACTATTTCATTACAACTTAAAAGAGGGGTTAGATATGCTTCTGGATCTGAATAAGCTCCAGTCCAATCGAGAATAACTGCTTTATAAATTCCTAAACTTAGATTCTTATAAACTGTTGTAGATTCAACCCCATTGAGTTCAATATCAATACAATCTTTCAAAGAACTTTTAATTTCTTCTTGCCATGTCAGAGCAATAAGCTTATCAGCTGGTACATTCGATCTATAAGTAAGAGGTATTTTTAGAATATTTCCATTACAATAATTTTCTTTTTGCAATAACCTTCTCGCTTCTAAATAATCATATTTAGGCCACAGTTCTTGATTATCTTTTTTTAATATCGGAGGAATAATTGATCTAGATGGCTTCCTTAATCCATAACTTACTTTCTCACTAATCAATTTTCTATTAATACTTTTTGCTAAAGCCAGTCTTAAATTAAGATTACTTAAGGGATAAGAACTAGTTTTAAGGCTTATAAAACTTAGTTCAGTGAAAGGGCTATTACCTTCATTAAACTGTTTATTTTTGCTTAAATTATTTAAACTTTTTCTCTGACTATCATCAATTGAATTTGATAAAAGCACATCAATTTGTTTACTTTTTAAAGCCCCAAAAAGAGAAGATGAATTTGAATATCCCACAAAATTAACACCCTTATTTAAGGGCTTTTCACCCCAATAATTCAAATATGGATCTATTGATTGAACTTCATTAGAAAAACTTGTCAGCACATACTTGCCAGTACCAACGAATTTTTTATTTAGAAACTTATCAGAATATTCTTTGTAAAATGTAGGAGATATTGGAGTTAAATTTACTGATGTAAGTAAACCATTTAAAGAACTTGATGGTTTATTCAAATTTATTATTACTGAATATTCACTTGGCGTTTCTATTGATTTAATCTTATTTCCTAAAATATAATTCATCGTTCCAATTCTTTTGAATCTATCAAAGGTAAACTTCATAGCATTTGAGTTAAATGCAGTTCCATCATGAAAAAAAACATTCTTTCTTAAATTGATAGTTATTTGAAGTCTATCCTTTGAAATAATTGGCATCCCCGAGGCCAATTCAGGGATTAATTCTCCATCAGAATTTAATTCATATAATGTGTCTCCTAGAGAACTGATTAATTGAATCGCTTTAAGAGTATTTGCCCTAGCTGGATCTAAAGATTCAATTTTTCCAGAACTTGCTACTATGATTTTTTTAGATATTCTTTTTGAGCCGCAAGAATTCTGAAAAAAAGAAATTAAAATAATAAATATTGATAAAACAACTTTTTTTTTCATATTTCAAAATTACTTAATTTTTCTGAAAAATTATTTGAGCAAAAAATTTGTAAGGTTATTTGACTTATTTCTAAAGCAAATGTTTTTTTAGAATTAGAGGCAAAAGGCCACTCTCTCACCCAACAAATTTCTTTACCTATATTTAAACCAATTACTTGAAAAGTCTTATTGCTATTTTTAATTTTTACACAAGCACCTTTGTAAAGGTTTTTAGAAAAAGATAAATTATTTTTTTCATTTTTATTTTCTAATAGTTTTGGATGAATCATTAAGGTTTTAAAACCAAACACTTACTTTCTTCGGTTTACCAAGCTATAAAGAAATTTGCAAACTATTTTTTTAAATACAACTTAATTGACTTGCAATAATTATGACTTCATTGAGCGAATTTATTTCATCTTTCGATCTCTCAAAATCTCCATTATTTACTTCATGTGTAATAACGACAATTTCAGCTTTATCCTCACTTGCATCAAGTTGAACAATTGATTCGATTGAAACATTATTTTTTCCAAAAATATCTCCAATCTTTCCTATAACACCTGGACTATCAAGACAGATAATTCTAAGGTAATTTTTTTTATTTATTTGTGAAGATTCGATGATATGACAGTTTCTCCAGAAATAGAAAGATAATAATGGATCGATTGAATTATTATTTTTAACTGAGGAAGCATGCAGATTTAATATATCTGATACTACTGATGCAGCAGTTGGGCCACTCCCTGCTCCTGGACCGTATAACATTATCTCTCCAAGAGGATCAGCCTCTATCAATAAGGCATTATTAACTCCCTTAACTGTTGCCAATGGATGAGATTTTGGAATCAAAGAAGGGCCTACCCAAATATTCAAAGCTAGTGAATCATGACTATTAATTTGTCCCCTTTCTGAGAGCGCTAAAAGTTTTATTTCAAACCCTAATTTATTAGCATATTCGATATCCTTTAGATTAATTTTACTAATGCCCTCAGAATGAATCTCCTCTCTTTTGATTTTCCCTCCAAATGCAAGTTCACTAAGAATTGAAATCTTATCGGCAGCATCATGGCCTTCAACATCTGCAGTTGGATCAAATTCTGCATACCCAAGGCTTTGGGCCAATTTTAAGGTCTCCTTATAATCAGCTTTTTCATTTGTCATCTTTGAAAGAATAAAATTTGTTGTGCCATTTATTATCCCAACCATTTTTTTTATGCTGTTACTTTTTAATGATCTTTTTAAGGGTTCAATTATAGGAATCCCCCCGCAAACTGCTGCCTCTGACAATATATAAACTCCTTCTTTAGATGCAGTTTTATATATTTCTTCTCCATATCTTGCAATGACTGCTTTATTTGCCGTAACAACAGATTTACCTAATTTTAATGATTGCAGAATAATATCTTTCGCTAAATCAACCCCACCCATTACTTCAACAATTACATCTATAGAGGGGTCATTAATTAGTTTAAATGGATCATCAGTTAATAAATTATTATCTAGCTCAATATCTCTTTTTTTATTAAGATCTTTAACTGCTATTTTTGCAATTTCTATTTCTTTTAGAATTGGATGTGAATTAACTTCAGAACTTAATATTTTATAAATCCCTGAACCTACAGTTCCAAAACCTACAATCCCAATTTTGCATTTTCTCATTTTTTATTTCTTTTAACTTTGAGTTTAATTTTATATTATTAGGCCTACAAAAATTCATTTGCTTGAGACTGCATTTTCAATAAAATATTTAAAAAACCATTTGATCTTGAAGGGGTTAAGCTTGCTTTTAAACCAGTATCTTCTATAAATTTCTTATCTATTTCAACAACTTCATTTGGTGTTAACTCATTTAATCCCTTTATTAGAAAGGCCAACAAACCCTTTGTTATAAGAGCATCAGAATATCCTTCCCAAAATAATTTACCAGCTTTAATAGTTGCCTTAACAAAAACTTCTGAAACGCATCCCTTAACTTTATTTTCTTCAACAAGAATTTCACTATCTGGTTCTTTCAATTTTTTGCCTAACCACAAAATGTATTCATATTTCCTTTTTGGATCTTCTGATTTTTTTAACTTTTGTACTAATTTTGATAAATTATTGTATTTTTCCTGATTTTCCATTTTTTAAAACTATAAATTAATCCCTTTATGAACCTTCTATTATACAAATATTTCTTTTTCTGTGATAAAGCCCGATAAAGGGATATCCCACTCAGCTCTGGTTAATGGAATTTTACTTACACAATTAGAAGTTAATACTCCGATGCATGGAACATTTCTCCAATCGTTATCTCTCCTTAATTTATCAAAATAACCTCCTCCATATCCTAATCTTGTTAAATTTTTATCAACGGAAAGACATGGTACAAATATCATGCTTATCTGCAAATAACTTAAAGGGGAAACATTATTTGGACTTAGTATCCCCTCAGAATCTTTGGTAAGAGGCTTTTCTTCCCACGGATAAAATAACAATTCTTTTTTATCTTTACATCTAGGTAAAGCTAAACTAAATTTTTTTTTAAGACTTCTTATATCAACTTCATTTTTTAAAGGCCAATATATGCCTACATAACCAATATTTTTATATTCCTTTATAAATGAATCAATATATAATCTTACATTCTTTTCTACATTTTCTCTTTGATTAAGAGAAATCCCATCTCTTAGTTTTCTAAAAGTATCCCTCTCCAATTTCTTTTTTTCAGAAATAGTCATATTGAATCTTCAGTTAATGCCATCTTCATTTAATTTTGTGAGAGCTATAGCCAAGGCATCTGCTGAATCATCAGGTTTTGGAGGTTTTTTAAGTTCTAAGCTATACATAACAGCATCAAGAACTTCTTTCTTAGATGCTTTTCCAGACCCAGCAATGGTTAACTTTATCTGAGCAGGAGAATATTCACTAACATTAATTTTTTTTGAGGCCAATACCATCATAATTACGCCTCTAGCCTGCACCACACTAATGGTAGTGCTTGATCTGTAAAAGAAAAATTTTTCTACCGCAGCTGACGTTGGATTCCAATGATTTATTAATTCATTAAGATCTTTGAATATCTCATAAAGTCTATCTTCTTCTTTTTTATCCTTACCTGTCTCAATGACACCACAATCTAATAATATCTTTTTTTCATTCTCTATTTCGATAATTCCATAACCAACTCTAGCTAATCCAGGGTCAATTCCAATTATTCTCACTGTAATTAAGCTTCTGTAGACAATTGAAATTTTGTAAGATTTTCTTTTTCATCTAAATCAAATACTTTACAAAAAGCCTGAATAACTCTTTCACCTGAATCAACTTGTTCTAAGGGATCTTTTCTTAATCTGTGTCTTAAAGAGCAAGAAATAACCCTTGCTATATCATCTTCTTGCACCTCAGTTCTGCCCTCAAAGGCTGCAATTGCCCTTGCTGATCGATTTGTAACAATATCTCCACGCAAACCATCAACATCTAGTTCTCCGCAGATTGCAGAAATATTCAATCTTAGGTCATCGTCCATTTGAACAGAATTTAATATTTTTTGTGCTTTAATAACCTTTTGTTGAAGTTCATCCTGTTGTTTCTCCACGCTCAATGAAAACTCATCAGGATTATCGTCAAAAGAAGTTCTTTGATCTACAACCTGAACTCTTAATTCAGCATCTCTAACTGTCTTAACCTCAACACTCATTCCAAACCTATCTAATAGTTGAGGTCTTAATTCACCTTCTTCTGGATTGCCTGAACCAATAAGGACAAATCTAGCAGGGTGTCGAACTGACACTCCCTCCCTTTCAACTGTATTCCATCCCGAAGCAGCCGAATCTAAAAGTACATCGACTAAATGATCATCAAGTAAATTCACTTCATCAACATATAATAAACCCCTATTAGCTTTTGCTAATAACCCTGGTTCAAATGCCTTAACACCCTCACTCAAAGCCTTTTCAATATCAATAGTTCCACAAAGCCTGTCTTCAGTAGCTCCTAAAGGTAAATCAACCATAGGGACTTGTTTTTGGATACTCTCTAGATTTTCTCCTTGGACAATTTTTTCCAAAACTTCTTTACTCTGCAAATCAGGATCAACTAGAGAACTATTATATGGATCATCTTTTACAACATCAATCGCAGGCAACAAATCAGCTAAGGCTCTGATTGTAGTAGACTTTCCAGTCCCTCTATCACCCATTATCATCACTCCTCCAATTCTTGGATCAATAACATTTAACAAGAGTGCTAATTTCATTTCTTCCTGACCAATTACAGCTGTAAAAGGGAAAACTCTTCTTTTCTTTGTTGTTGTCACAGTTTTAGTTTTCTTAAATATTCAAATAATCAATAGATGCTACTTCAGAAAATGTTTTTAGTAAATATAACTATTAAATAAAGACTACGAAGAAATCAAATCTAATTAAATTTATTATGGAACTAATTCCTTTTTGAATTATTCAAAAACCATTTTATTTGATGAACAATTCCTCTTAAAACATTTATTTCGTGCATAGATGTATTTGCCCTTAAAATATAATTTTTGAATTTAACTATTTTTGGTCTAGAGGTATGTTTTAATAGATATCCAACCTTCAAAAGCAATTCCTCTATCTCCAAAAACGAATCATAAATTTGTTTTGATGATGCAAGATTAAAAACTTTTAATTCTTGATCAAAGTTTCTTTTTGAAGACTTTTTTAGTTCATACAAAGCTATTGAAACTGCGTGGGAAAGATTTAAAGAGGGATTATTCATAGATGTAGGAATATTAAAAGTCTTATTTGCAAGAAGTAATTCATCATTAGTTAAACCACTATCTTCTCTTCCAAATATAATTGCTAAATTATTTATCTTTTTAAAAGATGAAGTCCAATTAAATACATCTTCTGAAGATTCAAAAAATGAATTTTTACTTACATCAATTCTTCCACAAGATGCAAGAACCAAATCACAATCAAAAATAGCATTTTCAAGATTATAAAAAATCTTACAATTATCAAGAAATTTTTGACCTTTAAGGGCCATTTTTTTTGCATCTAAAGATAATATATTGCATTTTGGAGAAACAATTCTTAATTCATCAACTTCAAAGTTAGAGCATAATCTAGCAACGCTCCCTACATTTAAAGGGCCATTTGGTTCAACTAATATTACCTTTAAATTAGAAAAATTTTTCTCCAAAATCATTCAAGGCTGTGAAGATATTTTAATAAATTGGACATATTTACAGGATCAATTTCAAAACTTGGCATAGGAGGAGTTAGGCCTCCAGTTACTTGTTTTATTATCTCTTTATCATTCAAACGTTGAGTTATTGAGTGTAAGTCTGGCCCCACTAATCCTCTTGCTGTAATTCCATGACATCCAACACAATTTATCTTAAAAAGAGCATCTCCTTCCTCAGCAGAGCCATTAAGCCCAAGAGTTTCAATAATATATTTGTTATTTTCTTGATGTTTTACGAAAAATATTGAAAAACAAATCAATAAAACTCCAAATATAATAAAAGCAATTTTTAAGATTTCTCTTTTAAAGTCTCTTTCTGCTGCATTTGATGAAGATGTTGACACAAAAAATAGTCTCTATGTAACAATTGTGGATAAGAAATTAAAAAAAGGCAAAAAATGATAGAGCCTCTTCTATGTGGAATTGTTTTAGGTTTAGTTCCAATAACTCTTCTTGGATTATTCGTAAGTGCATGGAATCAATACAGAAGAGGTTCAGGTATGCTGGACATTGATTAGAAATGTTAATCTTGACTGTCCATAATTTCTTACATCTATAGTTTCCCACAAAGTACTTTTTTTAATAAATAGGTTTGGAGAATGTTCACAAATAACTGTTGAATCTTTTTTTAAAAAATTACATTTGAATAATTGATTTAAAACTAATTCATGGAAATTCACTTCGTAAGGAGGATCTAGATAAACAAAATCAAATTTTAATTTGTTTAAATCCATATTTCTAGATGATAAGTTTCTCTCATAATTTGGTTTTGTCCATTTCAAAACGTCTTTACAAATAACTTCGATATCATTTCTCCTATTCTCTATGTTCTCCAATGAGAGTAAATTTTCTAAGCAAATTTTTGAGTTGATTTTGTTTTTTTCAATTGCAAGTATTTTGCTTGCCCCGTGATTATAGGCTTCACAAGAAATGGCCCCTGTCCCACTAAATAAATCTAACCAGTTACTATTTTCTACTCTATTGTTCAATATATTGAATATGGCCTCTCTCACTCTCAAAGTTGTAGGTCTGGTATAAGAATTATTTGGACTTTGGAGTTTTTTACCTCCTATTAATCTTAAGTTAGTCTTCATCCCTAAGCATCTGTTATTGAATATTACTCAGCCATCTTCTCAAAAGTTTTTCTCCGGTTTTTCCAGATTTTTCCGGATGAAACTGACAGGCCAACAAATTATCATTCTCAATCATTGCAGTTAATCTTTCAGGGCCATAATCAACCTGAGCTGCAATAATATTTAAGTCGTCTGGGATTGCATGATAGGAATGTACAAAATAGACCCAATTATTTAATTCTTCAAGTTCTAATAATGTATTTGGTTTTGTAGGTAAAAGTTGGCTCCAACCAATGTGTGGGATTCTCTGGTTAACAATATTGGGTATTTTTTGTATTTTTCCTTTTAGAATACCCAGCCCTTGAACTTTTCCTTCATCACTAGATTCAAAAAGGAGTTGGAGACCCAAACATATCCCCAAAAAGGACTTCCCACTTTTAATCCAATTTTTCAAATCAGTTATCAAATCAGTATTTATGAGATTATTCATCGCAGGATCAAATGATCCAACCCCAGGAAGTATTATCGCCTTACAAAGCTTGCAGTCATTAAAGTTTTTAATTAATATAATTTCTTCTCCAAGACTTTCTAGAGATTTTGTTACGGAATGAATATTACCCATTCCATAGTCTATTAGCCCGATTTTATGCAAAGCTTTTAAATTTATAAATGCTTAGTTAAAGTGCTCGAAAGAGTTGCTTTTGGCACAGCACCTACAACGGTATCAACCTTTTGACCTCCCTTAAAGATCATTAATGTAGGAATACTTCTAATTCCATATTGACTGGCTACATTTGGGTTCTCATCTGTGTTTAATTTAAAAACTTTAATTTTCCCTTCAAAGTCTTTTGAGATTTCTTCTACAACTGGGGCGACCATCCTACATGGACCGCACCATGGTGCCCAAAAATCAACCAATACTGGTAGATCACTTTGCAGTACATCCTTGTCAAATGAAGAATCAGTTACGGCTGGAGCTGATGACATAATTTAAGTATTCCTTTTTGAAAATTTAGCAGGCAATTCTTTTAAGTGATGATTTATTACAGATAAAATAATATAAGTAACAAAATATCTAAAAAAGCCCGATAAATCGGGCGATTTAGTGTGTGAGGAGTATGGGGTTTCCCCCATCATTTTATAATAACTCCTAATTAGAAATTTTTTCAATTTAATACTTAATTCCCTAAGGTTTTATAATTTTGCTCTAAATGAACTACTTACCCATCCCAAGTTGCTGAGCTTTTTGATAAACCTTCCCCTCTGTAAGAAGCGATGGTGCGATAACTATTTCAACTTCTTGCATTTCTTTAATATTTTTTGCCCCAAGAGTACTCATTGAGGTTCTAATAGCTCCTAATAAGTTATGTGTCCCATCATCAAGTAAGGCAGGGCCTTTAATTATTCTTTCTAAGGATCCTGTAGAACCAACTTCAATTCTTGTTCCCCTTGGCAATACTGGACTTGGAGTAGCCATACCCCAGTGAAATCCCTTACCTGGAGCGTTTGAGGATTTAGCTATTGGGGATCCAATCATTACAGCATCTGCTCCACATGCTAAACATTTACAGATATCTCCGCCCGTTACAATCCCTCCATCACCAATAATAGGAATATAACGACCACTTTCTTTAAAGTAATCATTTCTTGCCGCACTACAATCAGCAATTGCAGTTGCTTGTGGGATTCCAATTCCCAATACTCCTCTTGATGTACATGCCGCTCCAGGTCCTATCCCAACCATTAATCCTGCAACTCCAGCATCCATTAGAAGTTTTGCAACTTCGTAAGTAACACAATTTCCCGCTACAACAGGAACATTCATAGATTGACAGAGATCTTTAATATTTAAGGTTTCTTTACCTTCCATAGCAAGATGTTCAGTTGAAACAACTGTTCCTTGAAGAAAAAATAAATCTATTTTGGAATTATTAAGTGTTTCTTTAAACTTAATAGCAGCTTGAGGAGTCCCACTAAAAGCAGCGATGCCTCCTCCTTCTTTGACCTCATTTATTCTTTGTAAAATTAATTCCTCCTTGACGGGTTCACTGTATATCTTCTGCATTAACGGAACGAAATCATTTTTCCCGACTGATGCTATTTGGTTCAATATTTCATCAGGATTTTCATATCTTGTTTGTATGCCCTCCATATTAATAACCCCTATGGAACCTAATTTTGTGAGTTCTACAGCAGTATTGACATCGACAACACTGTCCATGGCACTTGCCAGGATCGGAACATCTCTTTCGAATTCACCTATTGACCAAGAAGGATCAGTCAAATCGTAGTCAAGTGTTCTATTACCAGGGACTAAAGCTATTTCATCAATGCCATAAGCCCTTCTGACTTTTTTATTTAAACCA
>QCCL01000015.1 GCA_003281255.1 Prochlorococcus sp. AG-347-L02
AGAGACTCGAGACCTTTACTTCTTTTGATTACAACAATATCACTTCTACCTTTAGACAAACATTTCATTTCCGAACAAGGGTGAAATTGCTTTAATTCTGATCTGACATCCATAGCATTACGAAGATATTTTAAGTTTTTATTGGCATTAGATTCAGGATTATTTAATGCGGCTAAAAGATTTTCTGATTTAAACTTTTCTCTGTTTAGGTCTCTTCTTTGTCCTGTCATAGAAAAACTTTTAATATCATTTTCTGAAGCTAATAATGCTGGTAAATAAAAGGCGGGGACCCCTTTCAAAGCCATTACAAATAATTGACTCAAAATAAATCTCTCATATTGAAATCTTTTAGCATCCCTACTGGAATCTTCCATTGCACTCCACCAACTAATATTTAATTCATAAGGTTTATCATCACCATTTGATAAACGTCTATGACTTACTAATCCGCCTCTTTTTTCACAATTAATTAATAATTCTTTAATTCTCTGCTCATTCATTAAACCCTCAAGAGCTCTAAGCCCAACACCATCGTGGGATGCAGTGAAATTAAATAAAGTAGTATCTTCAGGTAATATGGGCCAATCAAAAATCCATGAGTTTAGAATATCTGCTCTCGAAGTAATAATTGCCTCTAGAAGAAGAGGTGGCAATGGGAAATTATATGCCATATGGGCTTCATCGTCAGGAATCAGATAAGATAGATTTTCCTTTTGAGGAACATTAGTTTCAGTTATTAAAACTCCATTATTAAGAAGATTATTTAAAAGAATTCTTAAGAGTTTCACAATTGAATGTGCTTTTGGTAAATGCAAGCAAGTTGTCCCTGATTCCTTCCAAATAAAACCAACAGCATCAAGCCTAAACCATTTAATTCCATTAGATAAATAAGTAATAATTAAATTTAAGAACTCAATAGTCATTTTTGGATTATGCCAATTCAAATCAATTTGATCTGGACCAAATGTTGTCCAAACTTGTTTAGGACCATCTTCAGTATTTATTTGAGAAAACAAAGAGGAGCTTCTTGGTCTCACTACATTTGACCAGTCAAGAGATTGTTTCGGTGAAAAAACATTTGATATACCCGGTTCTTGAGATTTAATAAATTGTTGTACCCATGGGTGAGATGATGAAACATGGTTTAGCACTAAATCAGCCATCAAATCATGATTTTTTGAAATATTTTTGAGATCATCCCAACCACCAAATTTTTCTTCTAAGTAATCATAACTAGAGACTGCAAAACCTCCATCACTAGTTGATTTCAAAAAAGGAAGAATATGAACAACTTTAGAAAGACTGCCAAAATGTTTACTTAACAACCCACTAAGAGTTTTTAATGTTGCCTCACCATTTTTATAAATACTATCTGCATAAGTTATCAAAACCGAATGAGATTCATTCCACCTTTCCTTACCTCTTATTTCTTCATAAGCAGATTTCTCTAAGAAATCATCGAAAATCTGTAATAATTGATTTGAAATATAATTAATTTCTTCTGTAGTATTATTTGAATAAATTGTTTTTAACAATTTATCAATTTTTAATCTATCTAATTTTTTCTCTGAATCAATTTGCTTCACTTTGAAAAAATTTACGAAGTATTAATACTATTCTGCACATCAATCAGAAAATGGACTTTCAACAAGGTTTAATCACAACAATACATGAATATGGAGTTACAAGAAATTTACTTAAAGAATTAAACAAAAGTCTTAAAAAAAGATCAACTAGCATTCTAATTCCTTGCTTATATGAAGAATTTGAGCGTCCAGCCTTAAAAGATATAAGAGAAGTTTTAAAAAACCTTACAGGCTTAAATGAATTAGTTATTGCTCTTTCTGCAAAAACTGTTGAGCAAGTTAAAGCTGCCAAATCATTTTTTGATTCAATGCCATTCCCAGTTCACGTTCAGTGGACTAATTCTCCCTCTGTAATAGAGCTGTTAAAAAGCCAAGAAAAAAATGGTTTAGAACTTTTAGGAACTCCAGGTAAAGGATGGGCTGTATGGCAAGGAATAGGAGTTGCAACAAGAAAATCTGAAGTCGTTGCTCTTTTTGATGCTGATATAAGAACTTTTAGTCCTTTGTATCCTTCAAGAATGATACTTCCCCTCCTGGATGAATCATATGGAATATCATATGTAAAGGCTTTTTACAGCAGGTTATCCTTAGAGACCAATCAATTGCAAGGTAGAGCAACAAGATTATTTGTGGGTCCCTTATTGGCAAGTCTCGAGCAGTTAGTTGGGAAGGGTCCTTTTTTACAATATCTTCAATCATTTAGATATCCTTTAGCGGGTGAGTTTGCTTTTACTAAAGATCTCGCTATGAATTTACGAATTCCTTGCGACTGGGGTTTAGAGATAGGTTTATTATCAGAGGTTTATAGAAACGTAAGAACCTCCAAGATAGCTCAAGTTGACCTAGGTTTGTTTGATCATAAACATAAGAATATTGGTGATTCATCCAAAGAAGGATTACAAAAAATGTGTACAGAAATACTTTCAAGTGTTTTAAGAGGTCTCATGGAGCATCAAGCAGAGACCTTAACAAGTACTCAACTAGCAACCTTAGAAGTTCTTTACAAAAGAGTTGGAGAAGATAGGGTAAAACAATTTGGATTAGATTCAGCAGTTAATCAACTTCCATACGATAGGCATGAAGAAGAGCTATCAGTACAAAAATTTGCGAAACTATTGAGACCGGCAACAGAAGATTACTTAGAATGCCCTACTACACAACAGTTACCAAGTTGGTCAAGAGTTCTATCTTGTGAGAACAAACTGCAAGATGATTTGGCAATTGCTGGGTCACAAGATATGAAGACAACTGAAAAAGAATTAATTAAAAACTTCTAAAGTAAAAAGTACCTTTGAGCCATTGGGACCTCATCAAGAGGTTCACAAGTAAGAAGTTCACCATCAGAAAAAACTTCATAAGTTTGGGGATCAACTGAAATATTTGGTAGTTTACTATTAAGTTTTAAGTGTGATTTATTGACATTTCTTGTATTTTCTACGGCAATACATTTCTTTTGTAAGCCTAATTTATTTGGAATATTTTGATCAATTGAACTTTTACTTAAAAAGGTAAAAGAACTCTTAATTAGAGATTGGCCGAAACTTGCAAACATAGGTCGACCATGTACAGGACCTGGAGTAGGAATTGAAGCATTTGCATCACCCATTTGGGACCAAACTATTGATCCTCCCTTAACAACTAATTCAGGCTTTACCGCAAAAAAAGAAGGTTTCCACAATACTAAGTCTGCAATTTTTCCCTTTTCTATAGATCCAACATATTTATTAATACCATGAGCTATTGCAGGATTAATTGTAACTTTAGAGATATATCGCTTTATTCTGTAATTATCGTTTCTATCAGAATCCTGTGAGAGAGGTCCTCTTTGTACTTTCATTTTGTGGGCAGTTTGAAAAGTTCTTGTTATTACTTCACCAACTCTTCCCATAGCTTGCGAGTCACTTGCGATAATTGAGAAGGCACCTATATCATGTAGAATATCTTCTGCAGCAATAGTCTCTCTTCTTATCCTTGATTCCGCGAATGCAATGTCTTCTGGAATTTTAGAATCTAAATGATGACATACCATTAACATATCAAGATGTTCTTCAAGTGTGTTTCTTGTATAAGGTCTTGTTGGATTAGTACTACTTGGTAGAACATTTTTTTCACCACAAATTTTAATAATGTCTGGAGCATGACCTCCACCTGCTCCTTCGGTATGAAAAGTATGAATTGTTCTTCCTGCAATAGCATTGATGGTATCTTCAACAAAGCCTGCCTCATTTAAAGTATCGGTATGTATACAAACTTGAACATCAAGGTTATCTGCAACATTTAAACAAGAATTTATTGTAGATGGAGTCGTTCCCCAATCCTCATGAAGCTTCAATCCACATGCACCAGCTTCAACCTGATCAATAAGATTGCTCTCGTTTGTTGAATTTCCTTTTCCAAAAAATCCTAAATTCATGGGAAATGCTTCAGCGGATTGAAGCATTCTTGAAATATGAAAAGAACCGGGAGTACAAGTAGTGGCATTAGTTCCAGTGGCAGGTCCAGTTCCACCTCCCAACATGGTTGTAATTCCGGAGGCTAGAGCTGTCTCGATTTGTTGGGGACAGATAAAGTGAATATGCGTATCTATTGAACCTGCAGTGAGAATATGGCCCTCTCCAGCTATTACTTCTGTTGATGAACCAATAACAATATCGACATTATCCTGGATATCTGGATTACCCGCCTTACCAATTTCAAAAATCATTCCATCTTTTATACCAACATCAGCCTTAATTATTCCCCACCAATCTACGATCAGAGCATTAGTTATTACGGTATCTACAGCTCCATCAGCTCTGCTTACTTGAGACTGTCCCATCCCATCTCGAATAACTTTTCCACCACCGAATTTAACTTCATCTCCGTATGTAGTTAAATCCTTTTCTACTTCTATAAAAAGTTCGGTATCAGCAAGCCTTACTCTATCTCCGGTAGTGGGTCCGTAAGTTTGCGCATAAGTATTTCTATCAATTTTATAGGACATAATTTTAAGTATCTAAAGAGCCGTTAACCAATGAATTAAAACCATATGCAATTCTTAAACCTCTATATGGAATTAATTTGACATCAGTTGTATCTCCAGGTTCAAATCTAATTGCTGTTCCTGCAGGAATGTCAAGACGCAAACCAAGTGTTAATTCTCGATCAAAAATTAAAGCCTTATTAGCTTCAAAAAAATGATAATGAGATCCAATTTGTATTGGTCTATCTCCAGAATTAGAAACTTTTACTGTTTTAACATCCTTACCAAGATTTAATTCGATTTCACCTTGTTCAGGAATAATTTCGCCAGGAATTAAATTACTCATAATTAATTAATCGGATTGTGAATAGTAACTAACTTTGTCCCATCAGGGAAAACTGCTTCAATTTGGACTTCATCAACCATTTCAGGAATGCCCTCCATAACTTGTGATTTTGAAAGCCAGGTAGTTCCCTCTGACATTAATTGGCTTACACTTTTTCCATCTCGAGCTCCTTCAAGAACTTGAAAACTCAAAAAAGCAATTGTTTCAGGATAATTCAGCTTAAGGCCTCGACTAAGCCTTCTTTCAGCAAGGAGCGCAGCAGAAAAAATCAATAGTTTATCCTTTTCTTGAGGTGAAAGATGCATAATAAAAAATTAATCTATAAATTCTTAAAAAAGGTTCTTTCTGAACATAATTAATAATTCATAGAATCTTGTAAAGGCCAAACACCTTGATATTTTGGCTCACAAAATCCACAAACAGACCTAATTTGTTTCCAAATACAAAAAAAACATTTTCTAGCATCTTGAGAAGAACTTCCTAGGAATCTTACAGAGATTCCATTTTCAAGTATCCCAATAGATAAATTATTATCAGTTTCATTGAAAAACTTTTTTATACTTCCAACAAGATTATTTATTTTTGACTTGGAAAAATCTTTTTCGCAAATCCAAATTAAGGATCCAAAAACAGGCATGTAATCCATACCTGACTTGGCCACATAACTTCCCTTAGACAATTCAATTTGATCAACATATTCCCAATCATCATATAAATCATTATTTCTCATAATTTCTAATTTAGACCTAAAAACTCCTCTCTCAATAGATTCTCCGGAAGAAGATCTTCCAAGTCTTATTAAATCGGTAAATAAAAAACTTGAAGTTTCTGAAATAGATACTTTAAACTTTTGATCATATAAACCATTTGCAAAGATAATTGTTTCTTGAGGAAGATATTCTAAATGAGAATTGTCAAGAATCTTTATGAGATTTTTTTGCTTTGAAAAAGTTCCTTTTGGATTAATTTTAGATATCCCAACTGATCCATATACTTTCTGAGCAGAAGAAGTAGTCAACAATACCTTTGAGTTTTTTTCAAGATTTACCTCAAACTCAAGTAAATCTCCTCCAACCAATCCCCCTGCAGTATGAAGCACAGGTAAAATACACCTGCCCTCCTGATCATGAGTAGATTTTAATAACTTGTAAGGAGAAGTTGATTTAGATTTAAAGATTGTTTTATCAACATTCCCTAAACTTGTTTTAATATTAGAAAAATTTAAGAAACAATTACCTTCCCAAGAAGTCTTAATCATAAATTGTTTTCTTTAATTACTAAATTAAAGTAACCAAAAATTTTGATTATGAGAATGAAAAAACAAATAGTTGTAACTGATTGGATTAATGAAAAACCTCGATTAGGGTCATTTTTAAAACTTACCCTAAGTTCAGATGAAAGAAGAATTTTACGAGGTAAAAGATTAACCGATTGTGATCAAGAAGTAATCTTACAATTACCAAGAGAGGGCAAATTAAATGATGGCGATATTCTTTCAACTAATGAGTCCAATTTTTATATAGAGATAATTGCCAAAACAGAAAATTTACTTGAAATAAGTTCAAATTCTAAAATTGAACTTATTAAAACTGCTTATCATCTAGGAAATAGGCATGTAGAAGTAGAAATTGAAGATGACATTCTTCTAACAAAAAGTGATTACGTAATTGAAAATATGCTTAAAAATTTTAATGTGGATATAGTAAATACCCAGAAAAAATTTTATCCCGAAAGAGGGGCGCATAGTCATGAGTAAAAGTCACTTATTAAAATATTTACTAATAAGCCCTAACTTACCAGTTGGAGGTTTTTGTTATTCAGAGGGATTAGAGAGTTACCTAAATGCTAAAGATTTAAAAGACTCAAATTCGGTAAAAGAATTAGTAATAAGTGAACTAGAAATTGGCCAGATTAGACTAGATGCAAGACTTTTGTTAGATTTTTTTGATATTTTTAACGAGTTAAAAGAAGGTCAAAATTTAAAAAGTAATCTGCAAAAGCTATTGAGTTTAGATAAATGGATCCTCTCATCAAAAGACTCTGTCGAAATAAGAGAACAACAAAATCAAATGGCAAAATCTCTCTTTGATCTAAACAAAGAATTTGGATTTGAATATCTATATAAAAAAAATAAAAAAAACTCCTGGCCTTTAGCGTGGAGTTGGGCTTGTTATTGTTTTGAAATTACGAAGTTAGAAATGGTTGAGAATTTTTTGTACAGTTGGAGTGCGAATCAACTTAGTGCAGCATTGAGGATTATTCCTATTGGTTCAACAAAAGCACAATTAATTCAGAGAGATTTATTAGCAATAATTTCAAAAGTTTCTAAAGAAATTATGGACAAAGAAATTAATGACATTTATTTTGGCAATGTAGGTTTAGCTATGGCACAACAAAATCATAATGACCTTTATACAAAACTTTTTAGAAATTAATTTATGAGCAGCAAATTGAGAGTCGGAGTTGCGGGCCCTGTAGGCTCAGGAAAAACTGCATTAGTAGAGACTTTATGCTTAAGCCTAAAAAAAAGTTATGAAATAGCAGTTGTCACCAATGATATTTATACTAAAGAAGATGCTAACTTTCTAATAAATAAAAAAATTTTAGAAGAAGGAAGGATAATTGGTGTAGAAACAGGAGGTTGTCCTCACACAGCAATAAGAGAGGATTGTTCCTTAAATAAAAATGCAGTTTTAGATTTGGAAATTAAATATAACCCTTTAGATTTTGTTTTTGTAGAGAGTGGAGGTGATAATTTAGCATCTAGTTTTAGTCCAGAACTTGTAGATTTATCAATATATGTGATTGATGTATCTGCTGGAGACAAAATTCCTAGAAAAGGAGGTCCAGGGATAACAAGATCAGATTTATTATTAATAAACAAAATTGACTTAGCAGATATGGTTGGTGCAGATTTAAATATCATGAAAAGTGATACTGAATTTATGAGAAAAGGGAAACCTTGGTTTTTTACCAACCTAAGTAGCGGCATAGGAGTTGAAGAAATAACTCAATTTTTAGAATCACATATACCCAACAATCGAAACTTGAAAAATGTTCATTAGTAATATATTGGATTCAACAAAAAGTTACGACTGATACAAAACGAATCCTCACTCGTTAATAACTTTTACTTTATCCCCCTAATGAGGGTCAATTACCTAATTTATCCTAATTCATGAGAATTTCAAGGCGTATTTTGGCAGGTTTAGCTACTGCCTCACTTGCTGTCACAGCAACTTCCTGTGGTGGAGGTGGAACCTCCGGAAGTTTCGATGATACAGTAACCGTTGGTATTTTGCATTCGTTATCCGGAACAATGGCTATCTCTGAATCAACTCTTGTTGATACAGAAAAAATGGCTATTGAAGAGATAAATGCTGCTGGTGGTGTTACAGTTGGCGGCAAAAGCTACAAAATAGAATACATTGTTGAAGATGGTGCATCTGACTGGCCAACTTTTGCTGAAAAATCAAAAAAACTTATAGACCAGGACGGAGTTCCTGTCGTATTTGGTGGATGGACATCTGCAAGTAGAAAGGCAATGTTACCTGTCTACGAATCAAAAGATGCGTTCCTCTACTACCCAATTCAATATGAAGCTCAAGAATGTTCTAACAACATTTTCTATACAGGAGCCACACCAAACCAACAATCGGAACCGGCTACAGATTTCATGTATAATCGTTCTCCTGCAGCTGGTGGAGATTTCTTCCTTGTAGGTTCTGATTATGTTTTCCCAAGAACTTCAAACACAATCACAAAAGCTCAGGTAAAACAGTTAGGCGGTAAAGTTGTTGGAGAAGATTACCTTCCATTAGGAAATACTGAAGTTGCTCCAATTATCTCAAAAATCAAAAAAGCTTTGCCTGACGGTGGAATAATCATTAATACTCTTAATGGTGACCAAAACGTTGCATTCTTCAAACAGATTCAAGACGCAGGTATCACACCTTCAAGTGGGTATTACGTAATGAACTATTCAATTGCTGAAGAAGAGATTAGTACAATTGGTCCTGAGTTCCTAGAAGGTCATTACGGCGCTTGGAACTACATGATGTCAATTGATACTCCTGCATCTAAGAAATTTGCTGCAAGTTTCAAGAAAAGATGGGGAGCAGATCGAGTTGTAGCTGATCCTCAAGAATCTGCTTATAACATGGTCTACTTATGGAAACAGGCAGTAGAAGATGCTGGAACATTCGACGACAACGCAGTAAGGGAAGCCCTTGTTGGACAAAAGTTTGATGCTCCACAAGGTCCTGTTGAAGTTATGCCTAATCACCACTTATCTCAAACAGTAAGAATTGGTGAGATTAATGCAGAGGGTGGATTTACAATCCTTGAAGAGACAGGAGTTGTTCTTCCTCAAGCATGGAACCAAAAGCATCCAAGTTCAAAAGGATTTGCATGCGACTGGACAGATCCTTCAAAAGGAGAAAAGTATAAGCTTTAATCTAATTAAAACCTATACTTCAAAATAAAAGGAGGTTAACGCCTCCTTTTATTTTATATAATCAAATATTTTCTTTTTCTAAATTGGAGTTACTTCTCGATAGTCTTTTTAATGGCGTTGCAATCGGATCTGTACTACTTGTTGCTGCATTAGGTCTAGCAATTGTTTTTGGTCTTATGGGTGTAATAAATCTTGCCCATGGAGAACTTATGATGCTTGGGGCTTACACAACATATGTAACACAATTAATTTTCAAATTACCTATATTAAAACCTTTCTATAATTCGTATATAATAGTTTCTATTTTCCTTGCTTTTATTGTTAGTGGAGTAGTAGGCATTCTCCTTGAAAAAACTATAATAAGAAAGCTTTATGGAAGTCCATTAGAAACACTTCTCGCAACTTGGGGCGTAAGCTTAATTCTTCAACAATTTGTCAGAAGTGTACCTTTAGCTTATGGGACCGGTCTAGTTATAAGCCTGTTAATTGGTTTATTCTTACCAACAACATTCCCCTCAAAAATAAAAGAATCAATAAATTTCAAATATTTTAAATTTAGTTCTTGGATATTTGCTGCTTTAACTGGGGTCCTGACAGGTAGCGTAATATCATCATCTGTCAGCAAACTTAGTAGAGCAAGCGCTAGAAATGTTGATGTAACAGCGCCCTCATGGATGAGAGGACAAGTTGAAATTATTGGCACTGCATTTCCTAAAACAAGATTAATGATAATTGTCATTACTCTAATATCTGTAATAGCAATAACATTATTTCTTAATCAAAGTGCTTGGGGGATGCGTATAAGAGCTGTTACTCAGAATCGACAAATGAGTGATTGTCTTGGTATATCTACTGAAAAAGTGGATATAATTACTTTTGGAATTGGATCTGGCTTAGCAGGAGTTGCTGGGGTAGCAGTATCTCTTTTAGGTTCTGTAGGACCTAATGTTGGCGGAAACTATATAGTTGGTTGTTTTATGGTTGTAGTGCTGGGAGGAGTAGGAAATTTATTAGGAACAGTACTTGCTTCATTTGGAATAGGAATAATGACAGATTTAATTGGAGCTGGGAGACTCTTATCAATATGGCCAGATATGCCTTTATTTTTATCAAACACAATTAACTTTTTTGCGACCACAAGTATGGCAAGAGTAATGATATTTGCACTAATTGTAATATTCTTACAATTTAAACCTACAGGTTTATTTCCTCAAAAAGGAAGGATGGTTGAAAACTAATGTCCTTAAGTAAAATTAAATTTGATAAAAAAATAGTATTATCATTTTGGATAATATTAATAGCCTTAATTATTGCAGCACCAACCCTACTTCCTGTATTTAGACTAAACCTCCTAGGAAGATACTTGTCCTTATCCATAGTTGCACTTGGTGTTGATCTTATCTGGGGATATACAGGTTTACTAAGTCTTGGACAAGGTATATTTTTTGCACTAGGTGGATATTGTGCGGCAATGTATTTACAAATAACCAGCTCCTCTGAATTTCCAAATAATATTCCCGAATTTTTTGCTTTATATGGTGTTGAAAAATTACCTTTTTTCTGGGAACCGTTTAGATCGCCTATTTTTACCTTCTTAGCTATCTGGATAATTCCAGCATTGGTTGCAGGTTTAATTGGATTTCTTGTTTTCAGGAATAGAATCAAAGGGGTTTATTTTTCTATACTTACTCAAGCTTCTCTTCTTGTATTCTTTAACTTTTTTAATGGACAACAAAAACTTATAAATGGAACAAATGGATTAAAAACAGATGTAACACAACTATTTGGTCAGATGGTAGGTTCTGAGTCCATGCAAAGAATATTCTTTTGGATAACCGCCATACTAGTAATAGCAGCATGGTTTTTTGCAAAGTGGGTAGTTAAAGGAAGATTTGGAAATATCCTTATAGGAATACGAGATGATGAACCAAGAGTTAGGTTTACAGGATACAACCCAGTTATATTTAAGACGATAATATTTTCTATTGCTGGAGGTCTCGCAGGAATTTCGGGAGCTTTATATACCGTTCAGTCTGGAATAGTATCCCCTCAATTTATGACGGTTCCCTTTTCTATAGAAATGGTTATATGGGTTGCTGTTGGAGGAAGAGGAACTTTATTGGGAGCAATACTAGGAGCAGTTTTCATCAACTATGCAAAAAGTCTAGTAAGTGAAGCTTTACCTGCTAGCTGGATGTTTATTCAAGGAGGATTATTTATCTTAGTTGTAACAGCTCTGCCAGAAGGAGTTTTAGGATGGATTCAAGGAGATGGTCCTAGGAATCTTCTTCAAAGATTTGGTTTGAAAAGAAAGATTGAAACCTATCCAAGCTTAGAAGTTAATAATAAGGAGGGGAATAATGAAAAATAAAGATCTTTTAAATCTAATAGATATTACTGTTAGTTTTGAGGGTTTTTTAGCTCTCAACAAACTTAATTTAAATTTGAAGAAAGGAGAATTAAGAGCTGTAATAGGTCCTAATGGCGCAGGTAAAACAACATTTCTTGATGTAATAACTGGAAAGGTTAAGCCAACAAAAGGTGAAGTAATTTTTAAAGGGAAATCTTTAGTAGGTAGAAAGGAGCATAAAATAGCAAGACTTGGAGTTGGAAGAAAGTTCCAAAGTCCAAGAATCTTTGAAAATCTAACAGTTAAAGAAAATCTTGAAATATCGGTGACAACTCCTAAAAGTCCCTTAAACCTCATAAATAAAAGTATTAAGGATGAGCAGCTTAATGAGATTGATCGTCTTATGAAGATTGTTAATTTAGCTCAAAAAGTTGATTCTAAAGCTGGATCTTTATCTCATGGCCAAAAACAATGGCTGGAGATAGCCATGTTAGTAGGACAGAAGCCAGATTTAATGTTAGTAGATGAACCTGTTGCCGGTTTAACTGATGAAGAAACAGATCTTACAGCTGATTTATTAAAATCTTTCTCAGGGGAAAATACAGTAGTGGTAATAGATCACGATATGGAATTCATAAGAAGACTTGATAGTAATGTTTCAGTCTTAAATCAGGGCACAGTATTATGTGAGGGAACAATGGAAACAATACAAAAAGACAAAAAAGTTATTGATGTTTATTTAGGAAGACCTGAGGACTAGTTATGGAAAATTTACTCGAAATAAAATCGTTAAATACCTATTATGGCGAGAGTCATATTCTAAGAGATGTAGATTTAAACGTTAAATCAGGAGAAATGGTTTGTTTAATTGGAAGAAATGGAGTTGGCAAAACAACTTTATTGAAATCACTAATTGGTTTGTTAAAACAAAAAAAAGGAGATATTTATTTGATTGGTGAAAATATCAACAGAAAAGCACCTCATCAGAGGGCTAGGAAAGGAATGGCTTATGTTCCTCAAGGGAGAGAAATTATTCCATACCTAACAGTTGAAGAGAATCTTATGTTAGGGATGGAGTCTCTACCTGGTGGATTATCTAAGAACAAGAAAATAGATCCATTTATCTATGATCTCTTCCCAATCCTTAAAGATTTTCTTCAAAGGAAAGGAGGAGATCTTAGTGGAGGACAACAACAACAATTAGCTATTGCAAGAGCATTGCTAGGCAAACCTCAACTTCTATTGCTTGACGAACCAACGGAAGGTATTCAGCCAAATATAGTTTTAGACATTGAAAATGCAATTAACCAAATAATTAGAGATACAGGAATTGGTGTTTTATTAGTTGAACAACATTTGCATTTTGTAAGACAAGCCAATAGATATTATGCGATGCAACGCGGAGGTATTGTTGCTAGCGGAAATACTAGTGAGTTGAGTCAAGCGGTTATTGATAAATTCTTGAGTGTTTAATAGATTATTATTTTAAATTAATAAAAATAAGTATTCATTTTTCGCATCTTATAAGGTCTATACTGTTTGGATGCTCATTTATATACTTATTAAATTCCATTGCTAGTGTTCTAGCCTCGTAAGCGTCAAAAGCATAAAAACAGTTTTCTAATCTTATATTTTGAAAATCACGGTAATGCACTGTATATGGCTTCAACATATTATTTTTGATCATTTAAACTTGCTAAAAAGCAATTATGTATATTTCAACCATGCATATATTCGTAAATTTAAAGCGCAACTTTTGTTGTTATCAAAATATATTGACTTAAATTATGTAACTAAAAATACTTTATGAAGACAAAAAGTAATTAATCTATTTTTTTTTATTTTTAGAATATTGCTTTTTACCTTCTATTAAAAAAACAAATTTTGATAAAATATAACCAAAGACTGGAACCCAAAACTTTTCATAAAAAAATTTCATAAAAAATTAAGCAGCTAATGATTCGTTATCTTCAATTTCAGTTTTATTAATACACTTCAAATCTGTTGAATTAAATAAATGCTGCATAAGCAGAAAATCAAGTTCCCCTTTCAACAAATTAACATCGGATGAAAGTAGATCATCAACAAAATCATCAAAAGTATCAGAAAGAAGATTCACAATTAAAAATTTATTTTTGCCATTATCATCGCATTAACAATAAAAGTCAACCAAATTCTACAATTAACTTTTGAATTTTTTGAAAATTTATTAATAAAGACAAAAATTAAATAATAAATATAAACAAGCAAAATAACAGATTTAATATCAAGCTTAGGGTTTTTGAATTAAATTTCATTTATCTTGCTTTTCTTAATTTTATATCTCTCCTGATTTGCATTATCAAAACGACAATACACATATTTGCAAAAAAGAAATTTAAAGAATTCATCATCAAACCTTTTAATTTATTTATAGCAAGACTATTGATGTGCCAATTAAGAAAGAATCACTTAATAAATTTTTAAACGTTATAAATTTTTTAGCAATCAAATTTGATATTAATAGCTAATTTTAAATATTATTTTTTAATTAGCTCGAAGTAACCATTTTTATTTAATAAGTACTTATCAAACCAAAGGCTTAATAGATTGTCTAATCCTATTCCATTCATTTTATTTATTTGCGAAGTCTTATAGTCTGAGAGTGCAAGCAATAAATACGGAAAAATCATATCAGAAACTCCTTTGGGCAGTTTTTCTAAAGGTACTCCATGCGCTCTATCCCATAAAATTTGCATATCTTGAGAGAACAAAGAACTCCAATAACTAAAATTACAATATAACTTTTCTGGAGGGAGTAGATTTACAGATAGAACTGGGAGAGATGAATTCATAGAAATAATATTTTATAGATTAATTGAATTTAGGTTTTTGAAATGGTGAAAAATAACTTTAATATGCGAATCTCCTATAAATACAAATTAAATTTAACGCACAGTGTATCACCTAGCAACACTTTATTTAGTATTATATTTATCCATCATTTCCTGAAATTTTAGGAATGATAAAAACTTTTTATAAGTTTGCAAGTCAAAAGCCTCCTGATTCTCCTCACTTAAATGGGATGATTTACTAGGAATAAAGTGATTTCCTAAATTATTATCAATTGAGAGTTTTGCTTTATCTATATAGTCACCAGAATTATCAAATAAGTTTTGTGAACTATCTACATTTAGTTGATATAATTGAGTTGCTTTACCATTTTTTTTATTAAATATACCTCTTATAGAAAGTGCTTCTTCTACCAAAATACTTATTATTTTTGAATTACTTAAATTGTTCTCTATGCTCAACTTTTCAATTATTCTCATAACATCTTCTCTAGGAATAAAACCAACTCTTTTTTTCTTGGTAGGCATTTAAAAATTAATTTAAGTTCAGCACTTGACTGTAATAAGTGTTGCACTATATTCATTATAAGTCAATTAAATGCTAATGATTTTACCAACAACCTTACTTTTAGGAGCCCTTGGATATCTTTTCTACACCTCAAAAAAAGAACTCTCACTAGATCACCATGACCATTTAGAAAACCAAAAAGAGAATGATGATTTGTATAAAGATTTGGAAGATCTATTTATTTAAAATTACTTTATGTGCATTAAAGAACTTTGTTTCTTGACTAAAGATATACAAAACCTTAAACATAATTAGAATAAAAATAATAAAGCTAGAAATTCAATGACTGTCCATCAAGATTACGAAATAAAAATCAATCTAAATGAATTGATCGAGAAGAGAATCCCATGTTGTGATTTACTTCATCCAGATCATTGTCTAACAGAAAAACAAGTCTCTGAAATTGCACATGATATTCGTATGGATTTAAATTTGCACGATCTTTACAAGCAAGTGGATCAACATATTATGAATTATGTAAATGCAGCCGGAATTGATAACAAAGATCATTGGGTCGAACCTCATCTTCCAGATTTGGAGAGAGATTTAAAAGAAGAAGTTGGTATAGAATTTGATTAATCTCTTTTCCTACAAAAAAGATTATTATATGTATTTTTTTTCTAAATCATTTATTAATTTATAAATACTTTTAGCTGATCTCTTTCTTTTTTTTAAAATTGTAAAAGCTATAAATGCAATCAAAACTGAAAAAATAGGTGTGAAAATAATAATTTCATGATTCATAACCATCTAACAGAACTATATTATTTAAATTATTAAAAAGTCTGAATCAATAAAATAGGTACTTTATACAAATATTTCACTAAAAACAATTAAGTTTTTTTTATAAAGAAGTGAAAGAATTAAAATTTTTTATAAATTATGTAGATATAAAATTTAATTCAATAAAATGATTAATTATTTTGCCTTAACATTAACTGAGATGGGGATCGGTAAAATAGAGTTAGCTGTTATTGGGTCAGTAATTTTAATATTTCCAATTTTATTTGTTTATGCATCTAAAAACCTTGATGCTAAGGGCGTTTTCGAATGGATGATGGAGAAACCCAATGATTGGATAGGTAAAAATTAAACTTTAAGAATTTACATTTTTCTAGTTAAATTTCAAATTTTCTAAATTACTAATTTCAAAATCATAAACCTGACAATTATTTTCTAAATCATTAACTATTGAATTTTTTAGAAGAGAATAATCTATCAACCTATTGAGTTTATTATTTTTAAATTCCTTATTAGTCTCTCCAATAGCAAAAGCCAAAGCTCCTTCATAAGAAATACCGAATTTGGTAGTGTTGCAGTAAGTTCTAGTGAACTTGTTAGAAATCTTTTTAGTATACTTCTCAAGAGTTTTAGAAGAAGTATCTAATGAGTAAACTGGACTACTAAAAAGAAAAAACAAAGTTAAAGTGAATATCGCAAAAACTCTTTGGATCATAATATTTCATAAATTTCAAATTTAATATAGTTTAAAATTCAACTCTGCCGACTTTGTCTTATCAAAAATATAGAAATTAAAAATTTATTAACTTCATTAGCTATTTCATATTTTTGAAGATAAAAACTCTCTAAATGAGTATTTTATAGTTTGAGCTTTTTTTGGTAGTTTTTTTAAAAAACGCCTTAATGCTTTTGGCATAAAAAAATCCATATCAATAATTAATAGATAACAAATAATACACGGGAATTCAATAAATAATTATCCAAAAATAGGTAAATTAATTATTAAATATATGGATTGAGCTATGGAAATGTATTAGGACATGAATTATTGTTGGATTAAATATTAAATACAAAATTAATATGGCACTACCAGAACTTGTTTATGCTCCTATTGATGGCGGAACAATACATAGATATGAAATTAGTGGTGGCAAGAGGAAATTTTTAAGATTTATAGGTTGTTATTTAGGTCAATGTAATTTCCACAAAAATATTGATGATGCTATTGATTACATAAAAAATTTGAAAGAATCACAAAAGATACAAAAAACATGAACTAAAGATACATAGATACGACAGAGACTAAATATTTTTCGATAACTACATAATTATTGCTACAAATAATAGCGAATTTTCTTTTTATAAGAAATTGATTATTTACTTGGGTTATAGTTCCGAAAGATAAACAGTCATTTAAAAAAAGAAATTAATTTATGGAAAACAGACAAATTAATTTTTTTAAATCAAAAGACTTTAATACCGTTCTTAAACCATTTAAAAAAGGAACGGTAGTAAAAATTGACTCGTTTGATATTAGAGAAAATCAAAAAGAACTAAATATAGGTTTATTTGGTTGGTATGCAATTTGTCCCTCTAAAGAACTAAAAAAAAATAAGCTATATTATTTTTCACTTTATGATGAGCCTCTTATTCTTTATAGAGATGAAAATAAAAACGTTAGGTGTATTAAAAATATTTGTCCACACAGAGGGGCCTCCTTTTTTGGAGGGACATTATCAGATGGAGTAATAACCTGCCCATATCATGGAGCTAAGTTTTCATCTGGAGGAAGTTGCCAAAATCTGGATAGAATAACATGTCGCCATATAGTTGATAATAACTACGATAACTACGCCAAAAGAATTCATTTATCTCAATACAAAACTTCAGAAAAAAATGGATATATTTTTGTACATTTTTCTAAAAAATCTGAGACCGATTTAAATAATATTAGTGAAGATACACCCATAAGTAACTACGAATTATATGAAAATGGGTTTTCACATAAGGATTATGTCTTTGAGGAGGTATTAGTTGACTTCAAATGTGATTGGTCAAGGATTATTGAAAATCACCTAGATATCCTTCATATCTTTTGGGTTCATGGCGATACAATCCCTGATAAAGATGTGAATAAAAACGTACTAGTTAGTTTTAATCAGAAAATTAATATTAATCCCAAATACATTGAAAGTATTTACTATTACAAGAGTGACCCAACAAAAGAATTTATTCGTATAAAATATATTCCTCCAGGAAGAATATTAATTTACAAAGGAAATCCTTCCTCATCAAGATATTTACAAGTTTTAGATCATATTCCTCTAGGAAACAACAAAGCAAGAGTAATAGTGAGACACTATAGGAAATTTCTACAAAATAAACTACTTAATAATCTCTTATTATTTAAAGAGACTCAAAGAAAGATTTTTTATAAGATATTCGATGAGGATTATATGATTTTAAAAACACAAACATATAATCACGATATGGAATTTATAAGTAAGGATGAAATAAAATTATTGGGAGAAGACAGAATAATAAATTATTTTTGGAAGTGGTACAAAAACTCTGAAGACAAAGATGAACCATGGAAAAATACTAACAAAGTCCAAAATCATGATGTATACGACAAAGTGATATTGAAATATCCTCCTGAGATAAAGAAGTTAGAAATTGCAAATAATATAGATATTATTAGAAAAACATTTATAAGATTTGCTGCTCCGCTTATATTTTTTATGTTGATAATATAATTTATGAAGAAAGTAAATAGACCTTCATGGTTGAATTGGCTTTATCTCTTTATATTTATTTTAAGCTCGATTCAATTGATTATATTTTGGAGTAATAAGTTTTAGTGTTTAATAAATTTTGGTTTGACGCAAAAAATATAAATTGTTTTAAAAATGGCTTTAGAGTAATTAAAGATTTAAATTTAAAGATAGCGTATTCAGAAAATGTAATATTAATTGGACCAAATGGTTCAGGTAAATCATCCTTAATTGAAATAATTAATAGAAACATATACCCAGTAGTAGCTAATAAATCGAAACTGAAGATATTTGACAAAGAACTTATAAATTTATGGGAACTAAGAAATAAAATAAGTACCGTAAATAATGACATAAAAAATAGAATAAATCCAAATTTACAAGTTTTTGATTTAATTATAAGTGGACTATATGGAAGATATTGTTTCATAGAAAATAAATCTGAAAGAGATTCTTATAAGGTGGAAAAAATCATGAAGAAAATGAATATTTCTAATTTATCTAAAAAGAATTTTTCATATTTATCAGATGGAGAAAAACAAATTTCTCTCATTGCAAGGGCATTAATCAAAAAACCCGAAATCTTAATATTAGATGAACCAATTGCAAATTTAGATTATAAATCAAAGTTTTTTGTAATTGATAAGGTTAATGAATTATCAAAATTAAATACTAAAATTTTATGCGTCACTCATGATATTTCAACGATTACAAAAATTTATGACCGGGTCATAATGCTAAAAGATGGCAAAATAATCGCTGATGGAGATCAAAATAAGGTTATAAATAGTGAAAATCTTAATAAGTTATTTGGTATTAAAGTAGAAGTAACCAATAATAATGGACTTTGGAATATAAAAAGATTATCTAATTACAATTAGAAAAATAATTATCGAAATAGCAAGAAATACTAATTTTTTACTTTTTAAAAATGAAGAGGATTTTTTAAATGAAGAAGATCCACATTTAGAACATACAATCTTACCTCCTAAAGATCGGTCTGAGACGAATGAAGAACTTCCACAATTAAAACAAACTCTATTTAAGCTCATCTAAAAATAAAATATTTAACAATTCTACCTAAATTATATTCCTAAATACTATGTAAAGAAAAACTTCAGAAATATGATGATAATGAGAATCTATTGCAATAAGTAAATTTATAGTGCATAATTGAAAATAATTCTCATTATCAAATATTTCTAATGAATTTCCATAGTTATGGAGACTCTCCTACAAAATCAGTAAGGATAATAACTGGGCAATCCGTTTTAATAGACCCATCATCAAGGCCAAAAGGCACATGCTTAGAAGTTGAAAGTGGAATTGCAAGAGTTTATTGCCCTTGTGAAGAAACTGAAGGAATGACACTCGCATTTTTACAATCAGGAGATCAATTAAGAACTGATCTTTTATGTAGCGAAGGTGTCTGTGTTGAAGCACTAACAGATTTGTCTTTTCACAGCAATGTAAATATTGATGAGAATATTGGTTTCGATGCAGTAAATGAATGGACTTTGCAACTCCTTAGGATTAGGCACTTAGGAAATGCGGAACAGCGATTACAAGCGTTGTTTTCAATACTAGTTAATCGTCTAGGTAGAAGATGTGGTCAATGGTGTGAGTTACCTTTTAGGTTAACTCATGAAAGGATTGGTGAATTAATCGGTTCTACAAGAGTTACATCAACAAGATTAATTTCTAAATTAAGATCATCTGAGTTATTAATAGCTCCTATTGGAACACAAACAGTCAGTGTTGCTCCTTCTTTTATTGAAACATCGCCGCTATAAACATATGCAAGAATCAGAATCACTTACTAACAACTTGTTAATGGAAGTTGAAGTTTTATCGAATAGACTCAGAAGTATAAAGCAATCCTACAAAACTACAGAAAACAAAACATTGAAGGGAAGGTTATTTTCTGAAAACAAAAATGTTTTTAAAAGAGTTAATGAGATTTATAAAATAGCTGAGCTCTTAAATAAAAATAATACTGAGAAAATTAACTTTTCTAATTTACTTGTTGAAATAACGAAAAGAACATTGAATGAAAATAAATTTGAAAGTAATTTATTTTTTCTTTAAATCACTATCTATCAATAAGATTGCAGAAGGTTGATTGGAAGCAAACTTTACTTTACCTAGTATGTTTGCGAATTCATCTTCTGATTTTGTTTGAGCCTCAATGATTGGATCTAAAAATACGTTGGTTCTTGTATCTGAAATTCTTTCTGAAATAGAATAAAGTTGTTGCAGAGATGAAGTTAAATCAGCCTCCATGTTGAAAGAATAAGAAATCAAATCCTCTATTGAATCCCATGCTTGAGCTGGTGCAGGAATTTCATCTAATTTTACGCTTTGTCCTCTTGCGATTAAGTAATCTGCAAATTTCTGAGCATGTTCCATTTCACCTTGTGATTCACTTAGAAAATGAGAAGCAAATCCATTTAAATCACGTTCTTGAAACCAGAGATATATAGAAAAATATTGAACATTGGCATATCTTTCCATTGTTAAATGTTCAAAAATATTATCCAATAAATTATTGTCAATTGGTTGTGCGACTGCTCTTCCAGAAGGACCAAAATTAATTAATTTCTTTAGCTTTAGATTATTTTCTTTCATTGCTCGATAAGAAACTATTTAAATAATACAACATTTTGTATAAATTAGTAATTAATTAATTTTTTAAATTAAATTAAATAATATGATAATGAAAATCAATCTCAATACTATAAATGAATTTACAGTACAGTTTTTCTGAACTGATATTAATTAATAAAATATATAAAAGTAAAAAAAAGAAATGTAAAAAGAAAAAATGCTCTAACTGGAAGGGGGGCAAGTGTAATTGCCTATAAAAAAGTCTATATATATTCCTTATATGCTCCAGGATATAAAAAATAAAAACTATTTTTATTAATAGAAAGAGAACATTTATCACCATTATTAAGGAGATTATTGATATCAGTTCTAACCCTTAATGTGTTTCCATTAATAGATACTTTATATATAAGAAATTCTCCAAGAAATTCTTTTGATATAACAATCGCATCACCATATTCTGATCTTTTAATTGAAATAAATTTAGGCGAAATTGACATGTTTTTGATACTTGTATTTTTCGAATACTCTGAACAATTTATTTCACCTAAACAAGAAATATATGAATTACCAATTTTTTTGAGATTAATAATATTATTGCCCAAAATAAAACTACTTACAAATATGGTCTTGGGATTATTTAGAAGGTTAATTGGTGTATCAATTTGATGAATTTTTCCATCATTCATAACAGCGACTTTATCGCAAATTGACATCGCTTCTTCCGGATCATGAGTAACCATCAATCCACTTGCATTACAACCTTTTAGAATATTAGGGAGTTCACTTCTTAATTTTAGTTTGACATGCATATCAAGACTACAAAAAGGTTCATCTAATAAAATAAAATTTGTACCTGGAGCAAGAGCTCTCGCAATTGCGAGTCTTTGTTTTTGGCCTCCAGAAAGTTCATGTGGGTACCTTCCAACAAAACTATCAAGACCAACAACATTTAATAAATAATCAACTCTAGATCTGTCTTTTTTGTTTTTCAAACCAAAAATCACATTTTCCCAAACAGTTAAGTGCGGGAAAAGTGCATAGTCTTGAAAAACCATACCAATATTTCTTTTCTCAGGACTAAGAATTTTTTTTCTACTTGAAATTTCCTTATAATTTAGAGAAATAGTTCCTTTAGAGGGATATTCGAACCCCGCGATTAATCTTAATAGAGTAGTTTTTCCGCAACCAGAAGGACCAAGCAACCCTAACAATTCGCCCTTTTCAATTTTCAGGTTAATTTCGTTTAATATCCAATTTGAACATTCTCGATTAACATATTTATGATGCAAATCATCAATTATTAACGCATCATTTTTCACTAATTTCTTCTTATTTAAATATATTAAATTAGCAGAAAATATTCACCTAAAATATTCCTTGTATAATTTTATACATCATTTAATTTTCAATTTTAATGAGAAAGTCTGAAAGAGCAGAAATAATACGTAAAGAACTAAAAAAGCTATATCCATCGCCTCCAATACCCCTTGATCATACAAATGCCTATACACTTCTAGTCGCAGTAGTTTTAAGTGCTCAATCAACAGATAAGAAAGTCAATGAATTAACAAAAAGCTTATTTAAGGTTGCAGATAATCCAGAAAAGATGCTGCAGCTAGGTATTAATGGCATTTACGAATACATAAAATTTTTAGGTCTATCTAATCAAAAATCAAAGAACATCTATAACTTATCTAAACTATTGATTGAAAAGCATAATAGTACGGTCCCAGATTCTTTTGAAAAGCTTGAATCTCTTCCAGGGGTAGGTCATAAAACAGCTTCAGTTGTAATGTCTCAAGTGTTTAAAATACCTTCATTCCCAGTCGATACTCACATACACAGGTTGTCACAAAGATGGGGTCTATCAAATGGAGATAGCGTAATTCAAACAGAAAAAGACCTAAAAAAAATATTTCCTGTTAATGATTGGAATACCTTACATTTGCAAATAATCTTTTATGGCAGAGAATACTGCACAGCAAGAGGCTGTGATGGAACAAAATGTTATTTATGTCGCACTCTTTATCCCAAAAGAAAAAAGAAATTTATTTGTAAAAAGCCTTAATAAATTTATATAATATTTAAATTAGTTTTTAATAATGAAAATAGCAATTACTGGTGCATCGGGGAAAACAGGTTATAGAATTTCCGAAGAAGCAGTTAAGAAAGGATATAAAGTAAGGCAAATCATTAGAAGGAATTCAAAAGTCGCGGCAGGACTAGAGAGTTTAGAAACAATTAGGGTTTCATTAGAAAAAAAAGGAGAACTTGATAAAGCTTTAAAAGATATTGATGCTTTGGTAATTGCGACTGGAGCGAGAGCATCATTAGATTTAACTGGTCCTGCAAAGGTTGATGCATTAGGTGTATACAGACAATTAGAAAGTTGCAAAAGAGTTGGTATTAAAAGAGTTATTTTAGTTAGTTCCCTTTGTACTGGTAAATTATTTCACCCATTAAACTTATTTGGTTTAATTCTTATTTGGAAAAAATTAGGTGAAAACTTTCTACGAAATTCAAATTTCGAATGGACTATTATTAGACCTGGAGGTTTAAAGGAAAATGAAGATATTAAATTAGAAAATATAAATTATTCAAAGGAGGATACTCAAATTAATGGATCAATCCCGAGAAGATTAGTTGCGCAATGCTGTGTAGATTCTTTAAAAAATAAAGAATCCATAAACAAATTAATAGAAGTTACAAGTTCGAATGATAATAAAAAGATATCTTTTAAAAAAGCTATGCAAATGATTTAAAAGATGTAAATATATAAATTAAAACTATGAAAATAAATCCCAAAATTGATGCATTACAATTAATGCTTACTGATTTAAGAACTAGAAATGAGCCAATAAGACATAAAGCTGCATTTAAAGGCTGTCAACCAGAATTTCAGAGTCTTGTATCAAGATTAATAAAGCAGTTAGAGGACGAATTATTTGCTGAAAAGCTTAATAATCGTGATAGTTAAAAAATTTATATTACTTAAATGAAATTAAGTTATCCAATTTTGCTTGTTCTGAAAGTTCATCATATCCTCCAAAAAATTTATTATCCAAAAATATTTGAGGGAAAGTATTATGGCTACTTTGAGCCATTATTTTTTGAAAGCTTTCATCATTGTCTATTAAAGAAACTTCATGAGGGATAGATAAAGAATTAAGCAACCTAATTGCTCTTTTAGACCAAGGACAATCCTTTAAAATATATGCTTTTACACGTGATTCATTTTTTAATAAATCATTACTTGAGATATTAATAATTTTTTGTTCAAAAGAAAGTAATAATATATCGGTACCTTTTTTTACAATACATCCCTCCTCAAGATGCCCGCCAAAGACATTACATCCCTCATCTGCAAAACTCAAATGTAAATGTACATCTCCTTTATTAAAATGTCCATTTAAAGAAACTATCTCTAGATTTCCCTCAAATTTATTTATCTCTTGATTCCCTGGGCATTGAATACAAACTGTTCTAAGATTACCAACCACTCCAGAAACATACCCGTATAAATTATTCGATAAAGAATATTCTTTAATTGAATTTATCAAATCAGATTCTGGAGATAGCTTTAGGCTATGAGGCTGCATTAGATGTAAGGAATAATGTTGTAATATAAAACATCATCAATCATAAAAAGAAGTTGAGTTTATAATCTTTAGGATTCAGGTTTTAATTAAATTTTAGAATCTAGCATTAAAAACCATTTAAAATTTTTACTAAAATTTAAGCTTGTTGAGAGTGTAATATATTTTTCATATACAAAAACTAATTTGTTACTAAGAAAAAATCTTAAAAATTTGGCATTGAATATTCCTAACTTGTTATCGATATCTCGCCTTTTCCTAGTATTTCCATTAATACTTTTTTTAGAAATTAACAAACCTTTTTATGTCTTTATATTAATTATTATTGGAGGTTTAACTGATTATTTTGACGGGTTAATTGCAAGGAAATTTAATCTTAAAACCAGATTAGGAGCTATCCTTGATCCCTTAAGCGATAAAGTATTATATTTAATTCCTTTAACCTTCCTTTGTAAAAATAATTTTATACCCTTCTGGTCTTTGTCATTAATTTTATTTAGAGAATTAATTATCTCTAGTCTTAGGAATTCTACAAAAGACGGTTTACCAGCATCTGTGTTGGGTAAATTTAAAACATTTTTCTTTTTTATTTCAGTAATTACCTTCTTTACTCCATTTAAAATAAGCTTATTGAATAATTTGGCTTTAATATTTTATTGGTTAGGATTCATCCTGACTTTTGTGACTTTATTGGGCTATTTAAGAATTAAAAAGAATATTATCTGAATTTTCATCAAACTCCACACTCTTTTTATTATTAAAATCTTTCAAAAAACTATCCTTTAAACCATTAAGTAAATCAAAAGTTGGTACCCACTCTAAATCACGTTTTATCTTAGAGATATCAGTCTGATAATGATTTAATCTAATTGGAAACCCCTTTCGAGATTTAGGATCTAATTTTTGATAATCAAATGTTCTTAAAGAGATCTCATTTTGGTTTAATCCAAGAATATTCGCACAGAAATAAATTAAACCCTTTATTGTTACTCCTTTTTCACCTGAACAGTTGTAAATATTATTTTTAGAATTTTCAAAATTCATGCACCTAATCATTACATCAGTTAGATCCGAAACATGGCCTAGCTGAGTAATTAAAGACCCATCACCAGGGGTTGGTATATATTTTTTAGTAAATAACCTTTCAAAAAACCAATTTTCAATTTTATTATAATTTCCTGGTCCATAAATATAGGTAGGTCTAAAACTTGTAAAAGGAATTTTTTGATTTACCAACCAATTTTCTGTCTCAAACTTTCCTTTGTGCCTACTATCTGGATCGATTGGATCAACTTCGGATAAGGGTAGTTCACAATTATCTTTATAAACACCTGCAGAGCTGACATATATATATCTCTGGAAAGAGTTATCTAAATTTTCTATAAGAAGTTTAGTTTGTTCTAACTCTCGTCCAGAAATATCATAAACAACATCATACTTTTTATTTCTTAACCTGACGATATCTTCTAGACTATTTCTATCACCCTTAATTAAATTTGTTTTTTCAGGATTAGCTTTATTACCTCTCGTAAAAATATCAATATCATGATTTTGACTTAATAACTTTCCTACCAAAGACTTGCCAACAAATCTAGTGCCACCCATTACAAGAATTTTCATATTCAAAAAATATTTAACTGAAGTAGTAATCTTAAATAGAATTACATATTGAATAGTACTACTAAGAAGTAATTAATGAAAAGGATGATTCTATGGAACTAATACCAGCAATTGATTTAATGAATGGTAAGTGTGTAAGGCTTTTTAAGGGCGACTTTAATAAAAGAAAAGACTTCAAAAAAGAGCCACACGAGCAGGCTAAATTTTGGGAAAGCGAAGGAGCAAAATACATACATATAGTTGATTTGGATGCTGCAAAAACTGGATCCCCAACAAACGATAAATCAATAAAAAAGATTGCAAAAACAGTTAACATACCTATTCAAATAGGAGGGGGTATAAGGTCTCAAGAAAGGATAGAACAATTATTTTCTTATGGTATTGAGAAAGTTATCATGGGGACCTCTGCAATAGAAAATAAAGAATTAGTTAAAGACTTATCAGATAAATTTCCTGGAAGGATAATTGTTGGTATAGATGCAAAAGATGGAAAAGTTAGTACGAGGGGTTGGCTTGAGCAATCTAATATTTTAGCCAAAGATTTAGTAAAGGAGTTTTCTTCATTTAAGATCGCTAGTTTTATTGTTACAGATATAAATACAGATGGGACGTTAGAGGGAACAAATGAAGAATTCATAAATAGCATTCTTGAAATTACAGATATTCCTGTAATAGCCTCAGGAGGTGTTGGTTCAATTTCTGATTTGTTATCGTTAATAAAATTTGAGAATTCTGGACTCTATGGAGTAATTGTAGGTAAAGCTCTATATGAAAATAAATTCACAATAAACGAAGCGAATAATGTATTGTCATCAGAGAGATTAAATAACTTTGATTTAAAAAGAAATTACTACGCTTAAAAGAGTATAAAAATTGATTTAAGGCTGGTATTTGCAGTAATTGTTAGTTAATTTTGTATAAGAGATAAGAAATCTAGTCTTGGAATTAATTTCAAAAAAATCGATATTGATTATTGCTCCAAGCCTAATAGCAGAATCTTTATCGCTTAAGTTAACGTCACTAGACCAAAATTTAGACATTAATTTTAATAATGGAAGAGGTGATAAAACTCCGGATTTAGTCATATGGAATGTTCTTAATTTCCAATCAGAAGATCTTATAAGGTTAGAATTATTAAAAATAAGAGAAAGATATGATGATTCAAAGTTTCTTATAATTCTCTCTGGCGAACTTTTTTATGAAGCAAATACCTCTCCATCGTTAAATGCTGAAGGTTTTCTTTTAAATCCCAGTGCAGAAAAAGTTCTTGAATCTATTAATACTATTTTAAATGGAGGAAGGGTATTTGATATTGAAAATAATTCCCGGGTTCAATTCAACAAAAATAAGCCTCTCTCTTTTAGTCAAAAAATTCTAACTTCAGGTCTTAAACAAATAGATTCTGAAATTAATTATATATTCAAATATGTCAACTCTGACTCAACACCAGAATTTTATAAATTTATTTTAAAAGGAAGATTAAGAGAACTTATTACTGCAAAATCTTTTCTAATTTTCTTATGGGGTAATTCACTAGAACTTTATACAGAGGCAGTTTACACTGAAAATAAGATTAATCTTGAAAAAAAGGACACTGTATTCATTAAAGATAAAAATACTACAGAAATATGGAATTTAATTTTAGATAGACTTAAAGAAAGGTATAGCTCATCTAACTTACAGGTTGAATTTAATAATTCATCAATAATTCTCTCTGGTATAAAGAAAGAATTCATTTCACGACTAATTTGCAAAATGTTAGATGAGTTAGATAATTTAGTAAAAAATATTAAGGAAAACTATAAGGAGAAAGATTTTAAAGATGATTTAAATTCTCTCATAAAAGAACTTAAAGTTAATACAATTTCAAATATCACAGACAGCTATTTTCGATTAAAAAAAGGAAGCGAATCTATCTCAATAAATGATTTTATTTATAGTGAGGTAAATTGCGAAGAGATAGATAGAGAATCACATGAATCAATAATGTTTATCGAGCCAATTATTAATAATGAAGCTCTTAACTTTGATGGGAAATTACTTCCTCTATATGAAACAGAATCGTTTTTAATACTTGAAAATATAATTTCAAATTGGACGATAAGGAACTGTAATTTATTAGCTTCTGAAATCTTTAATATTTGTGCTTCTTGGCCTGAATTAAGAACTGTACTTATAAATCCCGAATTACAATCGACAAGGAATTTTGAAAGATTTAGAAATAATATTAATAACTACAATCGCTGGCATGACTATATTTACATGCCTATTTACTTGTATGAGAGCAAACGAGAATATATTGATATTATCGATAAAAAATTTACACGTTACTTTAAAAATGAAAATAGGGAGAAAGAATTAGAGAATCTAGAATGGCTACAAAAACAAGTTACATTGTTAGTTGAGATAAGAGATGCTGTAGCACCTCAGTTAGAAGTTGCGGTAAAATATATCGGTAATCTTTTCGTAACTTTCCTTACAAAGGTCGTTGGCAAAGCCATCGGTTTAGTGGGGAAAGGGATCCTTCAAGGATTAGGAAGATCAAGTTCAAAGTAAGTTTTTAAACTTTAATGATAATAATTCAATGGATCCTAATAGCATTAATTTTCTTAAGTCCATATAAAGCACATGCCTCTAGAGATTCTAATAGTTACGATGGCAACATCTTTCCTATATACGCAGGTAATGGGGCTATAGTTCCTCCCCAGACAACACTTCAGGAATCATTAAAAAATAAGAGAGTCGCAGTTTTATTTTTTTATCTTGACGATAGCTCAGATAGTAAAGCTATGGCTCCGATAATATCTGGTTTAGATTTGATATGGAGAAATAATATAGATATCATTGCTCTAACTACAGATGAATTACAGGATAAAGAAAAGTCTGATCTTAGAAATGAACCTAATTATTATTGGAACGGATTAATTCCACAAACCATTATTTTAAACAGTGATGGTGAAGTTAAATATGATCAAAATGGGATGATTAATATCGATGAATTAAACAAAGTTATTGGAGAGTTAAATGGAATTGATATAAAAGATACGGAATTTTCTGTAGAAAGTTTTAATGAATACAACAGTATCATTTCTGAAAAAAAAGATAAAAACAAAATTAATTAAAAAAAATGATATTAATAAATATCTTCTTGGTTCTTTTAATTTTCTTAATTCTTTCAGATATATACATTAAACACTCACCCAAATCAAAGTTAAATCTGATACCGATAAATTACAAAATCAAAAAAAAGGATGGTTTAAACGAATTAATTATTGATTTAAAAATAACTAATACAAGTAAAACCAAAGAGACGATGGTATCTAATATAAATTTTGAATTAGATTTTTTCAAAGTTAAAGGTCACGAATATTGCCAAGATTTAAACTATAAAGAAGATATATATATACAAGAAAATAATAAAATTAAGAATTTAAAAAATTATTGGCCAACGACAATTATCAAGTCAAATTCAGAATTATTTGTAAGAATCATATATAAATTTCACAATAATAATTTCAGGGAAAAATTAAAATATCTATGGCTAAAAGTATTTTGGGAGAACTATGGACATTTTGGCATTTCAAAAAGAAAGGATTGTTTTTTAATTAATTTAGATGGTCAAAAACAAAGGCCTAAAGAAGTTTTTGAAATTCCAATAAATAATAAATATAGGGCTTTTGCTATTAAAACTGATTTACTTGGTTGCTTTGATGACCCAGTAAATACTGTGATTGAATACTGTAAAGGAATTGTAGAAAAAAATGATATCTTAACAATCGGTGAGAGTCCACTTGCGATTATGCAAAATAGATATATTACCCCGCAAAATTTAGAATATAGTTTATTTTCTAAAGGATTATGTTATTTTTTTCACCCCACAAGCAGTCTCGCAACAGCTTGCGGAATGCAATTATTAATAAATAGAATTGGCATCACAAGAATTACCTTTGCATTAATTGTTGGATTTCTTTTTAAATTATTTGGAATTAATGGGATGTTTTATAGATTAACTGGTTCAGAATCATCACTCATTGACGATATAAGCGGCACAGTTAGACCTTACGACAAGAGTATAGTTATGGGTCCTCTCAATGCGGATTTATTTTGTAAGGAGGTATCGAACTATCTAAATATAGATGTTGCTGTAGTAGATGTTAACGATCTTGGAGGTGTAAAAGTCTTAGCTAGTTCAAATAAAAAAGTAAATAAAATACTCAAAAGAAACTTAATATCTAATCCAGCTGGCAATGGAGATGAAAAAACCCCTATAGTATTAGTAAGAGAAAAAAAGTAAATGAAAAAAGATACCTCTTATTCTTTTGAATCTAAAAAAGGAATGGAAGTAACTTTTGAAGAACTTCATATAAGGCACATTAACCTTTTAATAGATATTAAAAATAAGGAATTGAATAATTGGTTTCTAAAGATGGCAATTATAAATACATTTGATGACTTAAAAATTTTTTTAAATAATCTTAAGAAAAATAAAAATAAATGCATAATCGCTATATCTGGAAACGAAATTATTGGTTATTTGAATATTTTTCCCTTAAACAAAAAAGAGACTTGCTTAAAAATATCTAGGCCCAAGTTAATTAACAGCAAGTGTTCTTTAACAGATAAACAATTAACTTTAGGATTGATAAAAAAATCTATCTCAATAAAAGAAATCAAAACTTCAAGTTGGATAATTAACGCTGATATAAACAATATTGACCTCATATCAACTTCAAGAGAATTGGGCTTTCAACCTTTAGGAGAGATAATACTTTGGGATGGTTGTGATCTAAATAAATCTATAAAGCAAAATACCCAAAGCTATCCATTAATTAATGAATTCCAAAAAATTAATCCACAAAATATATTGAAAATAGTGAATTTCATAAGATCAAATCAATCACCCTTAATAAGAAATATTTTAGATTTTGATCAAGACGATATCCTTAAAAGAAATAACTCTAAAAGTGGTGCCTTAATACATGAAAATTCAGTTTTATGTACAATTTTAAAAGATATAAATTATCAAAACGAAGAAATTTATACTTTAACTATAAGTAGATATTGGGATAAGAGATTCGATTCTATTTTAAAAGAATTTATAAAAAGATTTTTTGGAAAATCTACTATTTCATATTTAAAAACATATAAAGAAAATTCTGCATTAAATCTTTTTCTCGAAAAATGTAATCTCAAAGAAAAAAATCAAGAAATTATTCTTATCAGGAACACAATAATTAAGAATGAAGCCAAACAAGTAAATAAAATAAATCAATCTTTGGAATCAATCTTTGAGAAATTAAGTCCACAAGGAAATCCATATCCATCTCCTTTTCCATTAAAAACAAAGTGAAATTCTGCAAACCCAAACCCAAGTCAATTTTGAGTTTGGATGTAGGTACCAAAAGAATAGGATTAGCTTATTGTGATCCCTTATGCATAACATCAAATATACTTCCAGCAGTAAAAAGGTTTGAAAATAATCAAGAGATTAAAATCATTAGAAATCATATAAATGTATTAAATTTGAATGGTTTTATTGTGGGTATTCCACTTGATGAGGAAGGTCAAATGACCACTCAAGCTATTGACTGTAAAAATTACGGTCAATTACTTTCAAATGAATTAAAGCTTCCATTTTCTTACGTCAACGAACATAGTTCAACTTGGGAATCTTCAGATAGATTTGGAATAAAAAAAGATAAATCCGGATTGATTGATAGTTTTTCAGCAAAAATAATACTTGAACAATGGATCGAAGAGGGTCCTGAATTAGAAGAAATAGCTGGTAAACGTCAGATAAAATATTAGTATTAAAAAAGGATAGATAATTTTTTAAATGAAAGAAGCCAACTCAAATGATAATTATGATGCACAGACTCTTTTATTAAATGACTCAAATGGAAACGAGCTATTTTGTTATCTTGAACAATTAGTAAGTGTTGAAGGCCAAGAATATGCTTTATTAACTCCAGTTGATACTCCAGTAAGTCTTTTTAAGATAAATGAAAAAGATGAACCTGAACTAATTGAGAAAATAGATAAAAATGAACAAATACTTAAAAATGCCGAAGCAGTTCTTCAAGAACACGATTTGAGACTTATCAGATCAGCAGTTACATTAACAGTATCAGGAGAACTTGAAGAACCAATTTACGATGAATTAGAAGAAGATTACGTCGATGATGATAGTGAGAGTTATGAATTGCTTGTTAACTTCAATCTTTTTGAGCAAGAATATGGCTTATATATTCCACTAGATCCTTTTTTTATTGTTGGTAAATTAAAAGACAAAGGTGTCTTATTAGTTGAAGATGATGAATTCGATAAAATTCAACCTTTGATTGAAACTGAGCTTGAAAAAAGTAGTTCTTAAAATAAATGAGATCTATCCTAAAAGTTAATTGGGATTCAAACTTACCAATATATAAGATTTCTCAATCTGAGTTACAAAAAAAAGGAATTAATTCTTTATTGCTAGACGTGGATGGGACTCTAGTAAATAGAAAATCAAATATGATTCCTAAAGCTGTAAAAAATTGGATCATAGAATCTAAAAAAATTTTCTCCTTGTATTTAATAAGTAATAATCCATCAAAAAAAAGAATTGCAAAAATAGCAAAAGAATTAAATTTAAGGTACAAATATAATGCATCAAAACCAAGAAAAAAAATAACTTTGTCTGCTATCAAAGAAATTGACAGAGAGCCAAAAAATATAGCCATTATTGGTGACAGAATTTTTACAGATATTGTTGTTGGGAATAGATGTAATATAAAAACAATATTAGTTAAGCGATTAAATAGAGATGGCTTGCCTATAAAATTTAATTTAACTTTGACAATAGAAAAATTAATTTCTCATTTTATAAAATGAAAACTTGGGTTATAAAAATTGGTACTAGTATTTTAAGAGGAACAGAGGAAACATCTACAGAAGAAGTTATTGAAACACTTTCTAGATCCTTTACAAGTTTTCTTTCAAAAGGAAACAAATTAATTTTAGTAACTAGTGGAGCCGTTGGATTAGGTTGCAAAAAATTAAATATTAAAACGAGACCAAATGATTTAAGTACCCTTCAAGCCACTGCTGCAGTAGGTCAGGTTAATTTAATGTCCTTATACGATAAAGTATTTAATAAATTAGGTCATAATATTGCTCAAATTTTAATAACTAAAGCTGATTTCAATTCACGAGAATCCTTTAATAACGCTTCTAAAACTTTAAAAAAATTAATCGATTTGAATGTTATTCCAATAGTAAATGAAAATGATACCGTAGCAAATGAAGAGCTTAAATATGGAGATAATGATACCCTCTCTGCTTTAGTTGCCTTAGCAATAAACGCTAACAAGCTTATTTTATTAACCGATATTGAAAATCTATACTCAAAAGACCCACGTAATAATCAAGATGCGCAACCTATTAAAGAAGTACATAATAGTGAATTAAAAGAAATTAAATATAAAAATATTCAAAACTCAAATAATGAATGGGGAACAGGGGGAATTTCTACAAAATTAATTTCTGCAGAAATAGCAACAAAAGGAGGAGTTGAAGTCCAACTTGTTGATGGAACTAATAAAAATAACTTAATTGAAATTTTCAATGATAATAAAATTGGAACTTTATTTTATCCAGTAGAAAAACCTATAGGAAACAAAAAAAGTTGGCTTTCACATGCAATTCAAACAGTAGGGAAAATCACTTTAGATGATGGCGCTTCTTTTGCAATTAAAAAAAAAGGTGCCTCACTTTTAGCTGTTGGTGTAAAGAATGTAGAAGGAAACTTTACGATTAATCAGGCAGTTAAAATCGTAAATACTAATGATAAAGAAGTTGCAAAAGGTTTAGTATCAATAAGTAGCGACAAATTAAGAAGTATCTTAAATAATAAAGAAAATAACAATTCCTCGATAATTGTCGTACATAGAGATGTTCTTGCTCTCTCTTAGAAAAAAATTAAAACTGAAAAATGCTTTTAAGTAATTTAGTTGATCTAATAAAAAAAGGAAATTCAAATTTTATTAGTGCCAATATTTTTGAAGATTTAAATATAGATGATGCTGCCTCATTAGATGCTGCAATTAAACATCAAATATCTTTTTTAGAAGAAAATAATAGCCTTAAAGAAAAATTAGATCAAACTAAAGCATCAGCAATCATAACTACTAACAACGATGAAATCATTAGTGACCTAAAGAAACTCAATATATCAAACATAATAGTTAAAAATCCAAGAATTGCATTTGCAGAAGTATTGGATTCTTTATATAAAACTATCAATTTCAAACCAGGAATTCACGCTTCAGCGGTTATAGATAAAACAGCAATAATTGGAGCAGATTGCCATATTGGACCTAATGTCTATATTGGGGAAAATACTGTAATTGGTGACAATAATCATATTCTTCCTGGATCATCAATTTTAGGCAATGTTCGAATAGGAAATAATAATATAATTCATCCAAATTGTGTTATTTACGAAAATACCACTTTAAAAAATAATTGTGTAATTAATTCTAATTCTGTTATTGGATCAGAGGGATTTGGTTTTATTCCTAAAAATGGCAAATGGGTAAAGATGCCTCAAAAAGGTGGTGTAAAAATAATGAGTTTTGTGGAAATTGGAACGAATTGTTGTATTGATAGACCCGCAGTTGGATTTACTTTTATTGATGAGGGAACAAAGTTGGATAATTTAATACAAATAGGTCATGGAGTTAAAATCGGAAAGAATTGTGCATTTGCAGCTCAAGTTGGTATCGCTGGCGGAGCAAATATTGGAGATGGTGTTATTTTGGCAGGGCAAGTAGGAGTTAATAATCGAGTAAAAGTTGGGAATAATGTCATAGCTAGTTCAAAATGCGGAATTCATTGTGACATAGAAGATGGCAGGGTAATTAGTGGTTTCCCCGCGATGGAAAATAAATCATGGCTAAGGAGTTCAAGTATTTTTAAAAAATTACCAGAATTAGCAAAAAAACTTAGACAATTAGACAAGCAATAATTTATTGTTCTATTAAACAAAAATTTAAATGAAGAAATATAAGATTGTTTTATTGTCAGGAGACGGAATTGGTCCAGAGATTTCAGAAGTTTCAAAAAAAGTTTTAAAAAAGCTTTCTAAAAATCATAATTTCGATATTGAGATTATTGAAAAATTATTTGGAGGTATAGCTTATGAAAAATATGGGACTCCTGCTCCTGATGAGACACTAGATCAATGCAAAAAAAGTGATGCTGTACTTTTAGCATGTGTTGGAGATATTAAATATGACTCTCTTGCAAGAGAATTAAGGCCAGAAAGTGGCTTACTAAAGTTAAGATCTGCCCTAAACCTTTTCGCAAATATCAGGCCTGTCAAAATAAGAAAATCTCTATTAGATGCAAGTACATTAAAAAAAGAAATCGTTAAGCATGTAGATCTTATTGTTGTAAGAGAATTAATAGGGGGAATTTATTTTGGAAAACCAAGAGGACATATAACAAATACAAAAATTCCAAAAGCTTTCAATACCATGGTTTATGATTCGGCCGAGATAGAGAGAATAACTGAAATAGCAATAAAAATTGCTAACCAAAGAAATAATAAAATATGTTCTGTTGATAAATCAAACGTTCTTGAGGTTAGTCAATTGTGGAGAGATACAGTTTTAAATATCACCTCAAAAGATAAAAATATATTTCTAAGCAATATGTACGTTGATAATGCGGCAATGCAATTAGTCAAAGATCCTGGTCAATTTGATGTAATTTTAACTAGTAATTTATTTGGAGATATTTTAAGCGATTTAGCCGCAATGTTAACTGGTTCCATTGGTATGCTTCCATCTGCTTCTCTAAATAATAATGGCCCCGGTGTTTTTGAACCTGTTCATGGTTCCGCTCCTGATATAGCTGGTAAGAACATAGCAAATCCTATTGCGATGCTTTTATCCGCTTCCATGATGTTAAAAATTGGATTGAAAGAAGAAAAAGCCGCAGAAAATTTAGAAACTGCTATCGATAATGTTTTATCAAACGGATTTAGAACAGTCGATTTAGCTGATGGGTCTTCTGAAGTTTTATCTTGCAGTGAAATCGGAGATAAAATAATAGATGAAATTTAAAAAATTAATAAATAAAAAAATATTTTTAAGTAAATCATAAAGTTGGCATATGACCTGTCAGAATCATTGAATATTGTTTTTAAAAAATGTCAAAACGTCATCCAGTAGTCGCTGTAACAGGATCTTCAGGAGCAGGAACAAGTACAGTAAAAAGAGCCTTTGAGCATATTTTTGCTAGAGAAGATATTGTTCCTGCAGTTGTAGAAGGTGATAGTTACCACAGGTTTGAAAGAATGCCTATGAAAAAAGCTATGGCAGAGGCTCTTTCAAAAGGTGAAAATTTCTCTCATTTTGGTCCAGAGGCTAATCTTTTTGACAAGCTAGAAGAACTTTTTAAAATCTACGGCGAAACTGGAGGAGGAAAGAAAAGATATTATTTACATAGTCTTGAAGAAGCAGAAGAACATAATACAAGACTTGGCACTTCCTTAGAACCTGGGCAATTTACTCCATGGGAAGATATTCCTGAGGGGACAGACGTACTTTTTTATGAAGGTTTGCATGGCGGGGTAGAAGGTGATGG
>QCCL01000016.1 GCA_003281255.1 Prochlorococcus sp. AG-347-L02
CGGATCATTAATACTAAATCCAAAAAGCAAATGGATTGATCAATTTAGAAATGCATTAAACGAGATTAATCTTCCAACACTTTCCGATGGAGATACAGTTTATCTAGAGAAAGTTAGTAGAGATGTAAATCAAAGAGTTTTTGAACAAAATAAAGCATGTTTAGAATTAAAAAAAAGATTAGAGAACCATAGCGAGATTAAAAATATTTTCCATCCTGAAAATTGTCCAAATTTTAATTCTCTACTCACTTCTGATGGAGGATACGGCTGCTTATTATCGTTTGAATTAAATGGAGGGTTGAACAAAGCTAAGAAATTTTATGATTCTCTAAAAGTATCTAAAGGACCTAGTTTAGGTACAAAATTTACTCTAGTTTGTCCTTATGTTTTACTAGCGCATTATGACGAATTGGATTGGGCTGAAAGTTTTGGTATACCCTCGCACCTTATTAGGGTATCAGTAGGTTTAGAAGACCAAGATCAATTATGGAAAAGCTTTTCTGAAGCACTAAATAATTTCTAAATTCCTAGTATTTACCGTATAGAAATTTATATACTTTTTTTCTGAATAATAGTTAGTATTAATATATATTTTCTTAATATATAAATGGCAAAAATTTATGAGGACAACAGTTTTGCTATTGGAAACACTCCATTAGTGAAATTAAAATCAGTTACTAAAAACGCGAAAGCTACAGTACTTGCAAAAATTGAAGGTAGAAATCCCGCTTATAGCGTCAAATGTAGGATCGGCGCAAACATGATCTGGGATGCCGAGAAAAGCGGGAAACTCACAAAAGACAAAACTATTGTTGAGCCAACTTCTGGAAATACAGGAATTGCTCTAGCTTTTACTGCTTCAGCAAGAGGTTATAAACTGATCCTTACAATGCCAGAATCCATGTCAATTGAAAGAAGAAGGGTTATGGCAGTGTTGGGTGCTGAAATTGTTTTAACAGAAGCATCTAAAGGTATGCCTGGAGCAATAGCTAAGGCTAAAGAAATTGCAGAAAGTAATCCTTCTCAATATTTCATGCCAGGTCAATTTGATAATCCAGCAAACCCTGAAATTCATTTCAAAACTACTGGACCAGAAATCTGGGATGATTGCGATGGCGAAATTGATGTCCTAGTTGCAGGGGTTGGAACTGGCGGCACAATTACGGGAGTTTCAAGATACATTAAGCAAGAGAAAGGTAAGAATATTACTTCTGTAGCTGTAGAACCATCACACAGTCCTGTTATTACACAGACAATGAATGGAGAAGAGGTTAAATCCGGACCACATAAAATCCAAGGAATTGGAGCAGGATTTATTCCAAAGAACCTTGACTTATCAATTGTTGATAAGGTCGAACAAGTAACAAATGACGAATCAATTGAGATGGCTCTTAGGTTAGCTAAAGAGGAAGGTCTATTAGTAGGAATATCTTGTGGGGCTGCCGCTGCTGCTGCTGTTAGATTAGCTGAACAAGATGAATATGCTGGGAAGACAATTGTAGTTGTTCTACCTGATTTAGCAGAGAGGTATTTATCGTCAATTATGTTTACCGAAGTTCCAAGCGGAATCATTCAAGAACCAGTCAAAGCCTAAATCTATTTTTTCTCCAGTAGTGAATCTGGTGAAATATACATCGCATCGCCATAAGAGAAGAATCTAAATCTTTCTTTTATGGCTTTTTTATACACATCTAATAATCTTTCTCTACCAATCATTGCACTTACTAAAAGTAATAATGAACTTTTAGGGAGATGAAAATTAGTTAATAATCCATCAACTACTTTAAATTTATAACCTGGCTTAATAACTAAATCTACATATTTAGCTATGGGAATAAAGTCATTAATTTCGTTAGAATAACAACTTTCAAGAGCTCTTACGCTAGTTGTACCAATAGCAATTATTTTTCTATCTGTTTTCTTTATTCTTTTTATTTCCTCCACTACTTCCTTATTAACACTTACCCATTCTTTATGAAGTTTTAAGTTACTTAAATCTTCTTGATCAATTGGTTTGAATGTTCCATAACCCACGTGCAAAGTTATCGGTAAGATTATTACGCCTTTTTTTTTTAGATTGGAAATGAGACTTTTGCTTAAGTGTAAACCAGCTGTTGGTGCAGCAACTGCCCCCGGATTTGTTGCATACTCAGTTTGATAACTTTTCTCATGAAAAGATTCTTCTTCGGAATTTTTTATATAAGGAGGAAGAGGGATTTCCCCGTATTTATCAAGAAGTTCATTCATTGAATTGAGACAAGTTATATTTTCCGGAAATTTAATAAATCTCCCTCCAGTTTCTTCATCAACTCCATCAACAATCAAATTAATATCTTGTGCTAAAGGAGATTTTAATTTTAATTTTCTATTTATTTTTAACTTTTTTGCTGGCTTTGCCAAACATAACCAAACACATTCATCGGATCTTTCTAAAACTAATAATTCGACTAATGTCTTATTTTCTAATTCAACCTTTAATCTAGCTTTCATAACTTTAGTATTATTTACAATTACAAGATCCCCTTCTCTAAATTCATCTAAAAGATTCTTGGTAAATTTATTAGTTAAACAGTCTTCTTCTAAAAAACTATTTCTAACTATCATCAATCTTGATTCATGCCTAATTGCAGAAGGTTTACTAGCAATTAATGAAGGATCAAGTAAATAATCATAAGCTTCAAGCTTATAATCTCTTTCTTCATTATTAATTTGAGAAATCAATTAAATTTAGGAGACAAGAGTCTCTGGCTCATCTTCAATTAGGGAAGCCAAGTCTTTTAAGAATGTGGCTCCATCAGCTCCATAGATCACTCTATGATCAGCTGTTAGATTTACTTGCATTATTTTTTTAACAGATATTGAACCATCACTATTAGCAACAACGGTTGGTTTCGATGATGCTATGGCTAAAATAGCACCGGTACCTGGAGGAAGAATTGCGTCAAATCTATCAACTCCAAACATCCCAAGGTTAGATAAAGTGAAGGTTCCCGTTGAGTATTCATCAGGTTCTAATTGTTTTGATCTTGATCTTTTTACGAGATCTTTCCATTCCCTTGACAATTCAAATAAATCAGTATTGCATGGTTCTTTTAAAACTGGAGTTATTAGTCCACCATCTTCCATCGCAACAGCAACAGCAATATTTATATTTTCTGGATAAGAAATTCCATTCTCTGAAAAACTTGAGTTAACTTGAGGATGTTTCTTTAGTGTCTTTGCAACTGCCTTTACTAGTAAAGCAGTCATAGTAACTCCGTTCTGTTTTACTTTTTTGTAGAAATTATCTAATTTATCTGTGTTAATGGAATAACCCACCCTAAAACATGGCACATCTAAACTAGATTCCATATTTTTATTTACCGCTTTTTGAAGAGTATTAAATTGAACTGTTTCTCCGGGATTACCAAAACTATTTCCTGAAGTTTCTGGTTTACTTTCAACTCCTAAATTTGCACCAGGAATACTTGCAGGAGAACCACCTTCACCTATCCATGGTATAGAGACTGGTTGGCCATTAGCTTTTAAAATATCATCGGCTTGAATCCTTCCGTGAGGTCCGGATCCATGAACCTTTGCTAAATCAACACCCATTTGAGAGGCAAGTTTTTTAGCTCTTGGAGATGCAATCACTCTCGAAGAAACATTACTCGTAGCAGCATTTATTTGATCACTATTAAAAGATGAGGCTGCCTTTTCACTCATTAAAACGACTTCTTTTTCTTGTTTTTCAACAATTTCACTTTGAACCACAGGGTTTTCTTCAGTTTTATTGCTTACCAATTCAAGTTGATCCGAATTAGAAACTTCGGGTTGATTCCCTTTATTTTGTTCTTGAACAGAAGCTATCTCATCCTCATTTTCTACAATAAGACCGATAGTCTCTCCTACTGGAGCAGTGCTGCCAGCAGGCATTAAAACAGCCGCAAGATATCCATCTTGAAAAGATTCAACATCCATATCTGCCTTGTCAGATTCAACTACCAAAACAGATTCACCTCTTTCAACTTTATCTCCTGGATTTTTCAACCATTCCACAATCTTGCCCTCCGTCATAGTAGAACTCAAGGCAGGCATGAATATTTCGTGAGACATAAGAAAATTGTTATTGCATAAGTTTCAAGGGATTTCTACCAAACTTCCTAAAGTTTTTATGGTTAAGAACCCTTTAAACTCTTGTTTTAATTATACGAAATCATGTTCACAGTGGGAACTCTTAAAACTTAAGAAAGTAATAATTTAGATCGATTAGAATTTAAAACTTTTCGAAATTAAGATTTACTTATATTTATCAAAAATACTAAATCTTCTCTTTAATTATTATCTATAGATTGAATAACTCCATCCTTAACAGTAATCGATACTTGCATTTTTTCGATAAGATTGTCTCCCACAGTGACATCACAGAAACTATCCACTTGCCCTTGATCAACAATTTCGTCCATTTTTAATTCGCGAACTTGACTTTGTTGTTGAAGAAGATTTCTTTTTTGTTCTTCAATTTCATTTCGTTTTGCTGCGACTTGTTGTTGCACCTGACTAACCTGTTCTTGAACCCTTGGATCTAGGGGATTAACCGATTGGGATCTAATGTTATTTACTATTTGCTGCCCCTCTTGCTCCAGTTGCGATAATTGCTGATCAATGTTTGAAATTGCTTTTCTTAATTCTTTTTCAGCATCTTCCTTCCAAGTTGGTGTAACTACAGCTTTAATAGCTATTGAGCGCTTTATAGATATTGAGTTTTTTGTTTCCATAAAAAATTAAATTACCTTTTCAATATAGATAGAACAAATCAAATTTTCTTACTAAATTTGTTTTCATACATATTTTCTATTTGTAATGAATACTTTTTTTCTATTTCTTTTCTTTTTTGTTTAAGAGTTTGTGTTAATAACCCATTTTCTAGAGTAAAGGCATCAACAAAATAACAATCTAATATTTGTTCTTCTGATCTTGCTCCTAATCGACTTTTAAGCAAATTATTAATTTGTGATTTGAAAAATGTACCAATTTTCTTATTCAGGTTTAATTTTGAAAGATCTTCTTCCAAAAACTTGCTTTTAACCAATTCGACATTAGGAACTACAAGGGCTGTTAAACATTTCTTATCTTGTCCTACTAATTGAAGCTGATTAATAAATTCAGAACTAAGAATTTCAGTCTCTAGCGGATTCGGTTCTATATTTTCACCACTTGATAGCACTATTGTATCCTTGGCTCTTCCCGTTATAAAGAGAGAACCATTTGGTATTAGAAAACCTAAATCACCAGTATCAAACCAACCATCCTTGGATAAAACATCATTTGTAGCTATTTCATTATTAAGATAACCTTTCATTACTTGCGGCCCCCTAACAAGAATTTTCCCGACTTCTCTGAACTTCAGAATCTTTTTTTTATCATCATTCACTATTTTGATTTCAGTAAATGAAAGAGGCTGCCCAGATGATCCTCTAACATTTAATTCTCTTCTCCTACAAGTTAATACTGGACTAGTTTCTGTGAGTCCATATCCCACCAAAACATCTACACCTAAAGATTCAAAAAAAAGATCTACATGTTCTGGCAATGCACCTCCACCATTAATGGGAAATTTAAGTTTTTCTCCGCATAGTTGTCTAAGAATATTCGGCCATAAAAGAATAGTAGACAATTTATGTAAAGGATATCGGCTAATAACAGAACCCAGTAAGGGGATTTTTGATTTAAAAGTTATTTGATTTATATCTATATTTCTTATCTTTCTAAGACTTCTTTTGAAAACCGAACTATTACTTATCAAAAACTTAATAAGTTTTTGCTTTTTGGAAGGCATTTTTTTCAAAGCCTGAAAAAAACCATCATGTATTGCTTCCCATAGCCTCGGTACAGTAGCCATGACAACAGGTTTTATTTGTGTAATATCATCTTTAAGAAATTTTGGAATTGTATAGTATTGAGAACAACCGCATGAAAAAAAGAAGTATTCAGCACTTCTCTCATAAGAATGCCAGATAGGCAAAACGCTTAATACAGAAGTCCCTGGTTCTGGATCAGCGATATAGGCTAAATTGATTATTTGATGTAAAAAATTTGCATGAGTCAAAGGCACACCTTTAGGTTTTCCGGTCGTCCCAGAAGTGTAAAGAATAGTAGCGACGTCATCAATTTCTGGATTAAATTTTTCAAGATTATTATTTTGTGAATTTTCTTTTTCTACTGAACTTATGAATGTACTCCAACTTATTAAACTTTCAAACTGTTCATCTTCTAAATTGATTATAAATTTCAGTCTTTTTTTTAATTCTTCTTTGTTGTTTAACTTTAGCCAAATTTCCTTAGATTGAACTATTAGTCCTACTGAATTAGAGTGCCCAATAATATAGTCTAATTCTACTGAAGGAGAATTAATACCTCTCACTGCATTTATAGCTCCTAAACGCATTAAGCCTTGATCTACTGCTAGCCATCTTGGAGAATTTTCAGATATTACAGTAACTACATCCCCCTTTTTTAAACCATAATTTTTGAAAGAAAAAGAAACTTTTGTTATTAAATCAGCCAGCTCAGAATAAGAAAATTTTTCTTTGTATTTCCCTCTTAAATCGCAAACAGCTAAAGTATCACCACATTTAAATTTTAATTTTTCCCAAATTTGATCTATATGATCAAGGTTCTTAATAAAATCTCTATTTTTGGCAAATGTATTTTTTTTAGAAAGAGGTTTGGCTGCAGACCAATACGCTAAATCACCCATATTAAATTGATTGAGAAATTTTAATTTCTATTTTGATATAAAATCAAAATTAAATTCTTCCTCGATGGTTTTTTTAACAATTCTCTTGACTTCTTGAATATTTAAATTTTTGTTGTAATCAATCATATTTGCCATAAGACAATTTTCTATTCCGCAAGGAACAATCTTATTAAAGTTTTCTAATTCGCAGTCAATATTGATTGAAAATCCATTTATCGTAATCCATCTTTTACACCCAATTCCAATTGATGCGATTTTCTTATTTCCTATCCAAACACCAGTAAACCCTTTTCTAGAGTGACAATCTATATTAAAAGCTCCAAGGATTTTTATTATAATTTCTTCAATTTTTCTTAAGTACCAATTTAAATCTTTATTGAAATTTTTCAAATCTAGAACCAAATACGTTACTAATTGTCCTGGCATATGACAAGTTACCTCACCACCTCTATCAATCTTAAAAACATCATATTTAGTATCATTTAGCGAAAATAGTAAATTATCGTAATTAGATCCTCTCCCCAATGTATAACATAGTTGATGCTCCCCTATCCAAATAAAATCAGGGTTAGAATTATCTAAAATCAATGCCTCCTGATATTCTTTTTGTAATTTATAAACATCATTAAAAGAAGAAATATTATCAGGTTGTTTAATTATTGCTGTTCTATTATCCATATTTAAGTAGATTTAGAAAGTAAGTAAATATTTTTAGATTTGTTATGAAAATTTTAATCCATGGAAAGAATCTTGAGCTCACTGGAGCATTAAAAGAATATACTGAGGCAAAGATAGAAAAAGCAACACATCATTATAAGGATATCGTTAAAGAAGCTGACATACACCTTTCAATTGAAAAGAATCCAAGAGTCTCGTTCCAAACTGCAGAAGTTACTATTTTTGCAAATGGTACCGTAATTAGAGCTGAAGAAAAAACTGAAAATCTATACTCAAGCATTGATTTAGTTTCAAATAAACTTTGTAGAAAATTACGCAAATACAAAGAAAGAAACAATAAAACAATTCATAATAAACAATTTAAAAATAAAGCTTCTTTACCAGTTGAAAGTATGGAATCAAATTTTTTAAATAAAGCTTTTTTTAAAGAAGGAACTGAAGCAAGTCTGCCTGAACCATCTATAAAAAATAAATACTTTGAAATGACTCCAATTTCATCAGAGGAAGCAAGAAAACAATTAGATCTAATTGATCATGATTTTTATGTTTTTCGAAACAAGAAAAATAATGAACTTCAAGTTATATATAAAAGGAATCATGGAGGTTATGGATTGATTCAATCTAAATAAGTTTTAAATGCCCAATATTGAATATGAATTAAACGAGAAAATTCATGCGATTATTATTAACCCCTATCTATCATGGGATGATTTCTGTGTGAATTGCGATTTAATAAGAAAATACAATATCAAAAATATTTCTACTTCACTAAATTATTTAACTGATCTTAAAAACTGTTTGGGTAATTACAGTGCGGATATAAACGCACTTATTTCTTACCCTTTAGCAGATTTACCAGTTTCATTTATTGAAGAATTAGTTTGTTTTGCAAAAGATAAGGGTGCAAAAGGAATTGAATATATCCCAAACTTTATCAATTTATCCAAAAGAAATTTAGAAACTTTCGCTGCTGAAATTGAGCAAGTTAAATTATCTGGATTACCAGTTTCAATAATCATAAATAAATCAAAACTACAAGAAGAAGTTTTTATTAATGCGATAGAAATATCTTTGGAATTAGGAATAAAACATTTTCAATTCGGGGACGGGTTTGGGCCTCCTATTACATCAAATGATGTAGCGGAAATACTAACCATAATGGGCTCCCAACATCAAATCAAAGTTGTAGGTGGTATAAAAAAACTGACACAAGTTATCGATTTGTTTGATAGTGGAATTAGTTGCGTTGGAACTTCTAATTTTCGTGAGATTTTTCAAGAAGTAAAGGTTATTTAAATGTCTGGTTCTGGTGAGTGCAGACTAGAAGGTCTCTGTATTAAAGCTTCTCCACTTGGCGAGAATGATAGATTAATAACTATACTTACTGATGAGCAAGGCATTGTTCGATTAGCGGTACCTGGTGCTAGACGTCCTAAAAGTAGTCTTGCCGCAGCTGCTCCATTAACATATTTAAGTTTGCAGATTTTTGGGAAAAGAAATCTTAAATCTGTACGTCAAATTAAAATATTAAAAAGCTATTCTGGTCTAGGGAAAAATATTGAATGTCTTGCAGCGGCGCAAGCAATTACTGAATTAACTTTTTTATTAGTAGGTAATAATGACAAGCAACAAAACTATTTATCTTGTGTACTTGCGCATCTAGATAGGATTTATTTGTATGAAGAATCAAAAGAAGAAGATATTAAAATGCTCTCTATGAGTATTCAATCTTTAATCCATCTATTAGCCATCGGAGGTATAAATTTACCAATTCATCATTGCTGCAAAACTGGAGAACCTATTATTCCGCCTTTAGGAAATTGGGAATGGAGTTGTCATTATTTGCCAAGTGAAGGATTTTCATCCATGGAAGATCCACAGAGTAATCTAAAAATAAATGCATCTGAAGTTGCTCTATTACAGAGACTTCTTTTCCCCGAATTACCAATAAAATCTAATGGAGAGTTATTGGGACCTAAAACAGTCTGGCTTAAAATATTATTTATTATTGAGACTTGGATCTCTACTCAACTAGAGAAAGAATTATCTTCACTAAAAATGTTGAGAGAAATATATAGTTAAGATTTTCATAAATCATAAAAAAATTTAAAAATTATGTTCATAGCGACTCTTACTGTTAACTTTATAAATAGCTAAATCATCTAATGTGGCTCATATTGCCTGGTTGGGTAAAAAATCCCCTTTTTGCGGAAATGTAACTTATGGCAATTCAACTACTAAGGAATTGAAGGCCAGAGGGCATAAAATTAGTTTTATTCATTTCGACAATCCCTCTAGTTCAAATTCATCAAAACCATTATTTCTTGCAAATGATCCTGATGTAAGTCTCCCATATTTAATTAAATCTCAAGTTTATACAATACCCTCACCAAGGGCAGAAAAAGAGCTGAGACTATCATTGGAAAGATTAAAACCTGACATAGTACATGCAAGCCTAACTTTATCTCCTTTAGACTTTAGACTTCCAGAGCTGTGTAATGAAATTAATGTTCCTCTTATAGGCACATTTCATCCACCATTTGATGCAAAAAATAGAAATCTAACTGCGAGCACTCAACAATTAACCTATCAACTTTATGCTCCATCTTTAGCAAAGTTCGATAAAGTAATTATTTTTTCTGAACCTCAAAAAAATGTTCTTGATAAATTAGGAGTACCTACAGAAAAACAAATAGTTATTCCAAACGGTGTTGATGAAAATATTTGGAAACCTTTTTGCGAAAAAAGTAAAAAATATGATCAGGTAAAAAACAAACTTGGAAATGAAAGAATCTTTTTATATATGGGAAGGATTGCAAATGAGAAAAATATCGAGGCACTTTTACGTTCTTGGCGCCAAACAAAAACTCAAAATTGCAAATTAGTTATTGTTGGGGATGGACCAATGAAGCCAACACTTGAAAATAGTTTTTCTAACCTTGGTAATGAGAAATTAATTTGGTGGGGTGCCGAATTAGATTTAGAAACTAGGATAGCAATAATGCAAATAGCAGAAGTTTTTTTCTTACCAAGCTTAGTAGAAGGTTTATCATTATCACTTTTAGAGGCAATGTCTGCTGGTACTGCTTGTGTAGCTACAGATGCCGGAGCTGACGGCGAAGTTTTAGATAACGGAGCAGGAATAGTAATTTCAACCGATAATGTGGCTGCACAATTAAAAACTATAATCCCAATTCTTGTAGAACACCCTTCATTTACAAAAGATCTTGGTGAAAAAGCTAGAGAACGAGTACTTGAGAGATATACAATTACTAAAAATATAAATTCACTTGAAAAAGTTTATACGAACTTAAAAGATAATTATAAAACCTAACGAAACTCTTTACTTCTATTACTAGCTGAAACTATTGATTCAATTAATGCTGACCTCACACTCTTTTTTTCTAAAACCCTTAAAGCAGAAATAGTTGTTCCACCTGGAGAGGTTACTAAATTTTTAAGCTCAGAAGTAGTAAGTTTATTTTCCTTTATTAGACAAATAGTCCCTAGTATCATTTCCATAACAAGTTCCTCTGAAATTATTTTTGGTAATCCCCCGCTTAATCCTCCATCGCTTAATGCTTCTATAATTAAAGCAATAATTGCAGGGCCTGATGAAGTTAAAGCTAAAAATATATCAAGGTAATCTTCAGTAAATTCATAAATTTTACTAGTATTTTCAAATAATTTTTTTGTAAATTGTTTCTGATCTTCTGTAATTTCTTCTCCCCAAGAAATCCCTGTTAAACCTTTTCCAATAGTTATTGGAATATTTGTAACCACCCTCACACATGTATGATCAGGAAACTTTTGAGTAAGTCTATTTATTGAAACCCCGGCAAGAATTGAAACTATTAAATTGTCCTTATTTTTTATATGATGGACCTCACTTATGTCATTTAATTGTTGGGGTTTTATCGAAAGAAGCTTATATGGACAATCCCAAATTATTTCTGACTCTTTAGAACCTGATTTATAAACGTTTATCTTATGTTTATAATTTTTTTTTATGTTTTCTAAACTTTTTTCTGTTTTTACAACACAAAAAACCTTCTCTGGCTTAATTAATTTGTTATCTAATAGAGGGGTAACTATAGCACTCGCAATATTTCCAAAACCAATAATCGCAATTTTATCTATCACAGATTAATCATGAATAAGCTCTTAATTTAGAATCACCCCATGCTGGTTCAGGAGTAGTATTTTTGCCCAAACTGTATTGTGGTGTGTTTTCTGTAGACACAGAAGAAGGAGAAGCTTCTTCTGGTGAAGAACTAGTTACATTTACACAACTTGGCGCAAAAAGAAAAATACTTTCACCGACTCTCTCTTGATGTCCATCAATTGCATATGTGCCACCAGCAACAAAATCAACAGCTCTTTGAGCTTGATCAGGATCCATCATAGTCAAATTAAGAATCACGGTTTTTCTCTCTCTTAATGCTTGTATGGCTTGAGGCATCTCATCAAAGCTTCTTGGTTCCATTAAGCTTACTTCTGAGGATGAATTTGAAATTCCAGGCATACCAACCACTTTGGATGATCTGTTATTATTCATAAAATCGAATGGGTTTGAATTTGCAAGGGGATTTGCATTCCTTGGATTTTGTTTGAAATTATTAATATCATTTAATTCATCCTCTGACACGTAATCCAACTCATCAAAATCATCATCGAGATACTCATCACCTGCAACAACTGCCTTTAATCTAGAAATAAGTGACACCTTTTAAATCCTCTTGAAATTGATTACTAAGGTTTAAGAACCTTAAGCAATAGATTCATTTTTTAAATGAAAAAACTACCTATACTTAAATAACGTTAGTTGAACTTTACTGCAAGTTTATAGATAAGATTTTTATAAAAAAATAACTAATTAAGATCTGCCTCCAAAAATCAGTGATCCTAATCTTAACCAAGTTGATCCAGCGTCAATAGCTTCCTCCCAATCACCTGACATCCCCATGGAACAATCAGGAAGTTGTAATGAATCTGCTAGAGCACGACATTTTTGGAACAATCCTAAATTTTCTTTAGAGCTAAGTCCTTTAGGATTGATAGTCATCAAGCCGGTTAATGAAATATTTTTCAACTCTTGAATTTCTCTCCATTTCAATTTTAAAAATTCAGGATTAAAACCTCCTTTATTAGGATCATCACTCAACTTAACCTGCAACATTATTAATGGACATTTCTTCTCTTCACTTGAAATATTAGAAATTTTTTGCAACTTTTCAAATGAATCAACTGAATGAATGTATTTAAAATTTTGTACTATCTTTCTTATTTTGTTACTTTGTATTCTTCCAATAAAGTGCCAATTTATTTGTTTAAGGTCTTTTAAGATTAATTGTTTTTCAAACGCTTCTTGAAACTTACTTTCACCAAAATCGTTCTGACCAATATTTTGAATAGTTTTGATTTCTTGACTTTTAAATCCTTTACTTACCGCAAGAATATTTACATTTGATGGAATTTTATTTTTTATTTCTAAATAATTTGCAGGGTTCACATTTTATAAGAAAGTTTGCGTAAATAAATTCTCCCATGTAGATAGCTCTTCAGATCCTTTTCTTCTAGCTTTTTGAAGGTTTAATTCAGCTTGGTTACGTGCATCTAAATAAGGAATAACTTCAAAAAATACTTCTCTCTGTCGAACTTCTACCAAGAAAAACATTTTTTGAGCGTATAAAGTCGCATAAATATCTCTCCCATCATTCCCAGGAGAAACTAGATACAACATGCCAAATGTTGGATGGTTTAGATAACGCTCAGAACTCAAACCTAAAATATTGTGTTATTTATAATGCACCATACAGTTTTCTAAGAAAAATTGCTACGCAAATAAAACAAATCGATAATGTATTAACGATTACATTGAGAGATTTTGAAGGATAAAGAGTTCTAAATCTTTTGGTCTTTATAATAATTTTTTTCTTTGAGAGTAATGATTCTGCACCATGATCAATTCTCAGAAATATATTTTGAAATAACCTTTCAACTAATATTAACAAAACATTAAAGGATTTTTTTAATCCTAAATTTCGAAGATTTATTGATCTTACTGACACTGATTTAATGATATTTTGAAGTTCTTCCTGCACTAGAGGAATAAAACGTAATGCAATTAACAACTGAAAAAGCCACTTACTAGTGGGCAATCCAATCTTTCTTAATGGATACATGAACCAACTTAATCCCCATACAATGTCTTCCTGCAATGTGGTTAAAAGCATCAAATTCACACTATGAATAACAGTAAATATCAAAGTGGAGGTTTTTATTCCTAGTTCAAAAGCTTTTCTTGATAAGTTGTAGGGACCAAAATTAATAAACCATATCTTCTGCGAAGGAATTTGCAAAATATTCCATTCTTTTTGGCTTTCCAATACTACTTGTAACTCATTGGGATTTCTTAAGTAGCCATCAAGAGATTGAATATCAGACGATGCAAGAATTGATATACATCCAATTAATAGTGACAAACATGAGAGAAAAAATAATGATCGCCACCATACTCTAGATGGCAATAAACTTAAAAAAGTAATTACTAGTAAAAAACCAACTAAACTCAATCTCCATATTGGACCTGCCCAGATTGGAGTGATTAAAAATATCATTACCATAATTATTTTTAATCTACTATCTATAATTCTTAGCCAACTTCTATTACCATGAACGTATTGACCAACAGAAAATTTGGTAAGCAAATTCATTAATCTTTTTGAATTAACTCAATATTTTCTCTTTCGACTTCTTTATTTAAAGCTCTTTGCTGTTTTCCTCTCCAAAGTAAAATGAGCGGTGTGCCTTCAAAGCCTAAATTTACTCTAATTTGTTTTTCAATATATCTTCTATAAGTTATTCCAAATAATTTAGGGTCATTTACAAAAAGAGTAAAAGTGGGGGGTTTGCTCTTTACTTGAGTACCGTAATAAAGCCTACCTTGCTTGCCACTTCTCTTCGTTGGAGGACTTTTCCAACTGATTGATTCTTTAAGTACTTCATTAACTACAGATGTTGTAACTCTTCTTCTATGTTGATTTACAGCATTAAGAGCATGCTCAAAAATATTATCAACTCTTTGACCAGTTAGGGCAGATATAAAAATCATTTTTGACCAGTGTAAAAAATAAAGTTTAGATCTAAGTTCTTTTTCTACTTGATAAATTGTTGAACTATTTTTTTCTACAAGATCCCATTTATTTACAACAATTATGCAAGCTCTACCTTGTTCTTCTATGCGGCCAGCCAGCTTCTGGTCTTGATCAGTTACTCCATCTATAGCATCTATAACTAAAACACAAACATCACTTCTATCTATTGATTTAAAAGCCCTATTAATACCAAAGAATTCAGTACCATATTTAACATTTTTCTTTCTTCTAATCCCTGCAGTATCAATAATTTTCCAATGATTATCACCTTTTTTAATAAGCGTATCTATTGAATCAGTTGTCGTACCACTAATATCACTAACTATTGCTCTTTTTTCTCCACAGATTGAATTTAACAAGCTAGATTTACCAACATTAGGCCTACCAATAATTGACATCATTATCTTTTCTTCATCATCCTGGATATTATTTTCAGGAAGTTCGCCAATAACGAGATCTAAAAGATCTCCAGTACCTGAACCATGAATAGCCGAAACAGGGTTAGGTTCGCCCAATCCTAATTTCCAGAACTCCGAAGCAAGGGATATTCCTAGAGTAGTCGATTCGCATTTATTAACAGCAACAATTGTTTTACAGCTTGAGTTTCTTAACCATTTTGCGATTGATAAATCACCATCAGTAACGCCTTGATTCCCATCTACCACCAGTAACGCGAGTGAAGCCTCTTCTAGAGCCAAGAAAACTTGTGTCCTTATCTCTGGGAGAAATTCACTATCATCATCAAAAACTAAACCTCCAGTATCAACTATTTGAAATTCCTTACCTCCCCATGAAGCATTTTGATAAGTTCTATCTCTTGTAACACCAGGCTTATCAAATACTATTGCATCATTACTTTGGCAAAGACGATTAACTAAGGTAGATTTCCCAACGTTAGGTCTCCCGATAATCGCTATTGTAGGAAGAATCAATTCTTCTCTCCAAAGAAAGTAGTATCCATTACAACTATACCTTTAATAGAATCATTTACCTTTTTCAATAAAACTTATTTAATTTCTGGATCGCCAAAATGTCCTTTAACTGGATTAACAGGGGGTGGACTAGGACTTGGCATTAATCCACTATCTTTTGAAAAACAATCATTTTCAATCGCCCAATAAATCAACCAATTTACTGCCGTCGCTCTTCTAGTTCTTCTTGGATAGAGTTCATTAATCTTATAACCTTTAAAATTAAGAAAATTTTTTAATCCCTGTTTATAGTCTTTTGGAATTGATCGAGTCAAATGTACTGAGGCTGGACGCTCTGAAATGATTTGAGGAGCTTTTTCAAATTTTTCTGACCAATAAGAAGGAGTTAATGCGCTAAAGGCCCAATCATTTACGGAGAGTTCTTTAATATAAAAAAGTCTTTCCCAAACTAATTTACAAACAAATACATCACTAACCTTATCTTCAAGAATAAGAAATAATAGTTTTTTACATATTGGCCATGTAAATTTATTTTCAACTAATTTTTCTTTTTTATACATTAATCGAACCTTATCAAAATCAAAGAAAAATAAGGCATAAATTCCTTTTTATATTGTGATGCATATTGAATAATTTGATCAGGCATCCCAACACATAAAGCTATTAATGTTGTATGAATGATCTCCTCTTTTTTTAAAATCTGCCTGACTAAATTCCATCTTTTGCCAACTTTCATAATGGCCAATACCGTTTTATTTGCCTTACTTTCCCTAATTAGGGTTGTTAGTTCAGATTCTGAAGAAGGGCATTCTTTGATGATCAATGTCTCGCCTTTTTTTACCAAATCAAAATCATTCAAAGCTGCTGCTGCTGAAATAGAGGAAATACCTGGTATGGTTTTGGTAATAATTTCAGCATGATTATTTTTTATTAACCTCAAAATATTAGAAGAACTTGCAAATAGTGAAGTATCTCCAAGACAAAGTAAAACAACTGATTCGCCATTTTGTATAAATTTCACAATTTTTTCTACAGCATTAGACCATATTTCATCTGGATCAAAATCCTTCCTAGCCATTGGAAAGATAATAGGGATATTTTTTTTAAATTTGGTGTATTTCTTGACTATTTCCGCTGCGAAACTCTTTTTATTATCATCTGATATTGGGAAAACTATAACTTTCGCTTTTTTTATTGCATCCACTGCAGCAATTGTTAAGAGCGATGGATCTCCAGGGCCTACTCCAACGATGGTGAATGTTGGCAAATCAGTTTTATATCGATTAAGTAAACTTGAGAACTTGTTTATAATCATTTTTATTTTATTAACTTTAACTATGTACCCTTGGCAATACAAAAGTTTCAGCTAGTATTGATGACTCAATTCCAGACAATTCCTCTAACCTTTTGAAAGTTTGATTTTTAGAGAATTTAGTTTGCGCTAGTTTCCAGTAAACTCCAAAATGTCTTGCCTCACTCTCAAGCAGAGACTCATAAAGGGATTTAAACGATTTATCTTCAGAATTCAGCGCAAGAAGGCTTAATCTTTCATGACTTCTTGCTTCAATAAGCCCCGCTATCAGGAAACTATCAAGCATTCTATTGGGCTCTTCCTTTCTTATATTCTTAGACAATTCAGCTCCATATGGAGGCGGTTTTAAGGACTCAAGAGAATGTCCAAGATCCTTTAAAAAATAAAGTATTTTTTCAAAATGCTCTAATTCCTCTCTTGCTATTGGACTTAGAACTTCTGCCAGATTTGGTTCTGATGGATATCTAAACATCAATTGAATAGCTACTCCTGCTGCTTTTCTTTCACAATGAGCATGGTCAATAAGAATATCAATTGGATTAGATAATGCGAGTTTGATCCACTCATCTGAGGTAAATGACGATAAATATTTAATATGGGAAGTGGGCCTTTTAAAATCGACTAGCATTTAATCCTTACTAATTAAATATCCAATAATTCCCTCAAGAGCTAAGGAATAACTTGATATGCCGAATCCACTAATAATTCCTATAGCTTTGTCTGTAAGAAAAGATTCTTTACGAAAATCTTCTCTACTGAAAATATTTGAAATATGTAACTCCACAAATGGAATTTTTGATCCAATTAAAGCATCACGAATAGAAATTGAGGTATGAGTAAAAGCGCCAGCATTTATAAGAATACCTTGGATACTTTTTACGGACTCCTGAATTTTATCTACTATTTCACCTTCATGATTACTTTGAAAACATTCAAGATTAACACTCTTTTCTTGAGCAACTTTAGTTAAATCATTTTCTATATCACTTAATGTTTTATTGCCATATATTTCAGGTTCTCTAGTACCCAAAAGATTAAGATTTGGGCCATTTATCAATAAAATATTCATTTGCATTTAAAGTCTTTTCTATTAAATGCTATCTAGAAAGAAACAAAAAAACCAAAACATTTTCACACAAAGTGACCATTAACTGATAAGTTCAAATAGTGGGGGTCGGTGCCCGAGTGGTTAAAGGGGGCGGACTGTAAATCCGCTGGCTCTGCCTACGTTGGTTCAAATCCAACCCGGCCCACTTTAAAATTGCCCTTGTAGCTCAGCGGTAGAGCACTCCCTTGGTAAGGGAGAGGTCTCGGGTTCAAGTCCCGACGAGGGCATGACCAAAAGTATTGCTACGAGAAAAAAGGTAAGTAAAAAGAATAAATATTGTTTCTTTGATTCGACAGGGGATCCTTGCAGAATTGATCAATATAAATGGGATCTAGTAAATCAGCATTTTATTCAAAATTCAGATATATTTGATAAAACTTGTATTCAGTAATGTCACTATCTTCATACCGGATTCACAGAATATATATTGCAGCAACAATGCATTATGGTCTTGGTTCTGATGATCCAGAAGAGTTGGCCTACTACAACAAAATCAGAAAAGAGATGGACGATATGAAAAAAGAACCAGTAAAAAAAGGGATTCCCCTTAATTACGATACCCATAAAGTAATGGATAAATGAATCTGAATACTTTTTTATTAATTGATGGAAGTCTTATGCTTATTGTTCTGCCTTTACTGATGATTTTTAAAGGGAAAAAAACTAACCAAAATCTCCCAAGATTTTAACCATATTAAAATTTAATTGTTGATCCTTTATCCGTATAAGAGAGTTCCTCAAACCGTACATATTTATTAGTCGGATAGCTTGACTGACTAGTTAGAACATTATTGTAGTCGTCATGAGCAAATGTCTACCGAATCCACCCTAAAAGAAGATCATAAATCTGAGATTGAAGAAAGATCAGAAGAAGAACTTCTTGAGGAAGAAATCAGGAATCAGCAAACATTGGATAGCTTTGTTGCATCTGATAAGAACTGGAGCTGATCAAAACTTATTTTATTAGGAGAAAATTATGAACTTAAAAAGATCACCATTCTCAATCTTGAATAAAGAGAGTAGAGAAATTGACTATATTAAGGGAGTTTACAAAAGAAAAATTCAAGCTGAAATTGAATCTTATAAAGATCCCGAAGATGAAGATAAGAGAGATACAATCCAAACTCAAGATATATTGATGCTTGATAGGATCTCAATTTAGTTATTCTTTTTTTTCTTCTTCTTATCCTTTTTTTTCTTCTTTACCTTTTCATAAACCTCATCAGCCTTCTGTTCAATATTATCCAGCTTATTTGACAGTTCCTTTAAAGTTTCTGCTTTTCCTTCTTTAATTACGGTATCTTTTAGTTCTATAATTTTAACAGGCTCTTCTTTAACTAAGGTATCTTTTGTCTCTTCAGTTTTAATTCCAAACTTACCTTTTATAAAATTGGCTATAAAAATAAGAACAGGTACATGGGCTAGACCACCTATTACTATTCTTGTTTCTGAATAAGCCATTTAATAGTTAAAAGTTCTGAGATATTTAAGCATAAATTTAATTTTTAAATTCGTTTTATTAAGCCAATAAATATTAGTATTCATTTCTTGATTCGTAGATCAAAAATCTTGCTATTAATTGAGTAGAGACTTTTTTATCAAATGCCATTAGACGTATTTCTAATGAACATGTGTGTTGTAGTTATAGCTCTGCTTATCAGAAGAGAAATCAAACTTAAGAAGGCTAGATAGATTATGAAGACACAAATTTTAAAAGAGCAATACATTCCAAATATTCATGCAATTACCCTTTTACTATTGCTTCTTTTATGTCTGTGGTTACCTCTAGCACTCAGATTCCTATTAATAATTTAGTCGAACTAGTTAGTTAATACCCTTATACTTAAACTCTGCTATAACCAAATTTTGTTTTAAAGATCTTATATGGAACTCCTGTTCCGTTCATGGCTTCAATAACTTTATCTCCCACAGTTCCGTAAAATTCAACAGAAAGATCAGACCCCAGTTCAGCATGAGCCTCAAGATAAACACCTAATGCTGGATTAGCTAAATGAGCTAGTAAAGCATCATCATTTTTATAAACTTCTGACCATACGAAACGAAGAGGATCATCAGGGTCTTGATCAAAAGTATGATGGAGCATTCCTGGTTCGTCAGCTTCAACAGCTTTATCTGTCTTATCTGCAATTTCTAAGTATTCTGCAACCTTATCTTCCTTAACTTTAAGTTTTGCAAGAAGCATAAATGGAGTGTCTGATCCAAAACTAGACATAAAAAAAAGACTCTTGCGAGCCTGAGTGATGGGGATTTCCATCATGACAAATTAATTAGAAACAAACAACTCCACCAATAGTAAATTTTTATTACTTACAAACACTACATGTAGTGCTAGGATTTTAAAAAGGCCGGGTGATGGGGATTATCCTGCTTTTTGACTGGGGCGAAGCTACCGCCCTTTTTTTATGGGTATAATTTTCTAATAGCTTCTTGTTGTTCTTGTTTTTTTATTTCTTCAGCATCATAAACAGGACAAGTATTCTGATTAAGTGATGAGAAAAAAGCACTTTTTTTAAAACTTTTGAATATAGGAGTCAATAATAAAAGTTTCATTGCTTTTATTTGCTAAATTGCTCAAACATACTTAAATACTGCAGAGGAAACACTCTGGTTAAATTTTCTACTCTCTCTTCATCCAATACAACACCCTCTGGTAATTTCTTAATTAACTTTGGAATAGCTTTTTTTGTTTCCTCTCTGCAAAAATTAATTCTATAAGTAGCTTCTTTTTTTATATTCGTTTTAATTAATCCATCTTTTTCAAGCATTGATTTTAAATCAAGATTATTTCCTTTCATAAGAGCAATTAAAACAGTTTCTGAAATTTTTAAAGCTTCCGCAGGTTCTTTATCTTTGTTTATTCCAAATATCCAGGTACAGGCACCAACTCCTAATGCTCTTGCAATACAATCATAATTTCCAATTTCATTACAAGGTAATCTAAAAGACTCTTCAATTTTTTTTAGATCATATCTATTCTCACCTTCTGGAAAACCAGCTTGAGCAGAAAAAGAAATAATAATATTGCAGGAAAAATTAAGCTTTTCACTTAAAAATAACTGGATATAACCGTTGAATCGTAAATATGACCTGCACTCTCAATTAATGGTTTCACTACAGGATCTTCAAACATAGCTATTGATTTACCTTCTTCACCCTGCTCAATTAAAATTACACTTGTTGGATCATCTTTCTTTACACCTTTGTATAAGCAAATAATTCCGCGCTCTTTATTCATTTGTATATTTTCTTCGCTGTCATAAACCGCAGCCCATTCTTCAAAAGGGACGCTGATTTTGAATGTGAAAACGGTAGTTTCAAGAGACATAATAAAAAGGAGCTAATTGCTCCCCATTCTAGATAGAATGTCAATAATCAAGGAAAAACTGGTGGATAAGGTGTTTGTCCATTCATTAATGATGTGTCAATTGGTTTACAGATATTCATCAGAGCATCTTGTCCGAAACCTGGACCAGAGGGACCGTCTATAAACTCCTGAAACTCCTCAGCTGAAATACCCTCTTTTACTTCCCAAAAACAATATACAGGACCATTTTTAGTTACGGCATTTGCAGAATGGTTAAAAAATCCTTTTTCTTTATTAGCTGCTACCGCATCATCCCATCCACCACCTGGTGACATTGCCGCATAAGCTGTTTCCCACCATTTTTCAGCTTTTCCTGCCTTAAATTCATGATGAACGATATAAAAAGTTGATTCCATAAAAATAATATTTGAGCTGATAATAAAGTTACTTGATATTAGTAAAGGGATGATTATTTTATTTTGAATTCCTAAATAAAAAGGGGGCTAAAAGCCCCTAGCGATCGACTGTCAATATATACAATCTAAATCAGAATCCAGATATTGCTTCATAGAAATCAGCGTCTGGCAGTATTTCCTTCAAGGGTTCAATCTCCTTGGCAGGGCCTTGGACCTGCACAGTAATATCTGACACTTCAAAAAGCTTGGGAATCATATGTCCCATATTTTTGAGATGAAATAAAGCGGCGGCACCATCTTTATATGCCTCTCTTACATAAGCCTTATCTGAACCGCATGTAGTGATATTAAAAAAAAGGCAGTCAGGTTCATTAGCTTTTGTCAGTACCAAAATTTCTTCTAAAAGAGCTATGCACTGGTCCATCTTCCCATCCTTGATTGTGAAGTGGGGATGGATAGAAACCATGGTTGTATCTAGAGACATTAATTTATAGATATTTCTCCTATCTTTCTAGCAACTAATCTTTATGAAAAAGTTAAAAATATGGATTATCTAAAAATTAAGAATGTTAATTTGGTATCGCATGTACCGTTTATATGTTTTTTGAAAGCTATTAATTGGATATGAGTTATTTTGCTGAACCAAACCATATTGAATATGATGCATGGTTCGATGAAAACATCAACCCAGTGGATCTTATTAATTACTCAGATGAAAAGGAGTTCAGTGATTCGGTACACATTAAGTTCCATAAGATGTCCACTAGAAATTTAACGATTGGTTCTTCTGATAATTTTCACTGGTAAGTAAAAGATTTTTCACTCCATATATATTTATGAATCTTACGCAGAATATGTTCCATCACTTTCTCTTCTTGCCTTAGCTAATACAATTTCATCTACAACTTTTTCAATCATGTAAGCACTTTTTTTACCAAAACATTTTTCTTTTTTAATACTCTCAAAATCATTTGGGATTAAATCATTATGTTTACAACAGTCGCATTTAATATCAATTTTCTTACCTCTGAAAACCTCCAAAGCTCTAGAAAAAATCCATTGCTGAACTGAAATACTTTCCCAACCATCAAAATTCGACCATTCATCAAAATCCCTATTAAGGATGCCTTTTAATCCATCAGCCTGATTTACATATACTAAGTATGAATCTTTTCTTGGTTCATCATTAATACCAATTGTTTTAACAGAATTTTGATTCATTAAATATAGATTAATTGAGTAGCCTTATAAATCTAGAGGATAATTTCAAAAATATAAACAAAAAAATGTCTCAAATAAGATCATTAATTGCTTTATCCAATCTAGAAGTATGATTTGTATTTCTGAGTAATTCAAAATCCTTAAAATCAAAGCCCGGGCCAACACAACAACTCACTAAAGTAAATTCGCCTGTACTTTTTGCAGCTTGCCAATATCCAGATGGGATCATTTCTACTGGATTATTGGAATCTAAAATTAAATTTCTTATTAACTTATTATCATTATCTAGGCACCATAAATTCAGAGGATCGCCCCTTAAATAAATCCAAATTTCATCAGCATTTTTTACTCTGTGCCAAGCACTTTTTGCGTCTCTCTCCAAAAGATAATAAATTCCCGTAATAAAGTTTCTACTTTGACCATCTTCCCTTATTAGAGAATTCTCACTCCTCACTATCTCTCTAAACCATCCACCCTCAGGGTGAGGAGATAAATTGAATTGTTTAATTATTTCTATGTTTTTTTTATTAGGATTCACATCACAAAATATCTTTTAAATTTCTCTTATACTTAAAAGCTAACTGAAAAAAAAATCAAAATAAACTATATTTTCTAAAAAATTAAGCACAAATAACTGACAAATCTACAAAATTTTTATTTTCATCTGCCAGTTCAGTAATGATTCTATTGAGCCATTCAGAGGTCGTTTCACAATAGCCTACATTTAAAATAGTTTTTTGCTTTGCCGTTTCTTTTTTATTCATAGTTAAAGTATTTTTATATAAATTAGTCTTTAATTAAATCTATGTGAATAAGTCTTAATTACTATCTTTTTTAAAAAGTTGTATTTTATACATATTTAAGAAATGCTAGTAAACAAATAAAATTAAATCATTGACAAGAAAATGTATACAAGTAAGAGTAGAAAAAATTTATTATTTAACCTATGAATAACATCAAGATTGAGGAATTGATGAAAGTAAGGTTTGATGGTATTGCTACTAGAATTGGGCAATTAAACAAAAGGGAAAGTGAGTCTTTATTACTTGAGCATCTCGAGTGGTTAGAAGGAGGATGGGAGACTGAAGAAATCTTATTTTTAAAAAAGCCCTACAGGAAATGGTGGTTCTAACTCCACTTCTATAAATAATTAATGATGGCCTAAGGGACCAGGGCCAGAGCCTATTTTATAAGAATTGTCTAAAGATTTCTCAACAAATAATTTCGCTTTTTGTATGGAATCAAATAGATCAAAACCTAAAGCCTTGTAACCACAAATAGCAGCACTCAAAGTACAGCCACTTCCGTGGGTATTTTTTGTATTTATAAAATTATTAAATAGCCACTCTTTTCTACCATTTAAGTCAAGGAAAAAATCCTTCCCTTTCATATTTTTTAAACCGCCACCTTTTATAAGTACCGCTTTAGCTCCAAGACCAATAATTTTTCTTGCTGAATTTTCGATATCTTCTTTACTCCTTATTTCTAAACCAGAAAGTAGATTTGCTTCATAAATATTCGGAGTTACCAAATCAGCAACTGGTAATAAGAGTTTTTTATAAGCATTAATAGCAGAATCTTCCAGTAATTTAGAACCAGTTCTTGTAACCATTACTGGGTCAATAATTTTGGTTATTTTATATGTATTTAATTTTGAAGCAGTATCATTAATTATTCTTTCATTTAATAACATTCCAGTTTTTAAGGCATCAATACCAAAATCAGCAAATAAAGTATCTAACTGATTTAATAAAGTATTCTTCTCTACTGGTTGAACGCATGTAACCTCTATACTATTTTGTGCGGTAATACATGTAATAACAGAACATCCATGTACTTTAAGGGCCATGAAAGTTCTCAGATCAGCCTGTATGCCTGCTCCACCCCCGGAGTCACTACCGCCTATTGAAAGTGCAATTTTAGAATACATAATTTATTAAATCGTTTTTGAAAGTACTATAAATAAATTTTAATTTAAATCAGAAATCTGAATACGCATTAAAAAAATCTAACTCCAATTCCATAGCTCTCCTATATAAATATTTGGCCTGATTAATGTCATATACTTCTTTATTAGTCTCAATAAGATTTTCAAGTGAAGCTGCAAGCTTTTCAAAGCTCTCATCAGAATAAGTAATTATCCATTCTTTATATTTAGTATCAAAATCCTTCTTATACAAACTTTTTCCTATCCAAGAATAAAGTCGCATACATGGAGTCATTGCAAACATTATTTCAACGGAGCTAAGTCTTTTGGAAGTATCATCAAGAAAATCTGTATAATTTTTAGTGGCTTTTTTTATATAGTTATTAGACAAATCAATATCCCATTCTTTTGCATACGTTTCATGAAGTATTAACTCCTCTGAAACGCCCATTAACAGTTCACTTAACTTCCTTATTGAGTACTTATCTTTTGATTTGGAAACAGCAAGACCATAGGCCTTAGCAAAAGTCTCTAAAAAGAAATAATCTTGAGCTAAATATTCTTGAAATATATTTTTAGGAAGACTTCCATTCTTTAAACCTTGAACAAATTTTGTATTTAAACTTAGTAAAGCAATCTCATAATTATCCTCCCAAAGTTTTTTTGTTATTTTCATTTTTTTGATTTTTAGTTATTCTAAAATTTTTTATATTTTTTACTTACAAACTTAATCTTATTTTTCTAGGATTAAAAGAAAAAATTATGAAAGAAATAAATATCTTATGGTTTAAGAAAGATTTAAGAATTTTTGATAACGAAGCTCTTCGTGAGTCTATAAAAGATAATGATATTTTCCCTATTTATATTATTGAGTTAGATATTTGGAGCCAAAATACTCATTCAAATAGACAATGGCAATTTTGCAAAGAAAGTCTAATAGATTTAAGAAATGAACTCACCGAGATTGGACAACCATTAATTATTAGGACTGGGAATGTTATTAATATTTTTGATGAAATTAGTTTAAAATTTAAAATCAAGGGCATATACAGCCATCAAGAAACCGGAGATTGGCTTACTTATAAAAGAGATCAAAAAGTAAGAGAATGGGCTTTAAGGAAAAATATTATTTGGAAGGAATTTCTACAATTTTCAGTTTTTAGAGGAAAAATAAACAGGGACGATTGGTCTAAGAAGTGGTCAATAAATACTGCCAGGGGATTAATTAATGGACCATTAAAAATTAATCCAATTGATTTTGATATTGGGGAAATACCAGACGAAAAAATATTTTCTTTTAACAAAGATGAATGTGAAGGAAGATTAATAGGAGGAAGAAAAAAAGGACTTGAAAGGATGGAATATTTTTTTAAAGAAAAATTAAATTCATATTCAAAAAATATTTCAAGCCCAGAAAAATCTTTTGATAGCTGCTCAAGATTATCTCCTTATATTAGTTGGGGATGTCTTTCATTGAAAGAAATTTTTTATCAAGCAAATTTATATAAAAATAATAATTCTAGAATGTTGAAGAGTAGATTAACTTGGCATTGTCATTTTATTCAGAAACTTGAAAGCGAACCAGAATTAGAATTCCAAGATTATCATCCTTATTTTCAAAACATTAGAACTAGTAAAACTGAATTACTTGATTTATGGAGTCAAGGCAATACTGGTTTTCCTTTTATAGATGCTTGTATGCGTTCATTAAACTTTAATGGATGGATTAACTTTAGAATGCGCGCAATGCTCATGTCTTTTGCAAGTTATAATTTATGGTTACCTTGGCAAGATTCAGGATCAGAATTAGCAAAAAAATTTATAGATTATGAACCTGGGATACATTGGAATCAATGTCAAATGCAGTCTGGAACAACCTCTATAAATACCAATAGAATTTACAATCCTATTAAGCAGGGAAAAGATCATGACCCTAAGGGTGAATTTATAAAAAAATGGGTACCAGAATTAAAAAACGTAACTGATAATTTTATTCATGAGCCTTGGTTACTAAGCAAATTTAATAATGAAGAATACTCAAAATTAGAATACATTAAACCAATAGTTGATATTTCTAAAACATCTAGAGAAGCTAGGGAAAAAATTCAAGAAATTACACAAAAAAAAGGGTACTGGGATATATCAAAAAAAATCTATTTAAAGCATGGCTCTAGGAAAAAAATAGTAATCAATAAAAGACCTCAAAAAAGCAATAACAAAAAACAAATCCAATATGAATTAAATTTAGGGATATAAAGTTAATTAATTATTTGATTATGCATATAGGATTAAATTCTTCAAAATTAAATAATCAGTTAATGAATTTGGTAAATCCATTTAAAAAATCCACATTCTAGTTATCTAAGCTTTAACGTAGATTTAATAAGATAAGATCATGTCAAAACCTACGAAAGAGCTTAAGTCAACTCCTTTCACAGAAGTAATAGAACTAGAAAGGATCGTTACTTCAGATGAAGAAAAAAGAGTTGACCACATTTTTGTTCGAAGACAGAAAATTTGTACTCGTCATCCTGAGGGTTTTGCGACAGAAGAAGTTGCAAGATTTGATATTGTCTGGCCAGAAGAACCTAAAGAAGAACTAAATGATTCAATTAAATTCAATGAAGAGGTTGAAATCAGTATTAATTAGCAATGTCAGATAGATTCGAGTGGGATGATACCAATAGTTCAGGTATATGGTGGAGTACTAATGTAAGTATTAGAGACGAGTGCATTTTGCTTAAAGAGGATACTAAATGTGAAGATTCTGACATAGTGGAACTTCTTAGGAGTATTGCACAAAATATTGAAGATAATGGCCTTTAATTTTTAAATGCATATTGCTTCTATTAGAGATTTTCAATTCCTTTTACAGCTTTAATTAATTCAATACTAATACCTTTCTCACTCATAGAATGACCAGCATCATTAACAATAATTAATTCAGAATTCTTTAATTTCTTATTTAGATCCCAAGCACTCCTAACAGGACATACGACGTCATACCGCCCTTGAATTATTTTTGTTGGAATCGATTCTATTATTTTTATATTTTTCAAAATAAAATCATCTTCTAAGAAAATATTATTAACAAAATAATGACATTCGATTCTTGCAAAGGCATCTGAAAAAGAATTAACCTGGGATTTATCAAAATCGAATTTTTTATTTATTAAATGACTAGTTGAGAGTTCCCATTTTGTCCAAGCTGCTGCTGCTTTTGATCTAAGATTCGCATCTGAAGATGTTAGATATTTATAAAAAGAACATATCAAATCATTTCTTTCTTCTTTTGGTATTACAGAAATATATTCTTCAAATTCATCAGGAAATATCTCACTTGCACCATATTGATAGAACCATAATAATTCAAACTTTCTACATAAAAATATTCCTCGCAAAGTTAAGCTCATAACTCTTGAGGGATTTTTTATTGCATATACAAGTGAAAGTGTTGAGCCCCAAGATCCGCCAAACAAATGCCAAGTATCTATTTTTAAAAGAATCCTTAATTTCTCAATATCATCAACTAAATAATTAGTAGTATTTTCTCTTAATTCGGAGAAAGGTGTTGAAGAACCGCAACCTCTTTGGTCAAATTGAATAATATCAAATTTATCTGGGTCAAAGTATCTTCTATATCTTGGTTGACTTCCTCCTCCTGGGCCTCCATGAATAACAAGTATTTTTTTGCCATTTGGATTACCAGATCTTTCCCAATAAATAGTATGAATATCACTTACTTGTAAAAAACCCTTTTCACGTACTTCAATTTTGGGAAACAAGACTTGATCTTTCATTTTGAAATATTTTTAATCACTTTATTAATCCATATTATCCAAAAAGAAGTTTAGTTTAGAAGTATTTTGTAAAAAAAAAGGACTGTATAATCAGTCCTTTTTGATATTTGATTTCCTTCTTACAGGATATAAAATTACATATTTTAAAGTCTATTTACTCATAAACTTAGAATACGTGAATTCGGGGATTTCTCTCGATAATTTCAGTCCCTATTGTCGCTAGTAATTATAAAGCGAAGTCTTATCAGACTAATTGATTGAACTTTAATTTTCGAATAATCCCATTCTCAGGAATACGCTTCCTATATTTTGGAATTTGCTAAATTTCAGGCGGACTATCAATCATTTAGATTGCCTCCGAACTCAACATTTATAAATTACTCCTTTTTATATTTTCAGTAAATCCGTAAATATGCTGATTTACTTTTTTCTTAATTTGTAGGATGATTTTAATGATCCTTTGTTTTTTATAGATAAATATAGAAATTAAAGTCTATAATCCTTAGTTATTCAAATTCATAGAGATAAATAGATTCAATTATTATTACTATCACTATCAGAAAGTTTTTAATCTTTCAATTTCTACTCAAAAAATTTTACACACTCATCAATAGGAGGATTCTTATCCCTGCACTTACGCCACTCTATTATCCAATCTGCCAAGGCAAAAGTTATTTTTGTAGTAAGCATATTTACCAAAAAGGGTAATTAAAATCACGGCCACTAGGTTGTTCATAAAATTCCCCTTTTTATACCTTTATAATGTTTTTCGATAATTTTTTTAGAAGAAGCTATTTCGGGAATTAAATCTCCTAAATATATGGGCTCAATCGTAATTGTTATGATGATTTTAATTATTCATTATTTTATATAATAATTTAATAAATAGGTTATTAATATTTATCATGGATTTCATCAAAAAGAACAAGATCCTAACACTAATGGCGGTTATTACAGTTTTATCATTTGCATTAGAAAAAGTAGGCATAATTCACCCTTAAATTAATTAAGTTTTTTTGATAGATACTTCCTAATGAAATAAGTAAACAGATACTATTACTGCAAAAATAAGCAATGGAGATAATAATGTAAAAATTAAAGTTGAAAGATTAATCAGCATAAATTTTAAATCAATACACAAATTTAATAAACATCACTTTTAAGTATTTGCAATAAGTAAAATTTAAATTATTACGATATAAAAAAATTTGAATAAAGAAAGATATAAAGAAGAATATGAAGAGGGCTCAGACTTACTATGGCCTAGTGATAAAGAAGATAAAATAACTCGACAATTTTACAAAGATTTATCTAATCTTTCACAAAACATAAACTATAATAAAAAGAAAAAGCTAAAACTTATTGAACAAGTAGTTAGAATAATAAAAGGTAAAGGCTGGGACTAATTAATATTCAACCTAAAATGAAAAATTTAATGATACTAATTAGAAGTTTTTTTCTTTTAAGACCAAGATTTTTATCTACTATATTTTTTATTCCAATTCTTTATGGCATTGGCTGGGCTTTATCTCAGCCACTTTTATTAATTAATTTTGAAGAAGAAAATTTATCCTTAATTGGTACTATTATTACTTTCTTACTTTTTATCTTTTTACTCCCATATTGGTTTTATATCAAAAGAAACAAATCAAATGCTTGGGTACTTCTTGGGATAACTAAAGACAAATTTTTAAAAAACTTTGTCAATTTTTCTAAGGGTATCTTATTTTCTTTAGTTTTAATAATTCTAATTCTGGTACCCCTATTACAAAAAAATTATATTTCTTGGACAGGTGAATTCTCGCCAATAATATTATTAAATTCTATTGTACTGGGATTAGGTGTTGGATTCTCAGAGGAAATAATTTTTAGAGGCTGGTTACTAGAAGAATTAAAATTTGAATATGGCACAAAAATATCAATAGCTTTACAAGCTATAGTTTTTAGCTTTGTTCATAATTTATCAAATGTGATCTTTTGGAACTTAATAGGATTACGTTTAGGATTTATTTTACTTGGGATATTTCTATCATTAGTAAAAATCAGAGATAAAGGTTCTCTATGGAATTCCATAGGAATTCATGGAGGACTTGTGGGTATTTGGTTTTTTGTAAATAACGGATTAATAGAATTCAAAGAAAATACCCCTTCTTTTTTAGCAGGGCCTTTTACACAAAATATTCCAAACCCAATCGGAAGCTTTAGTGCAATTTTAATATTACTTTTGTTATGTATTTTTTATGTATTAAAATCAAAAAAACATTTCCCTAAACGTTTTAATTAGATATAAATACCGATTGATTTTTGATAAGTAATTGTCAGAGTAAAATAAAGCTTAATACTTATATGAACTTTGAGGCAGGAATAAGATTTATTGTCTTTTTAGTAATTTTTGGAGTTACAAACTATCTAATGATGTTGAGAAGATATGAAAAAGACATCAAAAAAAAGAAAATAATACAATATAAAAAAATTTCCAGGTTATATCCTAAAGGTTCATTTATTTTCTGAAATTAAAAAAAATTTATTTTTGAATTTCCTCACCATTTTTTACTAGTTTTTTGCCAACCTTCATTTAACAATTTTTGCCATAATAATCTTGCTTCTTCAAGAATAATTTTTTTTCTAGTTTTCATTAATGGAGGACTTTCCCCATGAATTCCCATAATGATCCCTTCTTCAATAAACATATAAGCAATAGATTTATCAGAATGCTCTTTATCTTTATAAAAACGTATAACCCCTACAAAATTGGAGTCAATTAACCAAAAATCATTATTTGAATTCAATAAACCAAAATTAAATTAAATTAATCATATACTTTCATTAGCATTTGCGAGGTGAATATCTATTTTTCTCATACTTGATATATTTTTTCTTTTTGCCTACTTTTTTTCAATTCGCCATGTTTTCTCTTAAACTCAACTCTTTTCTTTTGCGATGCTTTAGTAGGTTTTGTAAATTTTCTAATTTTAAATGGTTTATTTAAGCCATCTTTTATGATTGAACTAAATTTCATTAAGGCTAGCTGCCTATTTAGTAATTGATTTCTATGTTCTTGAACCGCTAAACATAAACAATTGTTCACTAATTTATTTTTCAAATTAATCTTGAGAATTGCTTTCTGATAATCATTTATTACTTTTGAATCTTCTAAATTAAAAATAATCTCTACTCTACTTTCAATTTTATTTACACTCTGCCCTCCAGGACCTGAAGATCTGGAAAATCGCCATTTAATTTCTTTGGATGGTATTACTAATGTTTTAGTAATTTGCAAATCCATTTTTAGTTCTTCTTAATTTAGATTTCTAGAAAGATTTCTCTAATACTTTAATACATATCTTGAAATTTGATCGGTAAATACTGTGCGGTTATGTTATGTAAACCGAAATTCGGTGTATTTGCCGTATCAATATCTTCGGTATTTATCCTTTCATATTTCAAAGAATTATCAGATATTGAATTTGTACTAATTCAAAGGTCACTAATGTATTCAATGTTTGATCTTCTTTTTGAAACACCTTCATATCGCCCAGTGTATGTTATTTCCGATAGTGAAATGAGGGAGTTTAAGAAAAACCAATATCAAGAAGAGCTTGATGAAATTACGACACAAAAAGTAAGACTTGAAGATGCTTTTAAAGCTCAACTAAAACATCTTGAAGAGAGAGAAAAAGAAGTAAAGAAAGAACTTAAAGTACTCTCAGCCTCAAAAAGTAAATAAATTATTTTTAGAGAAATTACTTTTTTCAAAGACGGTTTTAACCGTCTTTTTTAATTCTTTTAGTTTTAAGATATTCATTAAATCCACAGATTTTAAAAAAATTTTCCATAATTAAAAAATGAACAGTAATAATGAAAAAATAAGAATGTTTTTACCCTTTAGTTGGGTAATCTGTGCAGCAATTTCTTTTGCTTATATAAATTCACATTTAATAAATACCTAACATTAATGTCTTATATCTCAAGAGACGAAATACTTGCATCTTCAAAGGGGTGGATAGCTTCTTTTTTAAATTTTCTTCCTGGTTTAGGATCGGGTTACTTATATCAAAGAAGATGGAAACCCTATTTTTTTACTATCACGGCTAGTGCTACATGGTTCGCTTTAGGTATTTTTTTACAAGGAGATAAAGAACCTTCTCAAAATGAACAAATAATTGGAATTTCTGGTCTTTTTTTCATATCAATAGTTACAATTGTAGAAGCCAACTTGGCTTTCAAAAAAGCAAGTAATAAAACAAAGTCTGAAAAAGAGAAAATGTCCACTGACAAAAAAGGATGGTTTAAATAATTCAAAAAATTAGATCAAAAATATTTAATTAGTTTTCAGTTTTTTTAATTTAAGTAAAAATTACTATACATAATTTTTAAGATAATTAAAAAATTTTTTAGTTATAAAAAAATAAAATTTCCTTTTCTTTGAGGCCTTCCCATCCTGAGTCAATTAATAATTGATTCAATGTTTCTTTATCAAAATGCTTAGAACCAGTTTTGACGCATCTATTTCTCATTGATTTTTTAACACCGCTCCTTTGTCTTTTATCCTCCTCATCCATAATTCTGTTATATAGATCTAGCATTTTTTGAGGGATTGGAGTACCGTCAAGATCCACTCCACTTTGAATAGCAAGATCTACAGCCTGCATACCCATTTTCTTCATATATTAAAAAAAAGCTGCAACTATAATAAAACAAAACTTATTAATCTAAAATTCTTTGAATAATAATTTATTGATTTTGAATTTCTTTTAGTACCCTAATAGCCTCTTTAATGTGTTCAGGACCATTCAATAAATCTCTAAAAATATGCCTAACTGTCCCTTTGCGATCGATAACGTAAGTTACCCTACCATCCATAAAGCCTAATACTTTAGGAACTTTAAAAGTTTTCCTAAGAGCGTCATTCGTATCACAAAGTAATGGATACTGTAATTTATTTTTATTGGCAAATGCTAGATGACTTGAGCTACTTCCATTGCTTACTCCCCAAACTTGTGCACCTAAAACTTTAAATAAGTCATATTTATCTCTAAATCCGCAAACTTCTATAGTGCAACCAGGCGTATCATCTTTTGGATAAAAAAACAAAACAAGGGGATTTTTTAATCCCTTATTTGATCTATTAACTCCATTTTGATCCAGTAAAGAAAATTCTGGAATTTTATCTCCAATCTGCACAATTATTCTTATAAAGTTCCATATTAGAGGTTAATATGATTTTATTGTGGCCTTAAAGTAAATAACTGATATCAAAGTCAGTTTTTTTGTTTTAAAAGATACTAAAAAATTATTAAAATAAACTAGGGTTAATTTAACTAGGACGAATTTATTAATTCAATTCTATGGAATTAATAATTTATATTTTTTTATTTCTTATTCTTTTTCTGGGAGTTATTTTTAACTTAAAAATAACTAATTTTAAAAAAGTTAAAGAAATACGAAACAAAACTAAAGATTATTCAAAAAAGAATAATTGAATATGTATTGCTAATATTAAAATTCAATTTTTTCATTTGGAGTAAATACTGAGCAATATTTTTTTACTAGTTCCTTTGGA
>QCCL01000017.1 GCA_003281255.1 Prochlorococcus sp. AG-347-L02
CTGAGCTATTTGAGGCCTCGCAGAATCATCTTTTATTGCTGAGGTAAAATGTTCAAGTAACTGAAATTGATCTCTTCTAGATTCCATATCGATAAAATCTATTACTATAACTCCACCAATATTTCTTAATTTCATTTGTCTTGAGATTTCAACTGCTGCTTCGCAGTTTGTCCACAAAACGGTTTGTCTTGAATTTGCCGATCTTGTAAATGATCCAGAGTTTACATCGATTACTGTTAAAGCTTCAGTAGGTTCGATAATGATATAACCTCCTGAAGGAAGATCTACTCTCGGCTGGAGAGCTTTTTGAATTGTTTTCTTAATTTCGTACTTTTCGAAAATATGTTGGTTTAAACTGTTATCGTGAAATTCAATATCTATTTCAGATTCATAATTTTTTAAAAAATCTTTTGCCCTTGCAACTGAAAATTTACTATCAATAATTATGCTTTTAGTTGATTCTTTAATATAATCTCTTAAGATCTTAAGAGAAAAATCATCATCTCTTTTTATTAAATTTGGCGGATTAGAAGCTTCAGAAACTTTAAGTATATTTTCCCATTGTTGAATTAATTGCTCTAGATCCTCAATTAGAAGCTCTTCTTTTATTTTTTCAGCCTCTGTTCTAAATAACAATCCTGTGCTGGGTGGTTTTATTAAAACCCCAAGAGCTTTCAAACGGCTTCGTTCTGTTTCTGTATTTATTTTCCTTGAAATATTTACTCCTTGGCCATATGGCTGTAATAGCAAATATTTCCCTGGGATTGAAATACTTCCTGTTAGTCTGGGACCTTTTGATCCTGTGGGTTCCTTTATTACCTGTACAAGAACTTTTTGTTTTGGTTCTAGTAATTCAGTTATTCCAAATGCTCCTTTTTTAAGTCTTAGCGGACCTAAATCTGAAACATGGATGAATCCATTTTTCTCACTTTCACCAATATTTATAAAAGCGGCATCAATGCCAGGGAGAACATTTTCAACTGTTCCTAAAAAAATATCGCCAATTTGATATTGACCTTGTGCGACGATTAATTCATCAACTCGATCATCTGTGAGTAGTGCTGCTATTCGAGCCTGCTCAGCGATGACAATTTGCTGAGACATATAATTTTTTCTGAATGATTTGGATTTTGAAAAACGCTTAATTTAAAGATTTAGAACTTATCTTTTAATAAAGAAGTTTTTATAGCTTTTATTATTTACTTTTTAAGATTAATAAAGTTAATAGTGTTTGAATTCTGCTATTTATAAAGCTTTAAACGATTTTCAAACTAATTGAAATTGAATTCACAGCTATGACCATATCTGAAAATAATCATAACTAAGATAATATTAACACCTAATCACCACTAAAGCACGTTGATACATTATTCTAATATTGGTGATTTTTTTATCTAAAGTGGTACAAGTAAACGAAAATTATTTAAAACTCAAAGCAGGCTATTTATTCCCTGAAATTGCTAAAAGGGTAAAAATATATTCTCAATCAAATAAGTGTGCTGATATTATTAAGCTTGGCATTGGAGATGTTACAGAACCATTACCTAGAGCATGTATAGAGGCTATGGGTAAAGCTTTAGACGATATGGGAACAACGGATGGTTTTAGAGGTTATGGACCAGAACAAGGTTATTCTTGGCTCAGAGAAAAAATATCAGAGCATGATTTTATTTCGAGAGGATGTCAAATTTCACCTGAAGAAATCTTTGTTTCTGATGGTTCTAAATGCGATAGTAGCAATATTTTAGATATTCTTGGCGAAGATAATTCAATTGCTGTTACAGATCCTGTTTACCCAGTATATGTAGACAGTAACGTAATGACAGGCAGAACTGGCGATTCTCTTAAAAATGGTACATATCAGGGATTGACATATCTTGCAATAAACGAGGGTAATAACTTTCTGCCAGAACTACCTGAAAAAAAAGTTGATATTTTATATCTTTGTTTTCCTAATAATCCTACTGGAGCAACGATTACTAAAGAAGAATTGAAAAAATGGGTTGACTATGCTCTTAAAAATAAATCACTAATACTTTTTGATGCAGCTTATGAAGCATTTATTCAAGATAATGATATTCCACATTCAATATATGAGATTGAGGGAGCAAAGGATTGTGCTATTGAATTTAGATCCTTTTCAAAGAATGCAGGATTCACTGGAGTTAGATGTGCTTTTACAGTAATACCTAAAAATCTCAAAGGTTTGAGCTCAACAAATGAGGAAATAGAGTTATGGCCTCTTTGGAATAGGCGACAATCTACAAAGTTCAATGGAGTAAGTTATGTGGTTCAGAAAGGAGCAGAGGCTGTTTATTCTCTTGAAGGGAAGATACAGGTGAGAGGTTTAATTGATTTTTATATGGAAAATGCAAAAATTATGAAAAATAAACTTCAGAATTCAGGGTATAAAGTTTATGGTGGGGACAATGCCCCTTACATCTGGATTAAAGTTCCAGATCAAATGACATCTTGGGACTTTTTTGATTTCCTTCTCCAAAAAGTTAGTGTAGTGGGAACACCTGGAAGCGGATTTGGATTAGCAGGAGAGGGTTATTTTCGCTTGTCAGCATTTAACTCACGATCAAACGTCCTTGATGCAATGGAAAGAATAATTAATATATAATAATTAGTACAATTTAAACTCTAATAAATTTAATGCTATCTATAAAGTTCGAACAAACTGTAAATAATAATTCAGCAGTAATTGAAAAGAAACCTGCAGAATTAAAAAATAAATCTCCAAAATATAAGGTTCTACTTCATAATGACCCTATTAATTCTATGGAGTATGTCACTATTTCATTGCGAGAAGTTGTGCCGCAATTAAGCGAACAAGATGCTATCGCCATAATGCTTGAAGCACACAATACTGGTGTGGGTTTAGTAATTGTTTGTGATTTAGAGCCAGCAGAATTCTACTCAGAATCATTAAAGTCTAAAGGGATTTCTAGTTCAATTGAGAAAGAGGATTAATAACGGTTGATTTATTTTTTAGAATGAGCTAATTTTCTTTCTGATAAAGGGCGGACTTTTAAAGATTCTTTTAAGGAGGACTTTCCATATTCTCTCTCAAGAATGTTTAAAACTGTTTTGCCAAATTCGTCTTCTTGATTATCAAAAGCTTCTAAGCAAACCTGACCAAGTTTTTTCCCTAGTGAGCCTGGATTCCAAAGAAGTTTTCTCGCTGTCCAGGGCATCATGCTCATTGGGTTATAATTTGGCTTCAAAATTTTATGTTCAAAGGCATATTTCTCAAGAAGAGTGTGAGGTTGCAAACCTATAAAAAATATAGCTGGATCAACTAAGCCTTTACCAAAAATATTTTCTAATTCTCTATGGTAAGCAATTGTTTGTCTAATAGTGTTGGGAGTCTCATCAAGAACATTAAATGAATAATTGACTGAAACATGATTCTTGAAACCTGATTTGACTAGCATTCTGCAATTATTTAATACAATTTCAAGGTCATACGCTAATCTCATTTTTCTAACAAGTTCTTGAGATCCCGATGTGATACCTATTTCAAAGTAGCTCATGCCTGTATCAACCATAAGCTGAGCTAGTTCAGCATCAATATTATCTGCTCTGATGTATGCAGCCCAATTAATATCGTTCCAGCCTTGGTCCTTAATTGCTTGCAAAAGTATTTTTGCATCTTCAATATGTTTTTTGGCTGGAATAAACTGTGCATCAGTGAACCAAAATCCCCTTACTCCGAGATCATATAATTGCTTCATTTCTTTGATTACTTCCTTAACAGGATTAACGCGAACCTGCTTCCCCTCCACAACTGTGTAAACACAGAAACAACAATTATGAGGGCAACCTCTTTTTGTTTGTACCCCTACGTAATAATCGCCACCTTCTATATACCAATCGAATTCAGGCCATATTGATTTAATATATTTATAGTTGCAGGCAGTTTTTACAGTTCCTGAAGGTTGTTCATGTATTAATTTGTTGCGAGGTTTTTGTCCAGCAATGTAACATCTTTCTTCTTCTATTGAATCCCCTCTAATAATTTTTTCGATGAGATTTTCTCCCTCTCCAACTGAAACAACAGTTCCTTTTGGGAGTAAATTTCCCAATTGTTCATAGAAGACACTAACAGCCCCACCTCCTAAAATTACTTTTACATTTTTATTGTATTTTTGTGATCTTTTTAGTCCCATCTTGACTAAAGAAGTATTTCTATATATTTCTCCATAATGAGATGCAATTAATTTTAATCCTCCCCAGGAACCTCTAATTTTTTTAAGGACATTTTTTGAATAGAAAACTTCAAAAGAGTTTTGTAGAGGATTTCCACTTCTACCATCAACAGGTGCATAAATTTGTATGTCTCTCCATGAAAAAATGATTAGATGTGGTCTAAATTGATCAATTTTTCTAGCTAAATACTTGGAAACTTTATTGGATGGAATTATAGCTAGATCAATGAATTGCTGCTCTAAAGTTGGAAAACATTTATGAATATGGTCTGCTAAATAAATTGGCCCTATTGGAAATATTGGATTACATGGCAATCTTACAGTTAGAATTTTTCCATAGTACTTTCTTTGGTAATTTTTTTTATTTAATTTTTCGAACTTCAAATTAAAATTCATGTTATGAAATTTAATGAATTTATTTCCTTAAAGAATCTAACTACTTTATTACTAATTTGGTGAAATTAAAAATTCTAGGAAAATACTCGCGAAAATTTTATTTAATTCAGATATCAGAAATCATGTAAATCCAACATACTTTGAGAAGTTTTAATCCATCTACCCATCTAGATATATTTGGTGCTCCAGATTTTCTAGCATAATATCTAACAGGATAATTTAGTATTTTAATGTTATTGTTCGCAGCTTCAAATATTATTGTAAAGTCACCAAATGGGTCAGACTTGGAATCCCAACTTCCGTTTTGTTTCATAAGCTTAAAGAATTTTCTTGAAAAAACTTTTGTTCCACAGAGTGAATCTGATACGGGCTTATTTATGAGAATTGATAGAAAAATTGCGAAGAGTCTATTCCCTATATAATTTGCCCATCTCATCGCATCTTTTTCCATTGGAAAAGTTGTTCGGGCGCAGTTAATTAGGATATTTTTATTTTTGGTTGATTCCATAATTGCTGCAATACTGTCATCAATATCTACAGTAAAATCACTATCAATTATGGCAAGAGTCTCACCTGAAGAAATATTAAATCCCTCCACGACAGCATTTTTCTTTCCTTTAGAAGTTTGTTTTAAAAGAGATATCTTGAAGTGATTTGAGAAATTTTCTTTTAATTCTTTCAATATGTCATATGTATTATCATTGCTATTACCTTCAACAAATATAATTTCTAATTTATTGGGTATATTTTTGAATTTATTTAAAGCATTAATTAAAAGTTCTTTATTACCAGCTTCATTTTTTGCAGGAATTACTATTGATATTAAATGTTCAGAAATATTTTCACTATATTTATAAAAAACTATTTCGAGTTCATAGGCTAGTTGTTTTATGATTGGTATTTTCCGAAAAATATTTTTAATAGATTGTGGAATTCCCTTTGTGGGCATAGGAGTAAGTTTTTTTGCTTTCCATCTAATTGATCTGTAGTTATAAATTTCTGCTAGAGATTCGATATCGCATAAAGTTATTCTTGCTTTGCTAGTAGTTTCTTTGAAAATTCTTGAGTCTAATCTTAGCCATCTAGTAATTGGCTCCCAAGTATTACCACGGACTTTAATAGAAATAAATTCGTTATTATCTTTGAATAATTGATGAAGTTCATTATTAGTTAAATTCCAACTATTAACAGATCTCATTATTAAAGATTACAAACGACAACTCATTATATATTGATTATTTACTTTTTTAATATTAATTTCCATGGATTTAAAATATCGTTTTCGTATATCACTTCATAAGAATCATCATTCTTTTTTATTGTTTTAAGGTCAGCTGTCCATGCTAATTCAGATTTTTTTAACTGATTAATACTTTCTAATCCCCTACCTAATTTAGGAGTTGATAAAGAAATCCTTATGATTTTTGATTGCGATCGAGGGTTGTTGATTCCTTTTTTATCAACCATAATCGTTTGATTTTTTACTAAATCAAGGGATGAAACATATTCCATTTTCTCTCTTAGTTCTCGTGATCTATCGGTGAATAAACCTGATTGCAAAATAAATGAAGTGAATAAATAAGGCCCAATTATGAGAGTTATTAATATTTCTTTGAACGAATTTTTATGTTTTATTAATGACCAAGATAAGCCGAAAAATAATAATCCAAGAATTATAAATGTATTTTCCTTTGTATTAAAGTTTATTGAATCTTTAAAGAAAAAATAATAAGTGAAAGTTAGAGCAAATATAAATAATGGAATTATTTTTGAAGTAATATGTATAATTAAACGACTATATTTATGGGAATTAAATAAATATTTTATTCCTGTATAAGTATTTAATGAAATAATAGATGAGATCTGTAGAGTATAATATGGTGTTTTTGTAGAGAAAATGCTAAGGATCGTTACTAAAATTAAAGGGAAAAAAGCAAGTATATATTTATTCTCTTTACTTTGAAAAATGTTGTATGTTGTGCCAATAATTGCGAAAAAACTCCATGGCAGAAATGTTACGGGTACATTCCAGAAATAATAATAGAAAGGATTTGTAAAAGTATTTTCAGTTGATAGAAAGTTAAACTTTTCAAATAAGTGAAAAATGACATTTTTGTCTAAATAAGGGTTTATAGAAAACGTCCAGAATAAAAAGGGAATAAATCCAATTAGTAGTCCTAACCAAAAGAATTTGATGAATAAAAAATTTTTTTTAAAAAAAATATATGGTATTAGTGATAATAATGGTACAAAAATCAAAAAAGTTTTCATCATAAAAGCAAGACCAATCCAAATTCCAAAAAGCAGAATATAGTATTTGTTATTTTTACTTTTTATTTTGACTAAAGCTAATACTCCAATAGTCACTAAACTTGAATAAATAATATCTTGAGTGGCTAAATGTGAGTAGTCAAACCATAGATATGTAGTAGCAAGGATTAGTGGAGATATAATTGCATATTTTTTATTGAATAATTCTTCATGTAATTTATAAGTTGTTAATAACATAAATATTGAAGCGACTGTTGTTGGTAGATATGCAGAAAAAATATTTCTTCCAAATAAGTCTTGTGACTTTGCTATTAAAAACTGTAAACCTATTGTTCTATCTAAAACATATTCATCCCACCAAAGTGGAATTGTCCAGTTACCTTTTTCTAGTATCCATCTAGCTTGTAGTGCATAGAATCCTTCATCAAAAGCTATATAACTTCTTTTGCCAAAATAAAATATAAGAGGAGCAAAAACAAATAATTTAAAAAGATATCTAAATTTTAAAATTTTATTAACCATTTTAATTTGCTTTGTGAGTGCCGATAATTGGAATTGAACCAATGACCCACTGTTTACGAGACAGTTGCTCTACCGCTGAGCTATACCGGCCAAATTAAATATTAAATTTTTCATATAGACTTAATTTTATAATTGAAAGAATTTATGTCAAAAATAGATCCTGAATTGAAAAAGAAATTATTAAAGGAATCCCAAGCTCCTTTTAAGGGGTTGAGAAGAATATTATGGATAGCTTTTAGCGGTTCTGCATTTTTGGGACTTCTTATAATGCTTTCCAGAATTGCAAGCGGAACTGAATTACAGCAAAATAACCTTCTTATACAGTTGGGTGCTTGTGTAATATTTCCTACTTTATTAATTCTTGACAGAAATAAAGATTAATAAGCTAGATGTTTAATTATTGTGATAAAGTCCTCTTTTTGGTGACAAATTTGAATGCTTCGATTACATCTCCTTCAATCCATGAAGAGAATTTATCGCAGCCAACTCCACATTCAAATCCTGTATTTACTTCTTTTACATCATCTTTAGCTCTTTTTAGAGAGTCTAAATTACCCTCAAATATTACTTTCTCTGATCTAATAACTCTCAGAGAACAATTCCTTTGTAATTTGCCAGTTTGTATATAACAGCCTGCAATAGCTCCTTTACCGACTGCGAAAGTTGCTCTAACTTCAGCTTGCCCTAATGATTCTTCGACAAGATCGGGTTCAAGTAACCCTTCCATGGCCAACTGAATATCTTCTAAGAGTTTATAGATTACTTCATATTCTCTTATGTCAACGTCATTAGCATCAGCTGCTCTCTTTGCTCCAGAAGCCAATGAGGTGTTAAATCCAATGATGACTGAACCAGATGCAGCAGCGAGATCTATATCCGTCTCAGTTATTTCTCCAGGAGCAGAAAGCAGGACTCTGACTTGAACTTCATTTTTTGGTAATTGTTCTAGTGATCCTAATATCGCTTCAACACTACCTTGAACATCAGCCTTAAGAATTAAGTTTAATTCCTTTAGTTCTCCATCATTTGCTTGAGTTGATAAGGACGATAAGCTGACTCTTCTAGAGGCCATTTGCTGAGCTAATTTTGTAGCTCTAGCATCTGTTGCCCTTTCCCCTACAATGGCTCGAGCTGTTTTCTCGTCAGGGTAGACTTCGAATTCATCTCCCGCAGTGGGTACTTCACTAAATCCTAGCGCTTCAACTGGGAATGATGGCCCTGCTTCTTTGATTCTATTACCATGTTCATCAACCATTGCTCTAATTTTTCCAAGGACTGAACCCGCAGCTAAAACATCTCCAGATTTTAAGGTCCCATTTTGTACTAACAAGGTAGCCACAGGTCCTTTTGCTTTGTCTAGGTGGGCTTCAATAACAGTACCTTTTGCAAATCTATCAGGGTTAGCTTGTAGATCTTCAACCTCTGAAACTAATAAAATCATTTCGAGTAATTTATCAATGTTTTGTTTTTTGATAGCACTTACTGGAACCATCACTGTATCTCCCCCCCAATCTTCAGCAATTAAATCTTTTTCTGATAGTTCCTGCTTTACTCTGTCTGGAGAAGCCCCTTCTTTGTCAATTTTATTTATTGCAACAACTATTGGTACTTTTGCAGCTCTTGCATGACTGATAGCTTCTAGTGTTTGAGGTCTGCAACCATCATCTGCAGCAACTACAAGAACAGCCACATCTGTAACTTTTGTACCCCTTGCTCTCATTGCAGTAAAGGCTTCATGACCAGGCGTATCAAGAAAAGTTAATTTTTTCTTTTGAGAATCATGTTCAAATTCAACTTGATAAGCTCCTATGTGTTGAGTGATGCCACCTGCTTCTCCCGAAGCTACTCTTGATTCTCTGATGGAATCTAAAAGACTTGTTTTACCATGATCTACATGACCCATCACCGTAATTACAGGTGGTCTTCTTAATAGATTATCAATATCTTCAGATTCAATCATATCTACTGTTTTTTCAGCAGCTTCTTGGATATCATCTTGCAAAACAGGTACCCCAAATTCTTCTGCTACTGTCTCAATAGTTGCTAAGTCGAGTGATTGAGTAACAGTTGCAGTTATTCCTTTAAAAAAAAGAGATTTGATTATTTCAGAACTTTCAAGACTTAATTTATCAGCTAATTCTTGGACTGTTAAATTATCTTCGGGCACGATTATCATTTCAGGTCTTACTTGTTTGGCTTCTTTGGCAGCCTTTAACTCCATAGCTCTTCTTTTCTGTCTTTGCCTAGTAGTCTCTTTTTTCTTCTTTTTAAATTGTTTAATAGTTTTTTGAGATTTTGATTCATCAGACTTTTCTTTCTTTGGACGCGCCAAACTAGCTGATAAGATTGAAGTTTTTTCGCCTGAATATCCACTAGTTTCAGATGTTAATGAATCATCATTCTCACCAATAATATGAACTTTCTGTCTTTGTTTTTGGGGATTTTTGCTTCTTAATGCTTCAAGTTTTGCGCTATCATCCCAGTCTGTCTTGCCAGGTTTTTTAGAATTATTTGAAAATGTTCTATGGGGTGGTTTTTTTGAATTAGGGGCGGTATTTGGACGAGTATTTGGAGCTTTTACCTTCTGTTTTGCTGTCTCGATATTCTGTGCTTCCTTATTTTTTATAACTTGTTTGTCACTATCAGATTTGTTGGTTTTTTGAAGTTGTAAAAGTTCATTAGGTGATACTGGCTTTCTAAATCCGGGTGTCTTTTGACCATTTAATTTAGACCCAGGCCTATTGGGCATACCAGGTCTGTTGGGCATTCCAGGTCTGTTGGGAGCACCAGGCCTACTTGTGTTTGCTTGTCTGTTGAAAGATCCAGGCCTGCCTTGATCTGATGGTTTTTTTCTAAACCCAGGCCTATTGGGCATGCCAGGTCTGTTGGGCATTCCAGGTCTGTTGGGAGCACCAGAGCTACTTGTATTTGCTTGTCTATTGAAAGATCCAGGTCTGCCTTGATCTGATGGTTTGTTTCTTAAACCAGGCCTATTGGGCATGCCAGGTCTGTTAGGTATACCAGATCTGTTGGGGAGAGTTTGTTTAAAAGAAATATTTTGCTTATTATTTTGCTGATTGTTTCCGTTTCTTCTGATTGGAGCACCTACGAGCTCAGGGGGGGAGATTTTGTTATTAATATTTTTTGTTTTAGGTTTGTTCGAATTTTGATCAGGTTTGTTTGATATTTGTCTTTTCCCCCCTCCACTGGAGATGTTCTGGGGAGAATCATTAGATGCTAGATTATTATTAATATTTTTAGGCTTAGCAATTAGTTGAATAGGAGGTTTAGTTGGGCTCTTTATAGGTGGGGTTGTGTTATTTAGGAAAGTTTTTTTATCATGGTTGAGATTTTGTGAAGTTTTACTATTTATCTTTTGATTTATAAGATTTGCTTGAGATTGCGAACTGTTGGTAATTGTGGGTTTATTGAGATTTATAGGTTTATTTGAAGTTATTTTTTGACTCTCAGTTTTATTAAGAGGTTTCATCAATAATGGCTTTTTGTTTGAATTATCTTTAGGAGGTTTCCCTTTCATAGAGGTGATAAAAGAAGATTTATTTTCTTTATTTTGTTTGTAATTATCTTTTTTAACTAAGGGTTTCTTAATAGAAAGAATTCTTTTATCTGAGTTTTTATTATTAATAAGATTTTTTATTTTTTTTGCTTCCTCTGCACTAATTGAACTGCTATGGCTTTTTACTGAAATTGAAAGTTTTTGAGCGGCATCCAATATATCTTTATTCTCCAGATTTAAGTCTCTGGAAAGTTCATAAATTCTGATTTTATCGCTGATAGTCATTTAATCTGATTTGTACTCTTTTTAAAAATTAAAGAGGATTTAATTTAATTATATTCCCTTATTGGGATAGTCATTGTAGCTTGTAATTTCTTTTTCAAAAATATCAATAAATTCAGGTTCTAGAGAAGTTTTTAAAGCTTTTTGAAGCTTTTTTTTGATCTTGGAATCTGAGTAACATTTTTTTGACTTACAGATGTAGGCTGATCGCCCCATACCCTTTTGAAACATAATACCTTGCTTATGATCTTTAGTAATCTTTATAAGATGTTTCCTGTCATATGTTTTTCTACATGAAATGCATATACGCAAAACAGGGGTTTGTCGTATCACCGTTTTCTCTCCTCTTTGGCGGATATTTCACCATCTTGAATAGTCTCTAATTGATCACTATCTGAAAAGGTCTCTTCTTCAAATAATTCTTCTCCATATTCATCATCATCTTCAGGAAGGGGATAAAGCTCTCTTAATCTTGCATCTTCCGCAGCACGCTCAGCTTGTTCTGCTTCTAATCTAAGCTCAGCCTCTCGCTGAAGATTCTCTTCATCTTCCCTTTGAATGATTAATTCGGAGACTGCTGCATCTTCTGCTTCCTGATCGTATTCATGTGAGTTTTTGACATCAATTTTCCAACCAGTTAATCTTGCTGCAAGTCTTACATTTTGTCCTTCTCTACCTATTGCGAGACTTAATTGATCGGGAGGAACTAATACATGCGCGTGTTGACCTTCTGGGTCTACAAGTCTCACGAGATCAACTTTCGCAGGACTTAGAGAATTTAAAATATATTGTATCGGGTCAGATGACCATTTAATAACATCAATTTTTTCTCCTCTTAATTCATTTACTACTTGTTGGATTCTTGCCCCTCTCGCTCCAATACAAGCACCTACAGGGTCTACCTCTTGTTCGATGCTATCAACTGCTACTTTTGTTCTTGGCCCAACAGCCCTTGAAGGTGGATTCGCTTCTCTTGAAACAGCAACAATTTTTACAGTACCTTCTTGAATTTCCGGAACTTCATTTTCAAACAAATAAACGACTAATCCGGCATTTGCTCTGCTCACAAAAAGTTGTGGTCCTTTTCTGGCTATTTCGCTAACTTCTTTCAAGAATACTTTGAAAGTTGCATTAGCTCTATAATTATCGTTTGGCAATTGATCTCTTTTAGGAAGTTCGGCCTCTACTTCAGGTCTACCAATACCCGAGCTAACTCCCATTATTACTGATTGTCTTTCAAATCTTATAACTCTTGCAGTTAAAACAGGATCTTCCAAATCTGCAAATTCCTCTTGGATCATTTTTCTTTGTTGATCTCTTAATTTTTGGGCTAAAACTTGCTTTGTTGTTGAAGCAGCCATTCGTCCAAAATCTTCTTTTTCCGGAGTAACGTCTAAAACAACAGTGTCACCGATTTGAGCGTCATCAGCTACTTGTTTTACTTCTACTAAAGATATTTGATGATCTTCGCTTTCAACTTCTTCTACAATTACTTTACTAGATAAGATTCTATAACCTTCTTCATCTAGGTCTAATCCAACATCAAAATTACTAAAGTATTCTTCATCAAACGGATCTTGGTTAATTCCAATGTAAAAAGTTCTTCTATATTTTTCATATCCTTTCAACAAAGCTTCGCGCAAGGCTGCTTCAACGATATTAGGAGGTAACTTTTTTTCCTCACTAATGTCTTCAATGAGATTGTTTAAACCTGGGAGAATAACTAATGCCATCTATGATGGGGAAATGGATAATGGTTGAAAATTATTAGTCTTTTAAGGTACAAAGACTAATTTTTAATACTTCATCGAAAGGGATTTTCTTTATCCTACCTTTAATGTTAATGGCTAAATAATCATTAGACTTTTCATAAAGTAAACCATTCACGAATTTTATTTTTGAATTCTTTTGGTTTAACTCAACATTAACTGGAAAACCCTTAAAAGTTTTGAAGTCTCTTTCTGAGGTTAATTCATCACTGACCCCTTGACTACTAATTTCTAACACATATGAACAATTTAAAAGATTTGATTTTTCTATTTCGTCAGAAGCTGGGTCATTAAACAGCGCACAATCATCTAATGAAATATCATCTCCATTAGTTTTTCGTATAGTTATTTCAATAACAATTGGATTTTGATTAGTTTGAATGTTTAAACCGTGGATTTCTAAATCCCGCTCATTAGCAACTTTTTCTAATAGGAACTCTAATTTACTTTTGTTTTCTTTATTCAAATTTATTTGTATATTTATTTAAAATTTATTCTCACACATAAAGAATTTTTTTCTATAGAAAAATTTTAAAGTTTGCATTTTATGGATGTAAACAAAAAAACAACAATAATCTTTTTCTTCAATTAGATTTATTAAATAAACTCAAAAACTATTAATTAAATGAAGTATCTCGAGATTAAATTTATTAATTTAATCCAATTATTCATTATTACTTGTTTTTGCATACTTAATTTCATCCAAAATACTGAAGTTTTAGCTTTAGATTCTTTTGAAAGTCATAATTTCGTATCATCTGCAGTTAAAAATATTGGCCCTGCAGTTGTAAAAATTGATACTGAGCGGTTGGTAGAGAGGCAACAATTTGATCCTACTTTACTTGACCCTTTATTAAGAGATTTACTTGGCGAGCAAGGAATTGCTCCTGAAAGAGAGAGAGGACAAGGCTCTGGGGTGATCATTAATGAGAATGGTTTGGTTCTTACAAATGCTCATGTTGTAGAAAGAGTCGATAATGTTTCAGTTACTTTGGCAGATGGATCTATTTGTGATGGTGAAGTTTTGGGCACAGATACAGTAACAGACCTTGCTTTAGTAAAAATTGATGAAGATGCCTATTCAGGTTTTGCTCCACTTGGAAATTCTGAAGATCTTGAAGTTGGAGATTGGGCAATAGCTCTTGGTACTCCTTATGGTCTTGAAAAAACAGTTACCTTAGGGATTGTTAGCAGCCTGCATAGAGATATTAATAGTTTAGGATTTTCAGATAAAAGGCTGGATCTTATTCAGACTGATGCGGCAATAAATCCAGGAAATTCTGGTGGGCCACTTATTAATTCCAGTGGTGAAGTAATAGGAATAAATACATTAGTAAGAAGTGGTCCTGGAGCTGGTTTAGGTTTTGCGATTCCCATTAATCTAGCTAAAAGTGTTTCTGATCAGCTCCTTAAAAATGGTGAAGTTATTCATCCATACTTAGGGGTACAATTAATTTCTTTAAACCCTAGAATTGCTAAAGAACATAATCGAGACCCCAATTCGTTAGTTCAATTACCTGAAAGAAATGGAGCTCTAATTCAATCAGTGATACCTAATAGCCCCGCTGAAAAAGCTGGTTTAAGAAGAGGTGATTTAGTAATAGCAGCCGAGAATATCTCTATAAAAGAACCTAAAACTTTACTGGATGAAGTAGAAAAAGCTCAGATAGGAAAGGTATTCCTTTTAAATATTTTGAGAGATAACAAAGAGATACAGATAAATATCAAACCAGAACCTCTCCCAGGTTTGACATAAAGCACCCATTGAAATTTAATAATCTATATCTATTAGAGAAAAAGATTTTGGATTCACAAACTCAAATGAAACAAGTAGTTGCTGATGCAGCAATAAGGGAAGTAAAGAGTGGCATGATTCTCGGATTGGGGTCTGGATCAACAGCTGCGTTAATGATAAAAAGCCTTGCGGATGAAATACGTTCTGGAAAACTCCAAAATATAAGAGGTGTTGCAACTTCTTTTCAATCAGAAGTTCTAGCTCTTGAACTGGATATCCCGCTTATTGATTTAGCTTCTGTATCTCAAATTGATTTAGCAATTGATGGAGCAGATGAAGTTGATCCAGCATTTCAATTAATAAAAGGAGGAGGCGCATGTCATGTTAGAGAAAAGTTAGTAGCATCTAAAGCTAATCAATTGTTGATTGTTGTTGATGAAACTAAACTTGTACAAAATCTAAATCTATCTTTCCCTTTACCTGTGGAAGTTCTTCCTAATGCTTGGAAGCAAGTCGAGGAAGTCATTTCAGAAATGAACGGCAGTTCTTCTTTAAGAATGGCTACTAAAAAAGCTGGCCCAGTTGTTACTGATCAAGGCAACCTCATCCTAGATGTATTATTTGATGATGGTATTAAGAATCCAAAAGACATTGAAATGAAGATTAATAATATTCCAGGAGTATTAGAAAATGGATTATTCATTGATCTTACAGACAAAGTATTAGTTGGTAAAATTGAAGAAAATAATCCAGTGGTTTACTCACACTCAAGAGCTAGCTAATCTTCAAATCTTATTTCTACAGAGTTAGCGTGGCTATGTAAGCCCTCACTTTTAGCAAGATTAATAATATCAAGGCTATTAACTTTTAAACTTTCTTCATTAAATTCTATTATTGAAGTATTTTTCATAAAAGTTTCAACCCCCAAAGAACCGCTAAATCTAGAATTTCCTGATGTGGGTAAAGTATGATTTGGCCCAGCAAGATAATCTCCAACAGCTTCTGGGGTCCATTTCCCTAAAAATATCGCTCCTGCATTCTCTATACCTGCAAGAATTTTTTTTGAATCTACAGTAAGAATTTCTAGGTGTTCAGGGGCAAAGTTATTGCTTAGTTCAATACATGATTCGTAATTCTCGCAAATCACAATTAATCCCCAATTTTTTATTGATTGCATGCAAATTTCTTTTCTTGGATGATCATCTATTTTTTTATAAAGCGCATCTAAAACTTCTTTTGCCTGATTCTTTGATGTAGTTAGAAGTATTGAAGAAGCTAAAGGATCATGTTCTGCTTGAGCTAGTAAATCAGATGCTATGTGAGTGCTTTGAGCTGTTTCATCTGCAATGATTAATATTTCACTTGGACCAGCTAAAGAATCAATCCCTGTAGAGCCATAAATGAGTTTTTTCGCAGTTGTAACATATATATTCCCTGGACCTGAAATAACATCAACTTTATTGATTTGATTTGTGCCAAATGCTAAAGCACCAATTGCTTGAGCTCCTCCAATTCTAAATACTTTATTGATCCCTGATAAGTGGGCTGCAGCTAAAACAGTTTTGTTTATTTTCCCTTCTTTATCCCCAGGAGATACCATTATAATTTCTTCTACTCCTGCTACTTTTGCAGGTATAGCATTCATCAATACTGTACTTGGATAAGCAGCTCTTCCTCCAGGAATATAAATACCTGCATTTCTAACTGGTCTCCATCTTCTTTGGACGGTATCACCATATTCACCTTCTATAGTGAAAGATTGAGGAATTTCTTTTTCATGGAATTTTTGAATTCTTTTATGAGCTACCACAAGTGAGTTCTTCAAATTGTTACCAATTTCATCCCATGCATTTTTTATTTGATCCTCACTCACTTGCATAGGGTCAGGGTCGAAACCATCAAATTTTTTGGTATATTTTTCTACTGCTATATCTCCAGAAATTTTTACCTCTTGAAGAATTTCTTCAACTATTTTATTTATCGTATTATTGTTATCTGAATTAGTTCGAGTAGAAATTCTTTTTAATTCTTCAATAGCTTCTTTTTTATTATTTATGATCTTCATTTGCTTAATTTTTTCAAATAGAAAGGCTCAAAACCCAATTTAATATCTTCTAAATTATATATGATTGATTAGTAGACGATTTATTTGTTATGATAGGAATCTTCTATTTATGCACCCTCTGTGGCCAACAACAAATCAGCAAAAAAGAGAATACAAATCGCCGAAAGAAATCGTTTAATAAATAAGTCATATAAATCTACTGTTAGAACTTTAACCAAAAAAACCTTAGAGAACTGCGAAAAATATAAAAAAAACCCTAATGAGGATAATAAAAATTTAGTGAAAACAAGTCTTAACAAAGCTTTTAGCTTAATTGATAAAGCAGTTAAAAAAAATGTTCTTCATAAGAACAACGGTGCTAATAAAAAATCGAAAATCAATAATTTTGTAAAAACTATTCTTACCACTAATTAAAAAGACAGATCAGAATCATGAGCAATATAGAACTCATAGACTCTCACTGTCATTTAATATTTGAAAATTTTGAGAAAGATCTTGAAGATGTTTTTTTAAGATTGCGTTCAAGAGGCGTAAAAAAATTAGTTCATGCTTGTTGTGAATTAACAGAAATTCCAAAGTTGAAAAAAATATCTCATGAATTCAATGAAATTTACTATTCAGTTGGTTTGCATCCGCTAGAGGCAAAAAAATGGGAACAAAGTTCAAAATCTCTTCTAAGAAAATCAGCTCTAGAAGATATACGAGTTGTTGCTATTGGGGAATTAGGCTTGGATTTTTTTAAAAATGAAGATAAAACTCAGCAGATTGAAGCACTTATTCCTCAAATGGAGTTAGCTTACGAACTTCAATTGCCCGTAATTATCCATTGCAGAGATGCTGCAAATGAAATGATTGAGATATGTAGTGATCTCTCTAAAAAAGGAAAATGTCCTGATGGTGTACTTCATTGTTGGACAGGATCACCAAAAGAAATGAAGCAATTCTTGAATTTTGGATTTTATATCAGTTTTAGTGGTATCGTCACATTTCCAAAAGCACATGAAATTCATGAATGTGCCAAAATAGTACCAAAAGATAGGTACTTAATTGAAACTGACTCACCATTTTTAGCTCCTGTCCCTCATAGGGGTAAAAGGAATGAACCTGCGTTTGTTGAAAATGTTGCCAATTTTATGGCAAATTTAAGGTCTACTGAATTAACCACAATTGCTAGAGAGTCATATAAGAATGCTGAAGATTTGTTTAAATTTGACTTGTTAAGTAGGCGTAGCAGCTGTTAAAATAAGGAATTACTGGAAATTTTTCTTAATTTTTTGACTTTAACAATCACAGTTAATGATTTATCAGCATTGAACAAAATTTAATTCTTCTTTATTTGATTGTTTTTTGTTGAAATCGAGATTTAATTGTTGATTTCATTTTAAGTGAAAAGTTAAAGCACTAACTATTGAGTAGATTAAAAGTAAATAGTAAATCTCACAAAATCGCAGGTTTTCTTGGATGAGCAGTAGCGCTTTACAGGTAGCAAAAACAGCTACTTATCTACCAGATTTAGTTGAAGTACAAAGAGCAAGCTTTAAATGGTTTTTGGAAAAGGGTTTAATAGAAGAATTACAAAATTTTTCCCCAATTTCTGATTACACAGGTAAATTAGAATTACATTTTATCGGTGAAGAATACAGGTTAAAAAGACCCAGGCATGATGTTGAGGAAGCCAAAAGAAGAGATGCTACATTTGCATCCCAGATGTATGTAATTTGCAGATTAATTAATAAAGAGACAGGGGAAATTAAAGAACAAGAAGTATTTATTGGCGAACTACCATTAATGACTGAAAGAGGAACTTTCATTATTAATGGTGCCGAAAGAGTTATTGTTAATCAAATTGTTCGAAGTCCTGGAGTATATTTCAAGGATGAACTTGATAAAAATGGTCGCAGAACTTACAACGCAAGCGTTATCCCTAATAGAGGAGCATGGTTAAAATTCGAGACTGACAAAAATAATTTACTTTATGTAAGAGTTGACAAAACTAGAAAAATTAATGCTCATGTTCTCATGAGAGCGATGGGTCTTTCAGATAATGATGTGGTGGATAAACTTAGGCATCCCGAGTTTTATCAAAACTCAATTGAGTCAGCTAATGACGAGGGTATTAATTCAGAAGATCAGGCTTTGCTTGAACTATATAAGAAGCTACGTCCTGGTGAACCTCCCTCCGTCTCTGGCGGACAACAGCTATTGCATAGTAGATTCTTTGATCCCAAAAGATATGATTTAGGCCGAGTTGGTAGATATAAAATAAACAAAAAATTGAGACTTACCGTCCCAGACGATGTTAGAACACTTACCCATGAAGATGTTCTTTCCACCATTGATTATTTAATTAATCTTGAATTGGATATTGGCGGAGCTAGTTTGGATGATATTGACCATCTTGGTAATCGAAGGGTTAGATCTGTAGGAGAACTTCTTCAAAATCAAGTTCGGGTGGGACTTAATCGTTTAGAGAGAATTATCAAAGAAAGAATGACTGTAGGAGAAACAGATTCTTTAACTCCCGCTCAACTAGTCAATCCCAAACCTTTAGTTGCTGCCATAAAGGAATTTTTTGGCTCTAGTCAATTAAGTCAGTTCATGGATCAAACTAATCCTCTAGCTGAATTAACACACAAGAGAAGAATCTCAGCATTAGGTCCAGGGGGTTTAACTCGAGAAAGAGCAGGCTTTGCCGTAAGAGATATTCACCCTTCACATTATGGAAGATTATGTCCTATCGAGACTCCTGAAGGTCCTAATGCAGGACTTATAAATTCTTTAGCTACTCACGCAAGAGTTAATGAGTACGGTTTTATTGAAACACCTTTTTGGGAAGTTAAAAACGGTAAAGTTAATAAGGAAGGTAATCCGGTTTATCTTTCTGCTGATTTAGAAGATGAGTGTAGGGTGGCACCAGGAGACGTCGCGACTGACAAGGATGGCAATATAATTGCAAATCTAATACCAGTAAGATATAGACAGGATTTTGAAAAAGTCCCTCCTCATCAAGTTGATTACGTTCAGCTTTCTCCGGTTCAGGTAATTTCAGTTGCTACTTCACTTATTCCTTTCTTGGAACATGATGATGCTAATAGAGCTCTCATGGGATCAAATATGCAACGCCAAGCCGTTCCTTTGCTAAGACCAGAACGTCCATTAGTCGGTACAGGTTTAGAATCTCAAGTTGCTAGAGATTCGGGAATGGTACCCATAACAAAAGTTAATGGAACTGTATCTTATGTAGATGCTAATGAGATTGTCGTTAAAGATGAGCAAGGTGACGAACATTTTCATTATCTTCAGAAGTATCAAAGATCAAATCAAGATACCTGCCTCAACCAAAGACCTATAGTGAAAATTGGAGATAAAGTTATATCTGGGCAGGTCTTAGCAGATGGCTCCGCATGTGAAGGAGGCGAAATTGCCCTTGGCCAAAACGTTCTAATTGCTTACATGCCATGGGAGGGATACAACTATGAAGATGCCATACTTGTGAGCGAGAGGATGGTAACTGATGATTTATATACCTCAGTACATATTGAAAAATATGAAATTGAAGCAAGACAAACAAAACTAGGACCTGAAGAAATCACAAGAGAGATCCCTAATATCTCGGAAGAAAGCTTGAATAATCTTGATGAGATGGGAATTATTAGGATTGGTGCTTTTGTCGAGAGTGGGGATATTCTTGTAGGAAAAGTGACTCCAAAAGGGGAATCAGACCAACCACCTGAAGAAAAACTTTTAAGAGCTATTTTCGGTGAAAAGGCTCGAGATGTGAGAGATAATTCCCTCAGAGTACCTAAAACTGAAAAGGGAAGAGTTTTGGATGTTCGCATTTATACTAGAGAACAAGGTGATGAATTACCTCCAGGAGCGAACATGGTTGTTAGAGTTTATGTGGCTCAGAGAAGGAAAATTCAAGTTGGTGACAAAATGGCTGGGAGGCATGGAAATAAAGGAATTATTAGCAGAATCTTACCAAGAGAAGATATGCCTTATTTACCTGATGGAACCCCTGTAGACATAGTTCTTAATCCTTTAGGAGTTCCAAGTAGGATGAATGTAGGTCAAGTTTTTGAATTATTGATGGGCTGGGCAGCCTCCAATTTAAATTGCCGGGTTAAAGTTGTTCCATTTGATGAAATGTATGGAGCAGAAAAATCACATCAAACTGTTCAAGCATTTTTAGAGGAAGCTTCAAAACAGCCAGGCAAAGCATGGGTTTACAATCCTGAAGATCCTGGGAAGTTATTACTAAAAGATGGTAGAACAGGGGAACCTTTTGATCAGCCAGTTGCTGTCGGATACTCTCACTTTCTCAAATTAGTCCATTTGGTGGATGATAAAATTCATGCAAGATCTACTGGCCCTTACTCTTTAGTTACACAGCAACCCTTGGGCGGTAAAGCTCAGCAAGGTGGACAAAGGCTTGGGGAAATGGAAGTATGGGCTCTTGAAGCATATGGAGCTGCTTATACTCTTCAGGAATTATTGACAGTTAAATCTGATGATATGCAAGGAAGAAATGAAGCGCTTAATGCGATCGTAAAAGGTAAACCGATCCCAAGGCCTGGTACTCCTGAGTCATTTAAAGTTCTTATGAGGGAATTACAATCTCTAGGCTTGGATATAGGGGTTTATACAGATGAAGGAAAAGAGGTAGATTTAATGCAAGATATTAATCCGAGAAGAAATACTCCATCAAGGCCGACTTACGAATCACTCGGAACCTCTGAATATGAGGAAGATTAAATACTCAATTAAAACTTTCTAACTTAAATTCTCCAAAAATGACAAACAGCAACTTAAGAACTGAAAATCACTTTGATTACGTCAAAATTTCAATAGCTTCTCCACAAAGAATAATGGATTGGGGTCAGAGGACATTGCCCAATGGACAAGTAGTTGGTGAAGTTACGAAACCTGAAACTATCAATTACAGGACACTTAAACCAGAAATGGATGGATTGTTTTGTGAAAAGATTTTTGGCCCATCTAAAGATTGGGAATGCCATTGTGGAAAGTACAAAAGGGTAAGACATCGCGGCATTGTTTGTGAGAGATGTGGGGTTGAAGTTACTGAAAGTAGAGTCAGAAGACATAGGATGGGTTATATAAAACTCGCCGCACCAGTTTCCCATGTTTGGTATCTGAAAGGTATCCCTAGTTACGTTGCAATACTTTTGGATATTCCGCTTAGAGATGTAGAACAAATTGTATATTTTAATTGTTACGTCGTTTTAGATCCAGGTGATCATAAAGAACTTAAATATAAGCAATTACTCACTGAGGATGAGTGGCTGGAAATTGAAGATGAAATTTATGCTGAAGATTCAACTATAGAAAATGAACCTTTTGTTGGAATTGGGGCTGAAGCACTGAAGCAATTACTTGAGGACCTTGATTTAAATCAGGTTGCTGAGGAGCTTAGAGAAGAAATTACTAATAGCAAAGGGCAAAAGAGGGCTAAGCTTATAAAAAGGATAAGAGTTATTGATAATTTCATTGCAACTAATGCAAAACCAGAATGGATGGTTTTAGATGCAATACCAGTTATACCTCCTGATCTTAGACCTATGGTTCAGCTTGATGGAGGAAGATTTGCAACTTCAGATTTAAATGACTTATATAGAAGAGTTATAAATAGAAATAATAGACTAGCTAGGCTTCAAGAAATTTTAGCTCCTGAAATTATTGTAAGGAATGAAAAAAGAATGCTTCAGGAGGCAGTTGATGCCCTTATAGATAATGGAAGAAGAGGGAGGACTGTTGTTGGAGCAAATAATAGAGCTCTAAAGTCCCTAAGTGACATAATTGAAGGAAAACAAGGAAGATTTAGACAGAATCTTCTTGGAAAGCGTGTTGACTATTCAGGAAGATCTGTAATAGTTGTGGGTCCTAAGTTAAAAATGCATCAGTGTGGTCTACCAAAAGAAATGGCAATAGAGCTCTTTCAGCCTTTTGTAATCCATAGATTGATACGACAAAATATTGTGAATAATATAAAAGCTGCAAAAAAACTAATACAAAAGGCTGATGACGAAGTTATGCAGGTACTACAGGAAGTTATTGAAGGACATCCAATTCTCTTAAATAGAGCACCTACCCTGCATCGTTTAGGCATTCAAGCTTTTGAACCGAAATTAGTTGGAGGTAGAGCAATACAACTTCATCCTTTAGTTTGCCCTGCATTCAATGCTGACTTTGATGGAGATCAAATGGCAGTTCATGTTCCTTTAGCTTTAGAGGCACAAACTGAAGCACGCATGCTTATGTTGGCTAGTAATAATATTCTTTCTCCTGCTACTGGGGAACCAATTGTGACTCCATCACAAGATATGGTTTTAGGATCTTATTATCTGACGGCTTTGCAACCCAATTATCAACAACCACAATTCGGAGATAATAAGACTACTTTTGCTTCATTAGAAGATGTCATTTTTGCCTTTGAAGATAAAAGACTTAGCCTGCATGAATGGGTTTGGGTTAGATTCAATGGAGAAGTTGAAGATGAAGACGAAATGCGTAGCCCACAAAAAACTAAAGAGCTAGAAGATGGCTCAAGATTAGAAATCTGGAATTTAAGAAGGGACAGATTTGACTCTGATAATAATTTAATAAGTAGATTTGTGCTGACAACTGTTGGGAGAGTAGTTATGAACTATACCATCATCGATTCTGTATCTAAAACGTAATCTTTAAAAACTATTTTTCAATTATTCAAAAATCATGACTTCATCTAAATCTAAAAAATCATCCAGAGTAAGAAAAACTACTAAAAACTCAAAAAAGAACAATCCAGTTACAATGCCTGCTCTAACCAAAACGCCCCCATCATTCAAAAATAAGGTAGTTGATAAGAAAGCCTTAAAAAATTTAGTCTCCTGGGCTTATAAAACTCATGGAACAGCTATCACTGCAGCCATGGCAGATAACCTAAAGGATTTAGGATTTAAATATGCTACCCAAGCTGCGGTCTCTATCTCAGTTGATGACTTAAAAGTTCCTGAAGCTAAACAAGATTTAATAGGACAAGCTGAAGAGCAAATATCTGCTACAGAAGAATGCTATAGACTTGGTGAAATTACCGAAGTTGAAAGGCACACAAAAGTTATAGATACTTGGACTGAAACTAATGAAAGATTGGTAGATGCTGTAAAAGATAATTTTAATCAAAATGACCCACTAAATTCCGTTTGGATGATGGCTAATTCAGGAGCAAGGGGTAATATGTCTCAGGTAAGACAACTTGTTGGTATGAGAGGATTGATGGCTAATCCTCAAGGCGAAATTATTGACCTGCCTATAAGAACTAATTTTAGAGAAGGACTCACTGTTACTGAATATGTAATTTCTTCTTACGGAGCACGGAAAGGTTTGGTGGATACTGCCTTAAGAACTGCGGATTCTGGTTATTTGACTCGAAGATTAGTTGATGTTGCTCAAGATGTAATTGTAAGAGAAGAAGATTGTGGAACAGAAAGATCAATAGTTGTTGAAGCTGAAGATGGTAAATTCGGAGCAAGGCTTATTGGTAGGCTTACCGCTGAGGATATTTTTGATGCTGAAGAAAACCTTGTTGTTCCTCAAAACACTGCTATAGATCCTTCATTGTCAGGAGCAATTGAGAAAGCATCTATTAGAGAAGTAAAAATAAGATCCCCATTAACATGTGAAGCTAACAGATCCGTTTGTAGGAGGTGCTACGGATGGGCTTTGGCTCATAATCATTTAGTTGATTTAGGGGAGGCAGTTGGAATTATTGCTGCTCAATCGATTGGTGAACCAGGAACTCAATTGACAATGAGAACTTTTCATACTGGAGGTGTATCAACTGCCGAAAGTGGAGTTGTGAGATCAAAAATTTCTGGTAAAGTTGAATTTAGTTCAAAAGCAAAGGTTAGAGGTTATAGAACTCCACATGGCGTAGAAGCTAAACAAGCAGAAGTTGATTTCATACTAAAGATAGTTCCTAAAGGAAGTAATTCTGGCAAAGCGCAAAAAATTGAAGTTTCTAGTGGATCGCTTCTATTTGTAGATGATGGTGAAGAAATTAGTTCTGATATAACTGTTGCTCAGATTACTGCTGGAGCCGTGAAAAAGAGTGTTGAAAAAGCAACAAAGGATGTTATTTGTGATTTGGCTGGTCAAGTTAGATACGACAAGGTTATTCAGCCAAAGGAGGTAACTGATAGGCAGGGTAATATTACCTTAAAAGCTCAAAGATTAGGCAGATTGTGGGTTTTAGCTGGAGATGTTTATAACTTGCCACCAAATGCAAAACCGGTTATATCACCTGGGAAATCTGTAGATGAAGGGACAGTTTTGGCAGAAGCAAGTCAATCAAGTGAGTTTGGCGGACAAGTAAGATTAAGAGAATCAATAGGAGATTCGAGAGAAGTTCAGATTGTTACTACTTCAATGTCTTTAACTAATTTTAAATTAATTGAAGAATCTACTCACTCAGGTCAAATATATAATTTGGAATCTAGTGATGGTATATCTTATCGTTTAAATATTTCCCCAGGAAGTAAAATCAGTAATGGTGAGGTAATAGCAGATTTAACGGATGAAAGGTTCCGTACAAAAACTGGCGGTTTAGTAAAATACGCACCGGGATTAAGTGTCAAAAAAGCGAGATCATCTAAAAATGGTTTTGAAGTAAGTCAAGGAGGGACATTGCTCTGGATTCCGCAAGAGACACATGAAATCAATAAGGATATATCTCTTCTAATGATTGAGGATATGAAATGGATTGAAGCTGGAACAGAAGTTGTAAAAGATATTTTTAGTCAAACATCAGGCATTGTTACAGTTACGCAAAAAAATGATATCCTTCGTGAAATAACTGTGAGGAATGGAACTTTTCATGAGTGTGATGATGAAGAAGTTTTGAATAGATTTACAGAAGAAGGAAATCTCGTAAATCCAGGCGAAAAGATTTTAGAGGGTGTTGATAATAAAGAAATTCTATTTGTTCAAAAATTAGAAACACCTAAATGTCGAGGCTTGTTATTAAGAACTGTTGAAGAATTTACTATTCCTGACCAGGCGCAATTACCCCAGCTATCACATGTTAAGCAGGAAAAGGGTCCACATTTAGGATTAAAAGCTATCCAGAGGCTTACCTATAAAGACGGTGAATTGATAAAATCAGTTGAAGGCGTTGAATTACTGAGAACACATTTAAGTATCGAAAGCTTTAATGCGACTCCTCAAATGACTATTGACGTCGAGTCGATTGAAGATAAAAATGATTCATCAATCAATAGATTAAATTTAGTAATATTGGAGTCTATTCTGGTAAGAAGAGATACTATATCTGACTCCAGCCATGGATCAACTCATACAGAACTGCAAGTCAATAATAACCAAGTAGTAAAGGCAGGAGATGTAATAGCTACCACTCAAATTCTTTGCAAAGAGAAGGGATTGGTTCAATTGCCAAATGTTGTTGATGATGAGCCAATAAGAAGGTTAATTGTTGAAAGAGAAGAAGATAAAATTAAAATTAAAATTAGTGGTAAAGCAGTAGTTAAAGTTGGTGATCGTGTAGTTGATGGTGATCCTATTAGTGATTCTATAAAATCAACTTCTTGTGGAGAAATAGAAGAGGTTTCTAATAGTTTAGTAACCTTAAGACTTGGCAGGCCTTATATGGTCTCTCCCGATTCCGTTTTGCATGTTAAAGACGGAGACTTGGTTCTTAGGGGAGATGGTTTAGCTTTACTTGTTTTTGAAAGGCAGAAAACTGGAGATATCGTACAAGGATTACCTCGTATTGAAGAGTTATTAGAAGCTAGGAGACCCAGAGATTCAGCAATTCTATGTAAGAAATCTGGAATTGTTCAGATTAAAAAAGGTAATGATGAAGAATCAGTTTCTTTATCAGTTATTGAAAAAGATGATTTAGTTAATGAATATCAACTATTAATTGGAAAAAATATAATGGTTAGTGATGGACAACAAGTTAAAGGTGGAGAATCGTTAACTGATGGTCCAATTAATCCACATGAACTATTAGATTGCTATTTCAATGATTTAAAAGATCAAAAACCTCTTTTAGATGCAGCTCGAGAATCTATATCAAAACTTCAAAGAAGTATGGTGAGTGAGGTACAAAATGTTTATAAGTCGCAGGGTGTAGCAATCGACGATAAGCATATTGAAGTTATTGTTAGACAGATGACAAGTAAAGTCCGTGTAGAAGATGCTGGGGATACTACTCTTTTGCCTGGTGAACTCATAGAGTTGAGGCAAGTGGAAGATACAAACCAAGCAATGGCAATTACAGGAGGAGCTCCAGCAGAATTTACTCCTGTTTTGTTGGGTATTACTAAAGCCTCTCTCAACACAGATAGCTTTATTTCAGCAGCATCTTTCCAAGAAACAACAAGGGTTCTCACAGAAGCTGCGATTGAAGGTAAATCTGATTGGTTAAGAGGTTTAAAAGAAAATGTTATTATAGGTAGATTAATACCTGCAGGTACAGGTTTTAGCGGTTTTGTGGAGGAATTATCCTCAGAAGCTGGTCCTCATCCCGATATTCTTGCAGAAGAATCTGGTGGCTACAGAAGAGCACAGAATTTAAGACCAGATTATACAGTTGATATGCCACAATCTCCTGCTGTAAGTTCTACTGCAATACTTGATGATCCTAGTGATGAAGATTTGGAGACAACGAGAAATCGACATGGAATCGATGCTTCTTCGAGTAATTTTGCGGCCTTTGCAAGGCCTAATGCTGAGAATCAGTTCTCTGAAGATCAATTACCAGATCCT
>QCCL01000018.1 GCA_003281255.1 Prochlorococcus sp. AG-347-L02
TAAAGATCTGAATGAAAGTGAAAAAGATTTAGATGTTGTTTTGTGTGGAAGAAAAAGTGAATTTAATCCTTTTTGGGGATTAGATATAGAGGATTCTCAATCCCTTTTGCAGTTGAAAAATAAAATATCAAATCATCCTTCAAAATTAAGGCTAGTTGTTAATGCTACAGGTAGACTTCATAGCGATTCTCTTCAACCAGAAAAAAGATTACAACATCTTGATAAAAAATATATGATGGAAAGTTTTTCAATAAATGCCTTTTCTCCTATTTTATTAGCTAAAGCGATTGAAGAATTTATACCAAAAGATTTTGATTTTAATTTTGCAAGTATAAGTGCAAGAGTTGGTAGCATTGGAGATAATCAAACTGGAGGTTGGTATTCATACAGAGCTGCAAAATCTGCGCAAAACCAGTTTTTTAAATCTTTAAGTATTGAATGGGCTAGACGTTTCCCAAAGGCTACTATCACATTGCTTCATCCAGGAACAGTAGATACTGATTTATCTAGACCTTTTCATAAATTTGTTCCAGATCATAAATTATTTAGTAAAGAAAAATCCTCCCAATTCTTGATCAATATTATTAAAAATCAATCACCAGAATCTACAGGAAAATTTATTGCATGGGACAACTCGGAAATACCTTGGTAATCTAAATTTTTTTTATATCAATAGATTTTTAAGTCAATATTTTTTTTATTTCTCTAGCAAGTAAATCAATCTCAGCTTCTGTAGTCATTTGATGTACGCATGCTCTAAACCATTTTGGATCTTCTAAAACTCTAATCCAAATTTTCTTTTCTCCAAGTTTCTTTACAAATTTATCCTTATCTTTAATATTTTCGATATTAAAACTAACAATCCCATTTAAATATTTTTTTTCTAAAACTAATTCAACACCCTTTGATTGATTTAATTCATCCCAAAGTTTTCCACTTAATTTTTTGATATTTTTGTTCTTTTCTTTTTCATGGCAGTCTTTATCCAAAAGATCTAAAGAATTCCGGAGCCCAGCAAGTAAAGGAATACAAGAGGTAGCTATTTCAAATTTCCTTGCATCATTATGAAAAAGATTATCCGAAGGCTCATAAATGCCTTGTTCTTTTTTTAATGATTTCCAACCAATTATTGTTGGATCTGTTTCATGAATAAATCTATCTGAGACATAAATTGCTCCAAGTCCTTCTGGTCCACATGCCCATTTATGAGAAGTTATTGAATATAAATCAGAATAAAAAACTTCTTTTTCAATATTTATGTGCCCAAAGGTTTGAGCACCATCAACAAGTAAATAAGAATCTTCTCGATTATTTTTTAATTCGATAGAAATTTGTTTTAAAGGAATTTTATATCCAAAGTTCCATAAGATGTGAGAAATAATTAGTATCTTAGTCTTACTATTTAGATTTTTCAAAATCTCCAAAATTAGATTTTCGTCGTTTAGATTTTTACTTTTTTGGATTGGCAAAATTTTGAATATTAATTTATTTCTTCTGCAAAATTCTCGACTTGCAGCCACTACTCCAGGATGTTCACAGTCACTTATTAACAACTCTTCTCCCTCTTCTACTTTTATTCCCCAAAAGGGCAAAATCATACCGGAAGAGATATTTTCGGTAAAAGCTACATTCTTTGAATTGACACCTAATTTTTGCGCAATGATTCTTTTTGTGGTCAATATTTCTTTGTAAATAAAAGGCCACATATCATTCGTAAATGGTCCTAAATCTTGGATAATTTCCCAAGTTTTAACTATTTCTTCTAGAGAAGATTTTGGTAATGGTCCTTGACCGCCATAGTTAAAATAATACTTATTTTTTAATGCGGGTATTTGATCTCTTAGATTATTTCTCATGGAAATTTATGTTACATTTTCAACTCTTGAATTTTTTTAAATATTGCCCACTAAAGTTACTGTTCTAAATTCAATATCCTCAATTACTTTCCAAGGTTCAGCACTCCTTTCTGCAAATTTTAAATTTTTAAATCCTAGTTCTTTAAAATCACTTATAAACTCTGGCTCATACCATGCTCCACTTATACATCCTGTCCATAAATCATGATCATTTTGCAATCTTAAAGGAACTTTTTTGTTAGAGACGATATCGCTAATTGCAATTCTTCCATTATCGTTTAAAACTCTTTTTATGTTATTTAGAAGGTTATTTCTAGATTCTGGACTTACCAAGTTTAAAACGCAATTACTTAAGATAATATCAACTGATTTATCTGCGATTAATGGATTTAAATCTTTATCTAATTCATCAAGTTTTTCAATTGAACCTTCTAGAAATTTTGTATTGTTGAAACCTATATTTTTTGTAACTTCTTTAGAGGCTGATCTTGATAAAGAAAGCATGTCAGGATTCTGATCAACTCCAATAACTTTCCCTTCTTTCCCAACAATTTGGGCACAAATGAAAGCATTTTTGCCGCTACCACTTCCAAGATCTAAGACTATATCATTTTTTTGAACATATTTTGTTGGATCACCACACCCATAGTCTCTTTCTATAACCTCTTGAGGAATTGCTTCAAGTAAAACGGGATTAAACCCAACTGGTGTACAAAGACAACTTTCTTTTTCTTGTGCGGCTGAGCCATATCTTTCTTGAATCGCATCTTTATGATCGAATTGATTAGGTGCTTTATTCGATTTGTTTGTATTACAGCAACTTTCAGACATATTTTTAAAGGGCTTTTGATTAATATAGCCAAAAAAAAAGCCCCTGAAAAAGGGGCTTTTAATTTGTTTAATTAAATTATTTAGTGTAATTAACACCTCTGTAATTTAATTCTGCTTTTTCATTACTTGAAGAAGCGTCATCCATTCTGTTGGTGTATACGTTTCTTCTGTAGGTAAGTTCAACAAGTTGCTTTTTAGCAGCTTCTTTGTTTTGAACGTAGTTTTTACCTCTGTAAGTTAAAGTAGTCATGTTTCGATGTGACAACACGGCCATCCCCCGTTCCATGGTATGACTCGAACTGCGCCCTCAAATGAGGGTGAACGAAAAAGTAGCGATTGCTACCAAATTATTATAAGCGTATTTTTAACCGCATGTCTAGCTTTTACAAATAGAAATGAAGATTTAATGTTTTTTTAATTATTATCTTAGGTAAATTTTTTTATAAATAGTCTCAAAAAAGGTTTATGTTTATATTTGGTTTAATCTTCATTTAACTATTTATTTATGACAGGTTTTTTATATTTCTTGGGAAATACTTTAAGGTGGCCAGTATTAAAGCCAAAAGAATTTTTTTCACTACATGCGTATTTTTCAATTATTTATTTGATAACTTTTACTTTAAGTAAATATGATGTAAGCCAATCAAATTTAGTTTTTACTTTAGGAATTCTTGCACCTCTTTTAATCGCTATTGGTCAAGGACTTCCAATTGATTGCCTTGATATGGAATCATCTTTGTTGAAGGAATTAAAAACTAAATAATATATATTTCAGTTAAAAATTTTTATAAAACCTGGACAACTTCGCTTATTTCAGGAATCATTTCTTTTAACTTTCTTTCAATACCCATTTTGAGAGTCATAGTGCTACTTGGGCAACTACCACATGCTCCTTGAAGTCTGACTTTGACAATTGGACCATCTATTTCTGCAATCTCTACATTACCTCCATCAGAAATTAAAAAAGGTCTTAGCTCGTCAAGGACTTTTTCTACATTTTCGTTTGTCAGCGAGAGTGTTTCAGTACTCATAATTTTGGATTAACTTTATAATAAGCCTAGAAAGAAATCTGATTAATTGCAAAAAAGATAATTTTCTGTTGTGACTTCATCTAAAAATCCCACTAATGACAATAACTACTTTGATGCAGTCTTAGTAGGAGCAGGGATAATGAGTAGTACTTTAGCCCTCCTAATTTCAGAAGTTTTACCAGATATAAAATTTCTTATTATTGAAAAATTAAATGCTCCAGGAAGTGAAAGTACTGGCGCTTTTAATAATGCAGGTACAGGACATGCGGCTAATTGCGAATTAAACTATACCCCTTTAGATGAAAAAGGAAATCTAAAAATAGATAAAGCGCTCTCAATAAATCGTTCTTTTGAAACATCCATGTCTTTATGGGCCTCATTGTATGAAGCAGGAAAAATTGATATTAAGAAGTTTCTAAAATTTATTCCTCATATTAGCTTTGTGTCTGGTCAGGATAATATTTCTTTTTTAAAAAAAAGATTTCAGAAAATGACCGAAAATCCTGAATTTATCGATATGGAATTTTCTACATCTTTTGATGAAATTACATCATGGGCTCCTCTAATAACAAAAGATAGAAATCCATCTACTCAAATTGCTGCTACCAGAATAGGTAGAGGAACTGATATTAATTTTGAGGCTTTAACTAAAGAGTATTTGTCATTAGTTTCCTTAAACAAAAATGTTGAAATTAGATACAAAACAGAATTAGTAGATTTAAAGAAAATTGATAAAAAACAATGGGAACTAGAAATCAGTTCTGAAGGTAGAAAAACTTCAATTAGAACTGGCTACGTTTTTCTTGGTGCTGGTGGAAAAACAATTAATTATTTACAAAAATCAAAAATTCCAGAAGCAAAAAAATATGGTGGATTTCCTGTTAGTGGCAAATGGCTTATTTGCGAGAAAAAAGATCTAACAGAAAAACATAGCTCAAAAGTTTATGGTAAAGCTGATATTGGATCGCCACCAATGTCTGTGCCTCATTTAGACACCAGATGGATTGATAATAGAAAACTTCTTTTATATGGACCTTTTGCTGGATTTACAACGAAATTTCTAAAACAAAGTTCATACTTTGACTTATTTAGTTCAATTAAAAAGAATAATATTTTTTCTATGTTAGACGTTGGTTTCAAGAACAACGATTTAATTAATTACCTAATATCGCAATCATTAAAGAACCATAACTCAAGAGTTGAAAATTTAAAGAATATGATGCCATCAGCTAATCCTTCTGATTGGTATTTAAAGAATGCTGGTCAAAGAGTCCAAATAATTAAAAAAACTGAAGGTGGTGGTTCTTTGAAATTTGGAACTGAGATTGTAAATTCATCTGATGGATCATTATCTGCTTTGTTGGGAGCCTCTCCGGGAGCAAGTACTGCGGTTTCAATTATGGTTGAGGTTCTAGAAAAATCTGTTTTATTTTTAAACGATAAGCATAATCTTCAGAAAAAAATAAATGACTTAATTTATCCAGAACTATCAGTCTCTGAAAATCACAGTACCTTCATAAAAGAAATTAAAAAAAGAAATAATTCCATTTTTGGTTTCCATCCATAATTCTAATTAGCTAATATTAATCAAGATGTAATAAGAGGAGAATTTTTCTTTCTATATGACTGATATATCGGTTTCAAAAATTAGAAATTTCTGCATAATCGCTCATATTGACCATGGTAAATCTACCCTTGCAGATAGGTTGCTTCAAGATACTGGTACTGTGCAGCAAAGGGATATGCAAGAACAATTTTTGGACAGTATGGATCTTGAAAGAGAGAGAGGAATTACTATCAAGTTACAGGCCGCTAGGATGAAATATAAAGCTGACGATTCCCAAGATTATGTTTTGAACTTAATAGATACTCCAGGGCATGTTGATTTCTCTTATGAGGTTAGTAGATCTCTTCAAGCTTGTGAAGGCGCCTTACTTGTTGTTGATGCAAGTCAAGGAGTAGAAGCTCAAACCTTAGCTAATGTTTATCTTGCTTTAGAAAATAATCTTGAAATAATTCCTGTTTTAAATAAAGTTGATTTACCAGGGGCTGATGCTGAAAAAATAAAACAAGAAATAGAGGAAATTATTGGACTTGATACATCTAGTGCAATAAATTGTTCAGCAAAAACTGGAGTTGGTATTAAAGATATTTTGGAAGCAATCGTAAGAAGAGTACCTCCTCCTCAAGATGAAATTAAACTACCTACAAAGGCACTGATTTTTGATTCTTATTATGATCCGTACAGGGGAGTTATTGTTTATTTCAGGGTGATATCTGGATCTCTAAATAAGAGAGAAAAAATATTATTAATGGCAAGTAAGAAAAATTATGAACTAGATGAGATAGGAATAATGGCGCCTGATCAGCAGCAAGTTGATGAATTACATGCAGGAGAAGTTGGTTATTTAGCTGCTTCTATAAAATCAGTTGCTGATGCGAGAGTGGGAGATACGATTACTCTTTTAAATTCACCTGCCAATGATCCTTTGCCTGGATATAAGACAGCAAATCCTATGGTTTTTTGTGGCTTATTCCCGACTGATGCTGATCAATTCCCTGATTTAAGAGTATCACTAGAAAAATTACAATTATCTGATGCAGCTTTGAAATATGAGCCCGAAACCAGTAGCGCAATGGGCTTCGGATTTAGGTGCGGATTCCTAGGACTTCTTCATATGGAGATTGTTCAAGAAAGATTAGAAAGGGAATATGACTTGGATCTAATCGTAACGGCACCATCAGTTATTTATAAAGTTAATTTAAATCAGCAGGAACATATCTTTATTGATAATCCTTCTACAATTCCTGATCCACAACTTAGAGAATCAATAGAAGAGCCTTATGTGAAAATGGAAATTTATGCTCCCAATGAATTTAATGGAACATTAATGGGTTTATGTCAGGAAAGAAGGGGAGTATTTATAGATATGAAATACATAACAACAGATCGAGTTACCTTGATTTATGAAATTCCATTAGCAGAAGTTGTCACAGATTTCTTTGATCAAATGAAAAGTAGAACCCAAGGTTATGCATCAATGGAATATCATTTGATTGGCTATAGAAAAAATGACCTTGTTAGATTAGATGTTCTAATAAATTCAGAAAGAGCAGATCCATTAACTTCTATTGTTCATAAAGATAAGGCTTATGGAATAGGCAGAAGTTTAGTTGAGAAATTAAAAGAACTTATTCCAAAGCAACAATTTAAAATACCTATTCAAGCATCAATCGGTAGCAGGATTATTGCAAGTGAAAGCATAAGTGCTTTGCGAAAAGATGTTTTATCTAAATGTTATGGAGGGGATATTTCTAGGAAAAAGAAACTTTTAAAGAAACAAGCCAAAGGTAAAAAGAGGATGAAGGCAATGGGTAAAGTTGAAGTTCCTCAAGAAGCTTTTATGGCAGTCTTGAAATTAAACCAGTAATTTCTTTTAATTTAAAATTTAAAGCTATTTATTTTTAAAAGAATTGGGTATATTTCATTTATATCTTTAAAACAAGATTTTGGATATTAACTCGTTTAATCGTGTCGGCGCAAATATCAGAAAAGCTGGATTTTTAATTGTACTTTTTTATCTTCTTGTTGTTTTAATAATGAAATTTTTAGAGGCCAATAATTTTTTTGGCTATTCATTTTCAATTTTAAGCAATGATATCTTTGCCCCTCCTTCTCTTAATCATTTTTGTGGCACAGATAGATTAGGAAGAGATGTTTGCTTAAGAACTTTGCAAGGATCATCATTAGCGATAGAAGTTGTATTCTTAGCTATTCTTTTTTCATTAAGTTTGGGTTTGCCATTGGGATTATTAAGTGGATATTTTGGTGGTTTTTTTGATAAATGCTTATCAATAATAATGGATACTATTTTTTCAATACCTGTTATTTTGCTTTCAGTTGTTGTGGCTTTTGTATTGGGTAAGGGTATCCTTAACGCGGCTTTGGCATTGTGTATTGTTTACTCTCCTCAATATTTTAGATTAATCAGAAATCAGACAATATTGGTTAAATCCGAAACTTATGTGGAGGCAGCTCAAGTTGCAGGAGCTGATGTTAAAAAAATTATTTTTAAATATATTCTCCCAAATGTAATAACACCATTGCCTATTCTGCTTACCCTAAATGCTGCAGATGCTGTTTTGGTATTAGGAAGTTTAGGATTTTTAGGCCTTGGCGTTCCTGCAGATGTCCCAGAGTGGGGAAGTGATTTAAATCTGGCTCTTGCCGCTTTACCTACAGGTATCTGGTGGACGGCTTTGTTCCCAGGTTTGGCAATGTTTTTTTTAGTTTTAGGTCTTTCTTTTATAGGAGAGGACCTTGAAGAAATTTTTGATAGTCAAAATTCTGAATAAATTTAGTTATCTGTAATAGGATCAAGTTCTCCTTGATCATTCAACTTCGGATATTCTTTAGCTGATTTTTTATACACCGCAGCTAATTCTGGGTAACACCATTCAAAAAGTGTTTTTTGATATTCATCCATATTTAAACCTTCTCCATTAGAGGGTAATATACCTTTATTTTTTCTTTGGCGAACAGCTTCAAACAATAATATAGAGGCAGCAACTGAAACATTCAGAGATTGAACCATACCTCTCATAGGTATAAAAATTGATTGATCAACCATTGATATAAGTTCACTACTTAGTCCCCATTTTTCTGCTCCTAAAACAAAACATGTATTTTGAGAATAATCAAAATTTCTATAATCTACTGATTCATTATTAAGGGTGGTTCCATATAATTTAAAACCCTTATTCTTTAAATCAGATATTGCCGTGATAGTGTTTTCATGATTATTCAGGTTTACCCATTTTTGACTTCCTTGAGCAGTACTATTAAAAGTCTTAACGGCATTCGTTTTGCTAATAAAATTTGCTTCGAAAACTCCTGCTGCATCACATGTCCTTAATATCGCAGATAAATTATGTGGTTTATTGACATCCTCAACTAAAACAGTCAAGTTTTTCATTCTGCAATCTAAAACACTTTTGATTCGTTCAAATCTTCTTGGCAAAATTGACATTTATAATTTTTTCACACTTTTAAATTATATTCAAAAAAAATTGATTACCTATTAAATCCCTTGGTTTATAATATTTTGGTAGTTTAAATTAACTCAATGGCATACATAGAATGGGACTATACAGTAATAACAAGTATGGTAGAAAAACAAGGGTGGGATTTACCTGATCGTGAATCGGAAGAATGGAATAAATTTAACGATGAATTAGGAGAAAAAATGAGAGGAGTTGGACTTATTTTTGAAAAATATTGTAAATTTACTCCTGACGTAGGAGAAGGAGTTCATCTTTTAGATGACTGAACATAAGTAGTTTAAAACCATTGATGTATCCCTTAATCAATGGCTTATTACTTAATAAGATAATGTAATTTCACTAAATTAGTACTGGCAATTATTAAGGCTTTATAAAGCTTGTACTCTAAAAAAAATTTTTTATTCCACAAAAAAGTTATTTAATTTCTATATTTGAATAAAAATATGAAAAATAAATTAATCTTTTTATTCGATGGTGGTTGTCCACTCTGTTTGAGAGAGACAAATTTTCTTAAAAAAAGAGATATCTTAAATCAAATTGCATTTATAGATATTAATAGTAGGGACTATGATCAAAGTCTTTTTAATGACATCTCATATCCAGAAGCTATGTCAAACCTGCATGGGATTATTGAAAATGGGGAAATTATTAAGGGACTAGATGTACTTGCATATTCTTATGAATTAGTTGGTTTAGGTTGGGTTTATTATCCCTTGAAGATTAAGCTCTTATCTCCATTATTGAGATTGGTTTACAGATATTGGGCAAAATATAGACTTCAAATTACAGGTAGATCAGATATTGACAAACTTTGTACCTCACATTGTGAACAATAAATATGGAAAGTATCGATATAGACAGAATAATAGAAATGTGCTGGGAAGATAGAACACCCTTTGAAGCTATCAAGTATCAATTTGGTTTAAAAGAGGAAGATGCGATAAAAATTATGCGTCAAAATCTTAAACCCAAATCTTTCAAAGTCTGGAGAAAGAGAGTTTCGGGAAGAAATACAAAACATATGGCCCTTAAAGATTCAACTAGATTTAAATCTACTCATAAAAGAAAATTATAAATTTTGAAAAATCTTTCTACTAAAACTTGTCCTGTTTGCAATAGGCCGTTTGAGTGGCGTAAAAAATGGAAAAACTGTTGGGATGATGTTATCTACTGTTCAAAAAGGTGCAGTAACAGGAAGTCGCAAAGATGAAACAAGTATCAATTATTTTCCCGAATCAACTTTTTAGAGAAAGCCCAATCTTAAAAATAAATTGTGAAGTTTTAATTTTGGAAGACTCATTATTTTTTGGAAATGATAAATTTCATAAATTAATTAACCATAAAAATAAGTTAGTTTTTCATAGAGCATCTATGCTCGCTTATAAAAATTACTTAGAAATATCTGGCTTTAAAGTTTTATATATCGAAAACAAAAATAATGTTTCTACAGTTGATTACTTATCGGAATTTATTAAAAATAAATATCAGAAAATAAATCTCATTGACCCTCATGATTTTTTAATAATGAAGAGGATTAATAATTTTGTTGAAAGTAATAATTTAGCTTTAAATATTTTGCCTTCTCCTATGTTTATGAGCAGTGAAGATTTAAAAGATTTATTTGCATCAAATGCAAAAAAACCTCTTATGGGTAGATTTTATGAGAATCAAAGAAAGAGCCAAAAGATATTAGTTAATCCTGATGATACACCTGAAGGTGGTAAATGGAGTTTCGATGAAATGAACAGAAAAAAATTACCAAAAAAAATTAATATACCCGATACACCTAAATTACAAAAAAATAAATTTGTAGTTAATGCAGAAAGGTCATTAGCCAATTTTGATATTGAGTTTATTGGAGAAAGTAATAACTTTTTATATCCAACTAATTTTGAAGAGGCTGATGAATGGTTAAATGATTTTTTTAAACAGAGATTTTTCTTATTTGGAGATTATGAGGACGCTATATCTAAAGAAAATTCTTTTTTATGGCACAGTTTACTTTCTCCTCTTTTAAATAGCGGCTTATTAACTCCAGATGTAGTAGTAAATAAAGCATTACTTTTTGCAAAAAATAATAATGTTCCTATTAACTCTTTAGAGGGTTTTATTCGTCAAATTATTGGATGGAGAGAATTTATTTGCCTCGTCTATAAAAAGTACGGAACAAAGATGCGAAATAGTAATTTTTGGAATTTTGAAGATAAGCCAATTCCAAAATCTTTTTATCAAGGAAATACAGGAATTGAACCAGTAGACGTTGTTATAAAAAATATTATTAAATTTGGTTATTGTCATCATATTGAGCGGCTAATGATTGTTGGCAACTTTATGCTTCTATGTAGAATTCACCCAAACCAAGTTTATAAATGGTTTATGGAAATGTTTATTGATTCCTATGATTGGGTTATGGTCCCAAATGTTTACGGAATGAGTCAGTTTAGTGATGGTGGTATCTTTTCAACAAAGCCATATATATCAAGCTCTAATTATGTAAAAAAAATGTCTAATTTTAAAAGTGGCCCATGGTGTGAAATATGGGATGGCTTATTTTGGAAATTTATTAAAGATAATGAAAGCTTTTTTAGAAAGCAATATCGTCTGGCAATGTTAACGAGAAATCTCGATAAAATGTCAAAGGAAAAATTAAATAATCACTTAAAAACGGCCGATAAATTTTTAAGAGATATTCAATAAATTTAGAGTAATAACCTACAGTTGTCTTTGAAAAATTAAAAGAATATTATGTTATGAAGAAATATTAAGTACGGATGTTAACTTAGGAAATATTAGATTTATCTAATGAAAATTGGAACACTTTTTTTAAAAAGTAATTCGACGGGAATTATCACTTTTTCTGAATTAGATTGGATAACTACCCATCAATCTAATTTCACTAGGTTAGAGGAATCCATAGCAATTAAATTAGGCAGAATGCTTGATGCAGGATCTATCAATATTGGTTGCCGTTTGAAATCCTGAATAAGTTTATATTTTAATAATGAAGTATCAAAAAGAGAAAAAAATATTTCTTCGAGAAAGAATCCATTCTTTAAATATCTTTCTTTTTTTAGGATTTAATCTTTCACTTATTTCTATTTTAGGTTTTATTTGGTTTAATTCTGCAATTGAAAAAGTAGTTTAAATTTTTGAATTTTTAGTATATTAAAGTTATCTTTAAAGAATTTATTATATTTTGAGCATAGGATATTTACAAAGGAAGGCAGCTTGGGAAATTTTATTAAAAGTTAGTTCTGGTGATTTTTCTGATCATGCTCTTGAAAAGGTTTTAAAAAATTATCAATTTAATCCTCTTGATATAGCTTTTATTACGGAATTATCTTTTGGATGCATAAGGTATAGAAAATTTCTTGATCTTTGGACGGATCATACATCAAAAATTAATCATAAAAAGCAGCCTCCAAAGTTAAGATGGCTTCTACATATAGGTTTGTATCAACTATTGAAAATGAATAAAATTCCATTTCCTGCTGCTATTTCTACAACTGTAGAAGTAGCTAAAAAAACAGATTTAAATGGTTTAGCGGGAACTGTAAATGCAATATTGAGAAATGCATCAAGAAAATTAGAACAAAAAATCTTTCCGGAATTATCTTCTGATAGAAAAGAAAGAATTTCATATCTTGAATCATTTCCATTATGGCTTGTGAAGGATCTTTATAAATGGGTCGGCAATAGCGAGGGTGAAAATATCATTAAGGCATTTAATAAAAAACCATCAATTGATTTGAGAATTAACCAATTAAAAACTAATTTAGATAACTTTTTGAAAGTACTTCATGAAAATAATATTGATGCTGAAATTATTAATGATTTACAAAATGGAATTACTTTAAAATCTAATCCAAGATCTATAAAAAATTTACCAGGATATAGTGATGGACTTTGGACAATTCAAGATAGATCTTCTCAGTGGATAGCACCTCTCTTAAATCCAAAAGAAGGTGAAAAGATTTTAGATGCTTGTGCAGCTCCAGGAAGTAAGTCTACTCACCTTGCAGAATTAACAAATGATAGTGCTGAAATCATTGCCGTAGATAGATCAGCAAAAAGATTGAAAATACTGCAATCAAATTTAGAAAGGTTAAATTTGAAATCTGTTAATACCCTTAAGGCTGATGCTACGAGTTTGATTGAATTAAATCCTAAGTTTATATCTTATTTTGATAAGATTTTATTAGATGCTCCATGTTCAGGCATTGGAACTCTCTCCAGAAATCCAGATTCTAGATGGTCTTTAAGTAAAGAAAAAATAAAATCTTTAACTTTATTACAGGAAAAACTTTTAGAGAGTATTTTGCCTCTTTTGAAAAAAGATGGCACTTTAGTTTATTCAACTTGTACTATTTGTCCCGATGAAAATAATCTATTAATTGAACGATTTATTGAAAAAAACAAAACTTTAAAATTGGTTAGCCAAAAGCAAATTTTACCTAGCTTGGATTATCTTGGTGATGGATTTTATTCTGCAATAATTTCTTACAAATCTTAAAAATATAATTTATTTTTAAATTGGAATTTTATAAATTTCAGATATGAACTTCTTCCATAAATAAGCTGCATTCCCACTAGATAATTCAGATTCCTTGTTGTCGTCGTAACCTATCCAGATCCCTGTTGTAAGGTTATCAATGGAACCAATAAACCAGAGATCTTTATTTCCATCAGATGTTCCTGTTTTCCCATAAATTTTCTTTCCTTTTATAGAGGCTGCTTTTGAAGTGCCTTCTTTTACAGATTTTTCAAGAAGTTTATTTATTTTCTTGTTTATTTTTAAATCTAATATTTTCTTGGAAATAGATTTATTTTCCCAAATAGGTTGTTTTTTAAATGATTCTATTTTTTCTATGATTTCAGGGCTTTGAATCTTCCCATTATTGTTTATTGCAGAATATGCATTTGTGATGTTTAAAAGATTATCTCCGTAGGCGCCAATAGCTAATGATGGGAATTCCTCAAACTCTTGCTTGTAACCTAGTCCAAATGAATTCGCTAAATTAATAATATTCTTTAAGCCGATTTTTTTTGTTATTGATATTGGAACGATATTTGATGAACTCTTAAATGATTCAATCAAAGATATCGAACCTCTATAGTCTTCTGAAAAATTTTTTGGGCAATAACTTTCCCAGCATATTGGTAAGTCTTCAAATTTATCGCTTAATTTTATTCCTTCTATTAATGCAGCAGCATAAGGAATTATTTTAAAAGTAGAACCTAAAGGCCTTACAGATAAAATCACTCTATTGTATTCATTAATTGATGGATTTTTGCTGGTTATCATTGTCCTGATTAGTCCTGTGTTTGATTCGATAGATAACAGACCAATTTCAAGTTCTTTAGGACCTGCATATCTTGATATTTTTTGACCTTTTTCTTGCCAATCTTTGTTGATAGAAGATTTAATTCTTAAAAACTTATAATCATTTTTACTTCCAATTTTTTTATCTGTTTCCTGAAGAATAAAGTTTATTAGTAATTTATCATCTAAAAAATTATCAGCTGTTTGAAAATTTAACTTTATTTTTTCTTTAATAGCTTTATTCTTATTTGCAAGAGAAATATATCCATCAACATACATTGATTCAAGAACTTTATTTCTATTTTTAATAGCTAGTTCTAAATTTTGATAAGGTGAATAAATTGATGGAGCTGGAGCTAATCCTGCAATTAATGCGATCTCCGATAATGTCAATTCTTCTATAAATTTTCCAAAATAAATTTGGGCAGCCTCGTCTATCCCGTATGCTCCTGATCCTAGATAAATATTATTTAAATATAATTTTAAAATTTGATTTTTGCTATATCTAAATTCAAGTATGAGTGATATAAATATTTCTTTGATTTTTCTTTGAAAACTTAAATCATTATTTAGAAAAAGTAATCTAGCAACTTGTTGTGTAATCGTACTTCCTCCCTCTTTAACATAACCACTTTTAATATTTTGAATAAGGGCACGTGAAATACTTTTTAAATCTATTCCATTATGTTTATAAAATCTTTTATCCTCAGAAGATATAAAAGAATGTTTAAGAAAAAATGGAATTTTATGATAACTATTATCTATTTCAAATTTGCGGCTTAATTTGCTTAGTATCTTGTTATCAGAAGATGATATCACGTAAGAATAATTGGTTAATCGAGACTTTTTATTTTTAGAAACTTCAAAATTTAAGGTACTAAATATTAAACTAAAAAAATAAAAAGATATTCCAGAAAAAATTAATATTGGAATTATTAAAACAAAAGATTTGAATTTAATCTTTTGCACCTTAAGCAACTAAAAAACTATGTCCTATCGCTAAAGCTGTAACTAACATTCCAGTTATAAGGAACGGTTGGGCACTTGCTTGATATTTGACATCAAACTTTAGAGGATCTCTTAGTAACCACATATCTTGAAATGTAATTTGTGGAATTACCAATAAAACCAAAATTACAGAGGCTAAATGTTGACCAATAATGACTAAAACTACAACCATTGCTAATTGAAAAATATCAATCAGTCCTGCACTTATTCTACTTGCATTTTTAATTCCAAATACTACTGGTAGAGAATTCAAGCCTAGCTTTGAGTCTCCTTCAACACTTTTGAAATCATTAATAACAGCAATTCCAAGTCCAGAAAGGCTATAAGCAAGTGTTAGTAATGCCGTCAAAATAGTTAATTTTCCAAACAAGGCTTGTCCTGCCCACCAAGGTAAAGCTATATATGATGCGCCTAATGCATAATTACCAAGCCAGCCATTCTGTTTTAATTTAAGGGGTGGAGCAGAATATATATAACTAACAAAAGATCCTCCTAATGCTAAAAGTAAGACGGAGGGAAAGTTATGTTTAGCATATAAATCTAATAGAAAAGCAACAATTAAACCTGCAATAAGTAATACCCATATTTGAATTTTTACGTCTTTAATTGAAATTTTTCCAGAGGGAATTGGTCTATTTGGTTCGTTAATTGCATCAATTTCTTTATCAAAAAAATCATTTATTGTTTGTGTATAACCTGCCAGAAGTGGCCCACTCATTAACATACATGCTAGTGAAGCTAAAACATTACTAAATGTCCATTCAAAATTTCCACTTGCGGCTGCTCCACAAATAACTCCCCATATCAAAGGTATCCATGTAATTGGCTTCATTAACTGTATACGAAGTTTCCATATACTTGAAGTTTCAGATGCACCCTTAATTCCTAATAGTTGTTTTGGATCATTCACTTTACTCTTTAACCTTTCTCAATTTCTTCTGGGAAAAACCAGTTTTGCTCACCATTCTGAAATTTTGCGGTGATTCCAATACTCCTGCCATCTGTCATCTTATAGCCTGTTATTACGGCTTTAGGATTAGAGGATATTTGATCAATTAATTTAGCTGGTAGTCTATCTTTTACTTTGTTAATGTTAATTTTGATTTTACTACCGATTTTGGGTAATAATTTTGTTTCAGCCATAAGAGGTAAAATGGAAGCTATTATGCAAGATTAACAGTATTTGGACAATTTTTACTAAAATGGTAGCTCTTCGTTTAATTCCTTGTTTAGATGTCGCCAATGGCAGAGTCGTTAAAGGTGTAAATTTTGTTAACTTAAGAGATTCAGGTGACCCTGTTGAATTGGCTTGTAGATATTCTGATGAAGGCGCAGATGAATTGGTATTTTTAGATATTAGAGCAAGTGTGGAAAATAGGAATACATTAGTTGACCTTGTTTCTAGGACAGCAAAATCAGTAAAAATTCCTTTTACAGTAGGTGGAGGTATAGATTCTGTTTCTTCTATTAATGATCTTTTAAGAGCAGGAGCGGATAAAGTGAGTTTGAATTCCTCAGCCGTAAGAAATCCCGATTTAATTTCTGAAAGTTCTAGAGAATTTGGTACTCAATGCATCGTTATAGCAATTGATGCTCGAAGAAAAGTTAATAATATTAGTGAGTGGGAGGTATATGTAAAAGGAGGTCGAGAAAATACTGGTATAGATGTATTGAGTTGGGCAAAGAAAGTTGAGGAATTAGGCGCAGGGGAAATATTACTTACTTCAATGGATGGTGATGGAACACAGAATGGATATGATTTGAATTTAACAGAATCTGTTGCAAATATTGTTGATATCCCAGTAATTGCTTCCGGAGGGGCAGGCTCACTAGAAGATATTTATGATGTTTTCAAAGAAGGCAGGGCATCAGCAGCACTTTTAGCATCATTACTTCATGATAAGAAACTTACTTTAAAAGAAATAAAAAAATTCCTTCTTGAAAAAAAACTTTCAATTAGACCATATGAATAAGAAATATAATTTAATCCCAAAAATAAATAAGTTTAAAATTTAAAAATGAAATTCACAAAAACTATCCAAGTCAAAAATATATTTAATAAAATTTCTTATAAATATGACTTTTTAAATAATTTATTAAGTTTTGGGCTGCACAGATTATGGAAAAGGAAATTAGTAAATTTATTGGAACCTTTAAATGGTGAAGATTGGGCTGATTTGTGCTGTGGAACTGGAGATTTAGCATTCTTAATTTCTGAGAGAGTTAGGCCAATGGGCTCAATTACTGGAATTGACAGTGCAGAGGATATCTTAAATATTGCAAAGAAAAAATCAGAGCTAAAAAAAAATAACTTTATTAAGTGGGAAATTCAAGATGTATTAGAAATTAATGATTATTCAAAAAATTTTGATGGGATTTGCATGTCATATGGACTAAGAAACTTGAATAATGTTGAAGAAGGAATAAAAAAAATTTTTTATCTTTTGAAGGATAAAGGAAGGGCAGGATTTTTGGATTTTAATCACTCAAAAAAAAGTTCTTTATCCAATATGTTTCAGAAAATTTATCTGAGATTTATTGTGGTAACCATTTCGCGGCTTTTTAATTTAGGTCCAGAATACGCATATATTGAAAAAAGTATTAGAAATTTTCCAAAGAAAAATGAGCTTATAAATATTGCTAAGGAAGTTGGATTTAAAAAAGCTGAATATAGGACTATTTTGGGAGGTCAAATGGGAATACTAATTTTAACTAAATAAAGAATTTACTTATTTATTTTTCTCCAACAAAAAGAACACTTTCCCCATCTTTTGATTTCGCCCTCAGGAGTAGGGGAATTACAGAGAGTACAAATGCACATATTATTTTGATGGATTCTGCTTGGATGCTTTGCCCAAACTATATTTGCATTAGTATCTTTGATATTTTTATTTTTAATTTCATAATTTTGTATTATTTTTATTTCATTCAAAGTTATTCCAATTTTCTCGATTCTCTCTTTTAATTTATGCTTGTTATAGATTAAAGCTTGACGCCACTGTGGATGATTTACTGCAATAGTAAGTATTTTTTTTTCAATATTTAATGGTTTGCATTCTCTAAATAGTTCCAAACCGATTAAGTTTTTCCAGTTTTCATTGATTTTAGAAAGTTTATCTAAGTCTCCACATGATTTTTTGAAATTATCAAGGCAATTTTTTAGTGGATGTGGATTTCTTCTATTCACTATTGGCAAATACTGTTTGTCCAATTTGTAAAATTTACTTAATAAGACTAAAGTTAATCTAATCTTCAAAAAGATGCTCGTTGTTTTAATAAAGAATTTGTGAAAGTTATTGGATCTGCATCTAAGACAGTTTTTTACTTAAAAAAAATCCAGGGTCAATATCCGACTTGGAGACTTCTTTACAAAATAAAATGTAGAAGTACCGAAAATGAGCTTACAAACTTGCTTGGATATTCTGAAATAAAGAAAAATCAGCCAGTAGCGATAATTGCAAGAGAACAGTTCTCAGGGGTTGGCCAAAACTCAAAACATTGGGTTTCTCCAAAAGGCGGGATTTGGTTAAGTGCAGCTTACCCAATATTTTCAAAAGAATTTGCATGTCAAATATTTAATTTATCTTTAGGTATTAAGTTATGTGAAATGCTTAGACAAGAGAATATAAATGTTTGTTTGAAATGGCCAAATGATATTTTTTTTGGTTCAAAAAAATTGATTGGATTTTTACCAAGGGTGATAACAAGAGGCAAAGAAATTATCTACGTAAGAGTAGGACTTGGCATGAATGTTTTAAATTACACTCCATCAGAAGGTATTTCATTATCAAAAGTACTTCAAACTAAAAATATTAATCAACATTATTGGACAGCCAAAGTTCTTAAAGCTTTTTATGATTCAATTGAATGTAATAAGAAGAAAGAATATGTAATTAAATCTGCAAATAAGTTTCTTACTAAAAGTTTTTTACCTAGTGGTTATTCTCCTAATACATGGAAAATTAAAGATATTGATTCCAATGGGCATTTAAGAATTGAAAATGAAACTCAACTGAAGGTAATTAGAAGATTTTGAATTTAATTAATTTTTAATTCAACTATTCTTCCATCCTTAAATTTGGCTATTTTTTTTGCGCGATTTGCAACTTCATCCTCATGTGTAACTAAAACTATAGTTATTCCAGATTTATGCAGTTTATCAAAAAGATCTAATACATCTTCAGTAGTTTTTGAATCTAGTGCTCCAGTAGGTTCGTCCGCTAACAAAATTGCGGGGTTATTGATAATAGCCCTCGCGATAGCAACTCGTTGTTGTTGACCTCCGGATAATTGGTTTGGACGATTGTTCATTCTTTCTGAAAGGCCAACTTTTTTTAAGGCATTCTTACCTCGCTCTAATCTTTGTTCAGGATCAATACCAGCATAAATCATTGGCAAAGTTACGTTTTCAAGTGCAGTTGCGTCTGAAAGAAGATGAAATTGTTGAAAAACGAAGCCTAATTTTTGGTTACGTATTTCCGCGAGATCATCATCAGATAAATTCTCAACAGGAATACCATTTAATTTATAAATACCTTCAGATGGTCTATCTAGACATCCAATAATATTCATAGCTGTACTTTTGCCTGAGCCACTAGCTCCCATTACAGCTAAATAATCACCTTTATAAATTTCTAAGTTTATGCTGTCTAACGCTTTAACAGTTAGATCCTCTTTCCCATATGTTTTAGATATATTTTCTAAACTCGCGACTTTCTTAGACATTTATTGAAGAATTCTTCTAGGAAATATTGTTTGCTGTAGCAATAATATCTTGTAAGAAAGGAGTTTCTGAAACCGCTGTATTAGCTAATTTAAAAAGAGGATTAGACAGGATTCCTCCAAGAGCAGTTACTGCGACACAAGTATAAAGTGCAATTCTCAAGGGAGGTAATCCTACAATTTCCCAATTAATTTCAGGATATGATTTGACTATTTCAGAAGCTTCCTGTGGTTCTTTAACTACCATCATTTTTATCACTGAAATGTAGTAATAAATAGATATTACTGAAGTTACTAATCCAACTATTACTAATAGATACTGATGATTTGCCCAACCTGCAAAAAACAAGTATATCTTTCCAAAAAATCCTAACATTGGAGGTAAACCTCCAAGAGATAGAAGACAAAGGCTTAAGCCTAATGTAATGAGAGGATCTTTTTGGTAAAGCCCTGAGTAATCAAGAATTCTGTCAGAACCAGTTCTTAGTGAGAAAAGTATTACACAAGAAAATGCACCCAAATTCATAAACAAATAAGCAGCTAAATATAAAACAGCTGCTGATAAACCATCTTGTGTGCCAGATACTATTCCAATCATTACAAATCCGGCTTGTCCAATAGAACTGTAAGCTAGCATCCTTTTCATTGAGGTTTGAGCTAGTGCAACAACATTTCCTAGAACCATGCTCAATATGGCCAAAATGGTAAATAAAAGTTTCCATTCTTCATCAAAAGAAGAGAAAGTTGTGCTTAATATTCTTATTGCAAATGCAAAGCCCGCTGTTTTTGAACCAACAGATAAAAAGGCTACCACAGGTGTAGGTGACCCCTCATATACATCAGGAGTCCATTGATGAAAGGGAACAGCTGCAATTTTAAATGCAACTGTTGATAAGACAAATACAAGAGCTAGTGAAGTAATGAAGGATGGCTTATTGATAATCTCTAAACCTATTGTCGCTAAGTTTGTTGAACCACTTAATCCATAAAGAAAAGAGGATCCATACAAATAGACAGCAGCAGCAGCTGATCCAACAAGGAGGTATTTTAAGGCCGCTTCTGAACTTCTTGGATCTCTCTTGAGGTAACCAGAAAGTAAGTAACTTGCTACTGATAAAGTTTCCAGAGATATAAATACACTAATAAGGTCAGTAGATCCACACAAAAGCATTGCTCCAAGGGTGGCCGAAAGAACTATCGCTGCAAACTCGCCAATTGGGCTACCACTTTGTTCTGTATACCTCCAACTTATAAGTAAAGATACTAAGGTTGATAAAGAAATTATTGCTCTAAATGCGATTGCCAAATTATCTGAATTAAAGGACCCAAGGAATGCGCTTTCTACCGGATTACTCCATTGCAATGCCAAACTAACAAGAGAGCTGCCAATTGATAAATAGCAAATTATTGGTGCCCATTTTGATGCAGTTTTTTCTCCGGCTAAATCTACAAGAAGTGTTCCAACAATACCTAATAAAATAAAAGCCTCGGGAATAATGGCTTGAGCATTTAAATTAATTGTAAAGATTTCGTTGGGCACTTTATTAAATTGGATTAAATTAGATGTTTGATTGTAAGGGTCTAAGAGTTAATCTTAACTTGATTATAATTTGTGAGTATGATTTTTTGAAATTTTAAGAAGAAATTACTTGAAAAAGCTTCAAATAATCATAATATGCCCTAACTGAACAAAAACACCAATTTTTGAAATAAACCTTGGATCACACACTTGTTATTGTTGAAAGTCCCACCAAAGCAAAAACCATAAGAAAGTTTTTGCCTTCTAATTATGAAGTTCTCGCTTCAATGGGACACGTAAGAGATCTTCCAAAAGGAGCTGCTGAAATACCTGCTGCGGTTAAAAAGGAAAAATGGTCAAGGATAGGAGTTAATACAACAGAAGATTTTGAACCACTTTATATAGTTCCAAAAGATAAGAAAAAGGTTGTTAAAGAGTTAAAAGATGCATTGAAAGGTGCGACCCAGCTGTTACTGGCAACTGATGAAGATAGAGAGGGAGAGAGTATTAGCTGGCATCTCCTGCAAATACTTAAGCCAAAAATACCAACCAAGAGAATGGTTTTTCATGAAATTACGAAAAAGGCAATTAATAAAGCTTTAGACCAAACAAGAGAAATTGATATGGAACTTGTTCAAGCTCAAGAAACAAGAAGAATCTTGGACAGGCTTTTTGGATATGAGTTATCTCCGTTACTTTGGAAGAAGGTAGCCCCCCGATTATCTGCTGGTCGTGTTCAATCAGTTTCTGTAAGGCTTCTTGTTAGGAGAGAGAGAGAGAGAAGATCCTTTAAAAAAGCTAGTTACTGGGGGATTAAAGCTTCCTTAGTAAAAGATAATGTTACTTTCGAAACTAAATTATTTAGTCTAAACGGTCAAAGAATTTCTAATGGTTCCGATTTCGATGAACAGACCGGTAAATTAAAACAAGGAAATAAATCTTTAATAATTGGAGAAGAAAAAGTAAATGACTTATTGAAGATTTTTTTCTTCTGAGGATTGGTTAGTCTCAAAAATAGAAAGAAAACCATCTACTCGTAAGCCAGTTCCTCCATTTACAACTAGTACATTGCAACAAGAAGCAAACAGAAAGCTTCGTTTGTCTGCAAGGGAAACAATGAGATGTGCTCAAGGCCTATATGAGAGAGGTTTCATTACATATATGAGGACTGATTCAGTGCATCTTTCCGAACAAGCCACAAGAGCTGCTAGAGAATGTGTCAGTTTTATGTATGGGAAAGAATATTTATCTAACTCACCAAGACAATTTAATTCAACTGCAAGAAATGCTCAAGAGGCACACGAAGCAATTAGGCCGGCAGGTGAGGTATTTAAAACACCTAAGGAAACTAATCTAACTGGTAGAGACTTATCTCTTTACGATTTAATTTGGAAAAGAACTGTAGCTAGTCAAATGGCGGAAGCTAGGCTAACAATGATTAATGCTGAAATTAGTGTGGGGGATGGATTATTTAAATCGAGCGGGAAAAGTATTGATTTCGCAGGATTCTTCAGAGCTTATGTAGAGGGAAGTGATGACCCAAGTTCATCCCTTGAACAACAAGAAATTATTCTCCCAAACTTAACAACTGGAACATGTCTTGAAGTTACTAATAAGGAATCTACTTTTCATGAAACTAAACCTCCTGCAAGATATACAGAGGCTGCATTAGTTAAAGTACTTGAAAAAGAAGGAATTGGAAGACCTTCTACATATGCAAGTATTATTGGGACAATAGTGGATAGAGGTTATGCGAATATATCCTCCAATACTTTGGCTCCAACGTTTACAGCTTTTGCTGTTACTGCTCTATTAGAAGAACATTTTCCTGATCTGGTTGATACTACATTTACTGCAAAAATGGAATCTTCATTGGATGAAATATCTTCAGGCAATCTTGAGTGGCTACCATACCTCGAAACTTTCTATAAAGGTAAAAATGGTTTGGAGGTAAAAGTTCAGAAAACTGAGGGTGATATTGATGGTAAAGCTTATAGACAAGTTGATTTCGAAGACCTTCCTTGCGTAGTCAGAATAGGCTCTAACGGCCCTTGGCTAGAAGGTACAAAAATTGATGAATCTGGTAATGAAATTCAGGCGAAAGGTAATCTCCCAATGGATATTACTCCTGGAGATTTAGACATAAAGCAAGTTGATCAAATTTTAAGTGGCCCTTCAGATCTTGGTACAGATCCAAAAACTGGGGAAAAAGTATTTTTAAGATTTGGCCCTTATGGACCTTACGTACAATTGGGAAATACTGTTCAAGATAAAGCTAAACCAAGAAGAGCTTCACTACCCAAAGAGTTGAAAACTGATGATCTAACTTTAGATGAGGCACTTGTACTTTTAAGTTTACCTAGATTATTAGGAGTACATCCTGAAGGCGGAGTTGTTGAAGCTGATAGAGGAAGATTTGGCCCTTATATTAAATGGATTAAAAATGAAAATGAATCTGAAAACAGATCCTTAAAGAAAGAGGATGATGTCTTTTCAATTGATATAAAACGAGCATTAGAAATTCTTGCGATGCCAAAAATGGGTAGAGGTGGTCAAGAGGTACTTAAAGACTTTGGAAAACCAAAAGAATTTAAAGAAAAAATCCAAATATTAAATGGAAGATATGGGGTCTATTTAAAATGTGGCAAAACTAATGTTTCGCTTGCAAAAGATACTGACTTAGAAAAATTTACCATAGATGATGCTGTATCTCTTTTAGAAGAAAAACTAAATGATAAAAAAGGCTCTACTTTAAAAAAAACGAAGATAAGTAATAAAAAAAGCAGCATGAAAAAAAAAAGTTAGAAAAAATATGATTTTTAAAAAAAAAGAATTTTTTTTATTAATTTTTTTAATTTTCTTACAATCATGCTCTGGGGGAAGGATTGGAAAATTTCTTGAAAGTAGTTTTAATGATTTAGAAAAAATAAGCAAAGATGAAAATTTACAAAATAATTTAG
>QCCL01000019.1 GCA_003281255.1 Prochlorococcus sp. AG-347-L02
AGTTTCAAAAATACCTGAATTTATTGCAGATGAGGAAATGCCTCGTTTTGTAGATAAAAATAAATTTGTTGCTTATCTTCGCGTTGCTGAAGGCTGCAACTATAATTGCGCTTTTTGTATTATTCCTAAGTTGAGAGGTCCTCAAAGAAGTAGAGCAATAGAATCTATAGTTTCAGAAGCCAAAAGTCTTGCAAAAAAGGGTATTCAAGAAATCATATTAATTAGTCAAATAACAACTAATTATGGTCAAGATATTTATGGAAAACCATCATTAGCCAAACTTTTGAATGAGCTTTCTAAAGTTCCAATTCCTTGGATAAGGATACATTATGCTTATCCAACAGGTTTAACTGATGAAGTTATTAGAGCTTTCAAAGATTCAAAGAATATAGTGCCTTACTTTGATTTGCCACTTCAGCATAGTCATCCAGATGTGTTGAAGAGTATGAATAGACCTTGGCAGGCTTCTTTGAATGAATCAATTTTGGTGAAAATTAGAGAAGAAATTCCATCTGCTGTATTAAGAACTAGTCTCATTGTTGGTTTCCCAGGAGAAAGAAAAGAACATTTTGAACATCTTCTCGAATTTTTGGATAGGCACAAATTTGATCATGTGGGAGTGTTTATTTTTTCTCCTGAGGAAGGAACTGCAGCTTTTGATTTGCCAAATAAAGTATCCCAAGAGGTTGCAGAGGCAAGAAAAGATAACGTTATTTCAGTTCAACAAATTATTTCTAAAGATAAAAATCATTCATTTATTGGTACAAAAATGAAGATTTTGGTAGAGAAAATATCAGATAATAACGAATTAATAGGTCGGTCTTACAATTTCGCGCCTGAAATTGACGGAAATGTAATACTATCTACTAATGCTAATAATGATTTGGAAAATTATATTGGTAAATTTGTTGAAGCAAATATTTCTTTTGCAGATGAATATGATTTGTATGGTGAGACTATTAAAATATTGTAGTTTTTTTAAATTAATTTCACTGCTCTTAAGAGCTTATCTAATGCGAAAGCAGCTCCAAAACCAAAACCAATAAATGCAAAATAGAAAATGATGTTCATAAATTTTTATACTTTTCTTTAACTTAACATCAGATGAAAAGATTAGATTTTTTCGTCTAATTTCTTAATCTTGGACATATGGTAATTTTTTGTATAAACATTCTTCTGCTTTTTGTAATTCCCGCCCTAAATAAAGAGCATGATCGAATCTCGTTATTAAGTCATTTCTTTCTTCAGTGATCAATATTCCAAGTTGTTTAGCACTAATACCTTTAAAAACTTCATTACTAACTCTTTTACTTTTGGAATCGCATTTAATTGGTTCATTGGTTTCTGGGTCAAGCGCACAGCCTTCCTCATCAATGTTATTTAAAAAGTGCTCTAAGATTATTTTATTTTCTTCTGAATCTAATTTTATAATAAAATAACCACTTGGATCTAATTCTATATATCTATTGGATAGATTATTATCAATATTTATTTTTTCATCTAAACTTTTACGAGAATCCATTCTTAGAAGTTAATTAAAACTATATTACTAAATATAATCTTTGTTAAAGCCAAATAATTTTTTATTTAAAGGGCATAGAATTATTCTCAAATTCAATTTCCTTCTTTGTTTGTTTATTAACTTCATTTAGCCAAGGATAAATTATATTTTCCATATTTTTGTCAAACCACTTATGCAAGCTAAAGGTACTTTTTGCAAAAAATCCCCTCCGCCTTTTATGTTTACCACCCGCTCCAGGATCAAAAAAATGGATACTATTTTTTATCGCCCATTCAATTGGCTGGTAGTAGCATAATTCAAAATGTAAATTAGATATTTCTTCTTGACTACCCCAATATCTTCCCCATAAGTTTTTTTTATTTTTAACGCACATCGACATAGCAAAAATATCACTTGAATCATTTTTTGATGCGCTAAAAAGTAAAAGATTTTTTTTATTATCAACAATTTTTTCAAAAAATGATGATGTTAGATATTTACTTCCCCAAATTCCCCATCTCGAACAATGCTGTTCATAAAAATTATGCATTTTTTTTAGGATTTCTTGGTTGATATCATCTTTATTAAAAATTTCTATTTTTATATCTTGTTTAGTAATTGATTTCCTCTCTTTTTTGATATTTTTTCTCTGATTAGAGTTAAATCTAGAAAGAAAATCATCAAACGTTTTTTCTCCATTACTCCTCCATTCACTGCTTGAATTTATCCATTCATAGTATCCTAAAGATTTAAGATGATTTCCCCAGCTTTCATCAATATATAAAAAATTACAACTTAAAATTTTGTTTGTAATCGCAAAGCTTTCGATATGGTTTATAAGTAAATTTGTAATTTCTTTCTTATCTTTATTTTTTTTATAAAGAAATTGATATCCATTTACAGGACTATAAGGACTCATTCCAATTAATTTAGGGTAATAATTCAAGTTGAGCTCTTGAGCCAATCTTGCAAATGATTGATCAAAAATGAATTCTCCATAGCTATGATTTTTTAAAAAAAGTGGAGCAATTCCTAATATTTCTTCATTTTTATAAGCAACAAAATATAGAGGCTGCCAACCAGTTTCTCTTGAAACACTTTTTGATATTTCAAGGTTTTTAAGCCAACTCCATTCATAAAATGGATTATTAATTTCATTTGCTAAGTCATTCCATATCTCCTTGGAGATTTCCTTAATTGATAATTTAACTTCAACTTTATGTATTGTTTGGTTCATTTATTATTGATCTATTTCAAATTTTTTTGTAATGAACATGGATTTCATTATTCATTAAATTTTTAATTGATTTTATTTCCCATAGTCTTTTGAGATTAAATATCTCATTTGTTTGTTCTAGAGGGATCCAGGTATATCTACCTCCAATAATTCGTGGAATTATTGTAATTTTTATATCTGTAATTAGATCCTCTTTCATAAATGAATTTATAAGTTTTGCACCTCCTAGAAGAGCTAGATCATTTATCCCTTGTTTTTTGAGTGAAATTAAAGTTTTCCCCCACGAATCTTCGAAAAAGAGTTGTTTCTCAAAGTCATTATTCGAGGAATTATCAACTTTACTTGAGCTTATTAGCCATCTTCTGATTGGTTGACGAAAGTATTTCCAATTACTATTAAAGTTTTTGCTATTTGAAGCAACTATAGAAATTGGTTGGCTTTTTGATATATTAACTTCGTCATTATCATTGAGATTCTTAATTAGGTAAGTTGATTGATGAGCCATTAAAGTACCTAAACCAAAAATGGTGGCGTCAACCATTGATAAGTTTTGATTCAACATTTTTTTATCTTTTTCACTCCCAAGATGCGATTCTCCACCTCCAGGAAATGCAATTCTTCCATCAAGACTAGATGCTATAACAATTATTACTCTTGGGATACTCAAGTTTGTGTGACTAAACTATTTTCAATTTTCAATTTCAATGAATTGCTTAACTTTTGATCAACATAAATTTCTGCAGCATTATTTGGGCTCTCTTGGAGTCTTATTTTGTGTAATGTTGCACCAAGGTTATGTATTGGTTTTTTAAGAATATCAGAAATATATAAAGCTATATTTTCAGCAGTTGGAACACAATTATGGAAAAATTCGACGTCTTTATTTAGAAAAGTATGATCTAGTTGTTCAACAACCAAATCATTTATTATCTCTTGGAGGGCAGATAAGTCGCAAACCATTCCTGTTCTTTTATCAATGTCTCCTCTTACAGTTATTTCGACAAGATAGTTATGACCATGTCCATTAACTCTAGCGCATTTCCCATAGATTTTTTTATTTTCATCAAAGGATATCTCTTCTTTTGCAAGTCTATGCGCGGCTGCAAAATGAGTTTGTACTGTTAAAAATGCTTCCATGTTTTTTCCAAAATAATCTGACCATAAATTTGGGTTTTCATAAAGCCTTAGACTTGTAAGAGGTAAATCATCCTTTAGACGACTCCAAATGACCTTTACTAATGCTTCAGTTGTGGGTAGCATACCATCCTGATTATTAACATTAAATTCAGGCCAGACATCATTTAAAAAACGAAAATCTAATTGTCCAGTGACCTTATCTTTAATAGAATGTTTTACATCAGAGAGATTGAGTACCATTCCATCAGAGTCTAGTTCTCCACCCATTGAAACAATAAGTTCATAATTATGACCATGACCTGGTGCAAAACTGCACTTTCCAAAAAGAGATAAATTTTCTTCTGGGCTTTTTTCAGGGAGCCAATAACGGTGACTAGAACTAAAGCAAGCACGTCGAGTTATGACGCATTCACGTCCTTTTCCATGTAATGGTTTGGATTGTGTAGAAGTCATACCTGTCTGCGATAATACTATCTTAAGGTTTTAAATACGCTTTTGTCTTTATGGAACAATCCATTATCGAAAAAACAGTTCAAACTATCAAGGGCAGAAGCATATTTTTAATAGGAATGATGGGTTCTGGTAAGTCACAAACTGGTTTGAAGCTAGCTGAATTATTGAAGTATAAATACATTGATTTGGATTCATTAATAGAGAAGTTGGCAAAAAAATCTATCAATCAAATTTTTAATGATGAAGGAGAAGATAATTTCCGTGAATTAGAAGCAAACTGCCTTAAAGAAACTATCAAAATTCCTTCATTAGTAATCTCAACCGGGGGAGGAATAGTTACCAACTCGGAAAATTGGGGAATCTTAAGACAGGGAATAATTGCTTGGATAGATCTCGACAAAGAAGTAGCAATTGAAAGATTGAAAAATGAAATTGAAAATAGGCCACTTCTTCAGGGAAAGAATCTCAATGATTTATATATGAGCATTTTTCAATCTAGAGAAAATTTGTATTCTCAAGCAGATTTAAGAATTCAGGTAAAAAGGGAAAATATTGAAGAAGTCGCTATGAAAATAATCAATGCAATTCATAAAGAAATAATTAGTTAATCTGGTTCAATTCTTACTGCAAACCATTTGATTACGTATCCTAATTTTATTTCTAATTCATAAGTGCTTTCCAATAACTCTTCAAAAAATTCTTGATCAGGATCTTCTATATTTTGATATATTGTTTGTGTTTCTGTTTTACTAAGCCAATTCTTCAACCATAAAATTGCCTCTTGCTTTGATACAATTTTTTCTTTTGAATCTGGCTCTAATAATACATAATGATCTGATGCTCTTATTAGTGGATTTGACATAATGAAAATTCTTCTTGGATTAATTCTTTGCTTGACTTTTCAAGGAATTTTTTTTGAAAGTTCTTTCGCTCTTGTAGATTCTAACGTACGAGAGTTTTTGGAAAATCGTGTAAATCAATGGCCAGAATTGTATTTGCCAAATTTTAAGTTATCTGATACTTCTGAAGATTTAATTTATCCTAAATGGTTCGAAGGGAATTGGCTTGTTACTTCTCAAGATATAATTAATGATTCAGAAGAGCCAGTTATTTATAAAGTAAATTTCTTGAAGAATGATTTAGGTTTAATTGTTGGCAATCGTGCAAAAAATTCTGAATCTATTGGAAAAGCAATATTTGGTGATACCTTAATCAAGGTTGTAAATGATCCTCAATCTATTAATAATCAGATTACTTATTTAAAAGATGATTTTTATATTGATTCAAGAATTACTGGGAGAAATCAGATCCAAGATGATGATATTTTTTTCGCAGATGAGCTAGTTATACAAACAGCGCATAAGCCAGGTGCTTCAAGGATTAATCAGGTAGAGACCATCAGTAAATTTCAAAAATGTTCCGAAGAAATATTGGAAGTTAATAATTCAATCAAACCATCAATTTGTGGAGTTCAATATGTTGCTTCTTATGGTTCAAAAGTTGGTGATCCTTCTGTTCATGCCATAAAAACAAATAAATATAAATTGAGCTTTAAATTTATTGAGAGTTAGCACTAAAAAGATATTCTTCTAAATTGTTTCTCCACATGAAAAGATTTTCTAAATAAGGGTTATTTATGTATTCTTGACTTCCCTCTCCTGAAAGAATTGGTCCTGCAGACTTTGGGAATTTAAGAAGGGATAATTGAGCAGCAATTGAAATATCTGCAATTGATAAACTGTCTCCAACTAAATATTTTTTGTTGATCAAGGATTTTGACAAAGCTTCCAGTAATTTTTGGAGTTCTAAATTATCTTTAGAAGACAAAACTACATTAGAAATTCTAGTAAGATTTTCAAAAGGTAATTTGTCAACAATACTTTTAACTGAAGAAGGTATTTCATCTGGAAGTAATGCAGTTCTTAGCTGTGGATTTTCTATTGCAGATTTTATTAAAGCTTTTCTACAAGTTGTAGCCATTGTAGTATCTGCCCAGTCTTCAATTAGTTTGCATTGTGTAAATAATATTGGGTCCTCAGGAAAGAGTGGATTGTTATCATTTTTTTTATCTATATATTCGCAAATAGTTGAAGAGTCATTAATAACTTGATCATTACTATCGACTATTACAGGTACTTGTTTTTGACCTGATAATTTAAAGATTTCAAATTGGCCTATTCCAGGCGTTACTTCTTCAACTCGATATTGTAGTTTTTTTGCATGAAGAGCCATTCTTGTTTTTAAACAAAAAGCACTATGCCTAAATTGATATAATGTAATCATGCTGTTTAATGTTTGTTAAAACTTAGCTAAAAAAGTAATCTATTTGTGGAGCTGATGGGCGAATTTTTCTCTAATGTTGCAAGATATCCCAAGTATTTAATATCCATCATTGCTGGGGGACTTGTTGCATTGCTTGAACCTTTATTCAAGAATAGATCAAATCCACTCACAATAGTAGGTTTGATATCTTCTGTCTTCAGTGCTTTCATAACTGTTTATTTTGTCTTGCAAGCGATGACAAATCCAATAAATTTACAACCATAATGCCAAACAATTACCGTCTTGCAAAAGTTTCTTCTCTTTTGAAGAAAGAAATAACCCTTATTTTGCAGAATGATTTGGAAAATAATCTTATTAGAGACCATTTCGTCAATATTTCTAAGATTGATTTATCAGGTGATTTGCAACACTGTAAAATTTACATAACTTCAACTGCTCAAGATAAAGTAAGGAAAGAGATTCTGGCAAATTTGAATATTGCAAAAAGCTCTATAAGGCATAGTTTAGGAAAAAGAATAGAAATGAGAAGAGTTCCAGAGATAATTTTTAAAGACGATGTTGTTCTTGATAAAGGATTATCAGTGTTGAAACTTCTCGATGAATTAAAAAATAAAAATCAAAGTAATAATGTTGAGGACAAGGATGTTAAAAGTTGATCTACCCCTTGATCAAAGAAATATAATTATTACTCGATCAAAAGAAGGGATATTGGATATAAAAAAGATATTCACAAGCAAGGGTGCTAATGTATTTGATTTGCCTGCAATAAGTATTGGTGATCCTGATGATTTAAATCCTCTTGACGAAGCATTAAATCAAATAAATGATTTTCATTGGATTATTTTTTCCAGTAGTAATGGGATCAAATTTGTGGATAAAAGACTTAGATACTTTAATACCTCATTAAAAGAATGTTCTAAAAAAATTAAAATTGCCGTAGTCGGAGAAAAAACCTCAAAAACTCTTGATAATTTTGGGATTAAGGCTGATTTCATACCTCCAGAATTTGTTGCTGAAAGCTTAATTGATAATTTCCCAATATCTGGTTATGGACTTCGAGTTTTTGTACCAAGAGTTCAAACAGGTGGTAGGGATCTAATTGCAGATCAATTTAGAAAGGCTGGTTCCCGTGTATTTGAAGTTGCTGCATATGAAACTAGATGTCCTGACTCAATTCCGAAAGAAACAATTGATATTATTTCTAATCGAAAAGTAGATGCAATTATTTTCTCAAGCGGTAAAACTGTAGTAAATGCTGCTTTTTTACTAGAAAAAAAACTTGGTAAAGAATGGTTAGAATATTTTGATAAAATTAAGTTGTTAACTATTGGACCTCAGACAACAAAAATTTGTAACAAGATTTTTGGAAGAGTTGATAGTCAGGCACAAAAATATACTTTTGAAGGACTGCTAGATCTGGCAATAAATATTTTTAGTTAGATAAATTTTTTGAATAATTCTTTTCAACTAAACATTTGAATCTATCGATATTGGCTTGCAATTCGTTTGTAACCATTTTGCCTAAGATATTTTCTTCCATAAAACGCGCAATCATTTTAGGTAGCTCATAAGTTATTGCTAAATTTACCGTTGTGATTCCATCAGTTTTACTATCGAAAACTACTGATCCCTCAGTTGGTAACCCTCCTATAGATTTCCATTTAAGTTTGCTTTTTTCGACCCTTTCTGTAATTTGAGCTTTCCATTTAAATCTAAAGCCATTTGCAGCCAAAGTCCATTCCGTTAAATCTGGTAATGTATTAGTCTCCTCATCAATTGTTTTTACAGATTCAATCCAGCTCATCCAAAGTGACATTGAGTCTAAATCGCTCCATGTATCCCAAACATTTTCAAGAGGCGCATTAACAACTGTTATTACGTCATGTTTTAGCCAAGTTCCCATAAATTAACTTACCGCAAGATTCTTTGCTAATTCTGCTTTCTTCTCTAAAATTGCAGCAGCAGCCAAATGACCACTCATTGTAGCTCCCTCCATAGAGTCTATGTAATCTTGTTTTGTATAACTACCAGCCATGAAGAAATTAGATATAGTTGTTTTTTGATTAGGTCTGAAAGGTTCCATACCGGGAGCTTCTCTGTAGAGTGATTGTGGAATTTGTACTACATTACTCCAAAGTAATTTAAGGTTTTTTGAGGATGGGAATAGACGGCGAACCTCTTTATCTATTTCTTTTGTAATTCTTTCTGTAGATCTTCCCATCCATCTATCGCCTGGAGTTAAAACACATTGTAGAAGTGATCCCATGTCTTTTTTTCTATAATCTGCTGGACTTGCTAGTGCTAAATCAGCAAAACAACTGAAAGAAGCATCTGCAGAATAAAGAAGGTTATCTAGTCCTATTGGTTCGTTTCCAGTATTATCTTTTTGTAATTCAGTCACCCAACCGTCATATCTTAATTGGATTGTGGCTACAGCAACAGCTCTAAGTTTTTTTAAACCTTCAAATTCTTTAAATTGATACCATTCTTTTGGAATTATTTTTTTTATTCCAGGAACATCACAGGCAGCTAGAAATTTATCTGCAAACACTGCCTTAATTCCTTCAGGAGAAGATATTTTTAATTGATTCACTGAAAAGGAGGAAGATTCCTTTTCATAAATGATTTCTTCTACCTTATGGTTTAGATGTATTTTTGCTCCTTTGTTTGTAATGTAGTCGACAATAGGTTGAGTTAACCACTTATGTGGAGAACCTTTTAAAAGATTCAGTTTTGAGGCTTCTGTTTTTGAAGCAAACATCATGAAAATGGTTAGCATGCATCTTGCTGAAATATCTTTGCAATTAATAAAACCTAAAGCATATGCGATTGGATCCCACATTCTTTCTAAGCTTTTTTCACTTCCACCATGTTTTAAAAACCATTCTTTAAAACTAATTTTATCTAGATCTCTAATTATTTTCATTGCGCCTTCATAGTCTATCAATCCTCTAACTATTGGGCTTGTCCCTAAAGCTAAGGCATTCCTAAACTTATCTACCCAAGTTAGTTGTTGGGTGGTAAAAAAAGCTTTTAGTCCATTAAATGGAGCACCTAAAGGGAATCTGAAGTCTAAAGATTTTAAATTACCACCATTATTAATAAATAGATGAGTATGATCTTTCGGGAGTAAATTGTCTAAAGCTCCCACTTTTTTCATTAATTTAAAAAGATTCGCATAATTGTAAAAAAATACATGTAAACCCATCTCTATGTGGTTGCCATCCTTATCTTCCCAACTTCCGACTTTGCCTCCCCAAAATGACCTGCTTTCGTATATTTCTACTTCGTGACCTTCATCAACTAAATTGACTGCTGCTGTAAGACCAGCTAATCCAGAACCAACTATTGCAATTTTCACTTTTTCTTAAAATTATAACAAATCAAGTTTGGATAATGTTTGTTCTATGCATCCTTTCGATTAAGTTTTTATATTATAAGTAGTAAAAATCCTTTGTTTATGGAAAATGTAGAAGCTAAACAGGAAATTAAAAATTCTGATGATGGCAAAGGTATCTTAATTACGAATGATGCTATAGAACAAATTTCAAATTTATTGAAGGGCCAAAGTGATAAAAAAGCACTGAGGGTAGGAGTAAGATCAGGTGGTTGTAGCGGGATGAGTTATACGATGGATTTTATAGGAACTAATGAAATAAATCCCGATGATAAAGTTTATGATTATTCATTAAAAGCTGATCAAAGCTTTCAAGTAGTTTGCGATCCTAAAAGTCTCTTATATATTTACGGAATGCAATTAGATTTTAGTAAGGAATTAATTGGAGGCGGCTTTAATTTTGTGAATCCAAATGCTTCGCAAACTTGCGGTTGTGGAAGCTCCTTTGCAGTTTAATAAAAAATGAATAACGAAATTAATCCCATCGAAGAGGATTTTAATGCAGCTTTATCAAGATATAAAGCAGGGCATGATTTAATTCCAATCGTTCAAGAATTTCAAAATATTATACAGCAAATTCCAAATCATTTTGCCGCCTGGACTTGTTTATCATGGCTTCAATTACTTTTAAAAAATAATGAACAAGCTTTGTCAGCTGCCAGACAAGCTGTTCGGTTAAATCAGCAAGATCCACAAGCAAGAATGAATTTGTCTTTAGCTCTTCTGGCTACGAATAATAAAGGTGTTAGGGATCATATTGAGTTGATAAAAAAAATGTCTATGATGATGCCAGATGTGAAAAGTGAGTTGAAAGAATCTGTTGAAGACGGATTAAGTAGATATCCAGATTGGCCTGAGTTAACCAAAGTAAAAAAATGGTTGGAATTTTAAATTGTTTAAAATTTTAATATTAAGTAATGGGCATGGAGAAGATCTATCTGGCAGTCTAATAGCAAAGCAATTTGTAAAAAGTGGATATTCTGTTCATGCTTTGCCACTTGTTGGTATAGGCAACCATTATGAAAAAGAAAAAATTAAGATTATCGGTAAAACTAAAGAATTTAGTACTGGAGGAATTGGCTATAATTCTTTTCAGGGAAGACTTACTGAGATATTAGGAGGAGAAATATTTTATCTTCTAAAAAAATTATATTTAACTTTTAAAATAAGAAAAAAATATGATTATTTCTTTGTAGTTGGAGATATTGTGCCAGTTTTTTTTGCATGGGTTTGTAAGAAAGATTTTTTTACATATCTAGTTGCTTATTCCAGCCATTATGAAGGTAAGTTAAAATTGCCATGGCCTTCTAAATTTTTCTTACTCTCACAAAGAGCAAAAAAAATATATACGAGAGATTCACTTACATCGGATGATTTAACTTTGCAATTAAAAAAGAAAGTGTCTTTTTTAGGCAATCCATTTATGGATAAGTTTTTTTCTAGAGGCAAAGAATTAAAGAAAGCTGAATTTAGTATTGGATTATTTCCAGGAAGTAGATTTCCTGAGACTTTAGATAATTTTGTTTTGATTTTAGAGGTATTAGAGGCATTGTCAGATTTAAGATATTTTCAAAAAATCAAGTTTAATTTTGCAATAGTTAATGCTCTATCTTCATTAAAAATAAGGGAGATATTTCAAAAAAGAGGATGGATAAAACTAGAAAAAATAAAAGATAATAATCTCTTGAAATTCCAATATAAATTTTTAGAAGTGAATATATATTGGAATAATTTCGAAAAAATATTATTGAAAAGTAGTTGCTGTATAAGCATGGCAGGAACAGCTTCAGAGCAAGCTATTGGATTAGGAAAACCAGTTATTCAGATTGAAGGTAAAGGTCCACAATTTACAAAAACTTTTGCAGAGGCGCAAAGACGTTTGCTTGGAAAATATGTTTTTTGTGCTAGTAATTATAAAGATAAGAATGATCAAATTAATCAGACAATAAAATTGATCATAAAAATGATATATCTTATACATCTAAATAAGAAATTTATGATCTCATGTAATGAAAATGCCAAAAAAAGACTGGGTGAAAACAAAGCTTGTCTTAAAATGGTTGATGATATGAATATTGTTATAAAAAATGATTAAGGAGAATAATCAAAATAAGTTAAAACAAATAATCGATAATTTGTTATTAATAAATTTATTTATAGTCATTTTTTGTGCAATATTTTTTATTTTTGCAATCATCATGCAATTAAATGGAATATTTATTTTTATTAATTTTATTCAGATAGTTTGGAATCCTCTTGTAGTTCCATTGATAACAATCCTTATTATTGGTGCTTTAGTAAACGGTATTAATTCTTGGTGGAAGCGTAAATTGCTTTCTCAAGAAGAGGATATTTAAAAGTATAATTTTTGAGTTTACTGCTGATTACTTTTTGTCCTTCTAATACAACTTTTGCGCCATCTCCTAACAATATTTTTAAAACCGCTCCAGGCACTGGAAGTAAATTAGGTCTCTTAAGACATTTGCCCAAAGTCTGAGAAAAGTCTCTCATTAAAACTGGATTTGGTGCAACAGCATTAAATACTCCCGAATACTTTTTCTCAACTAATGCTTGAGTAATTAATGCACATAAATCAGTTCTATGAATCCAACTCATCCATTGCTTACCATCTCCAATTGGTCCACCTAATCCAACTTTAAATATAGGGAGCATTTTACCTAATGCTCCTCCATCTGCCTCTAGAACAATTCCAATTCTAAAAATAACTAACCTTGAAAAAAACGGTTTTTCAGCAGCGACCGCTTCCCATTTTTTGCAAAGATTAGCTAAAAAGTCTTTCCCTCCAATACTATTTTCAGTAAATTCACCAGACAAACTTGTACCGTAATAACCTATTGCTGATCCATTTATAATGACTTTAGGATTTATTTTTAAATTTTTAAGGGTCTTCATCATAAATTTCGTAGTGTTAATACGACTATTTTCAATCTCCTGTTTTTGTTCAGAAGTCCATTTTTTTTCTGCTATGGGTTCTCCCATCAAGTTAATAATTCCATCTGCCTCTCTTAAAATATTTAGAAGATTTTCGTTATTCCAGTTTTTTTCTTTTGATAAATCTATTTGAAAAAACTTAAACTTATTGTAATCGAAATCAACCTTTAATTTACTAATGGGTTTTCTACTTACAATATATATTTCGTGATTTTCATTGAGTAGTGTTGGCACTAATTCTTTACCTACAAATCCAGTGCAGCCAAGTAATAAAAGACGCATATCATTTAGATGTTTATCATTAAAGGCTATTAAATTTTTTAGACGTTTGTAATTATTATTCTGTTATACATTTTTTTCAATATTTTTCAAACAAGTTTTTGTATAATAAATTTCAAATAACTTTCTTGAATTAATTATGACAGATTCTATTCCAAAGAAACCTCTCAAGAAAGGAAGCTTAGTTTTTGTTGATAGAGAAAATTATATAAAAAGTATAGAAGCGCTAGCCAGTGATAATGATCTACCTAATTATGTCTTTGAAGGTCCTGGGGAGATTCTTTCACTCAAAGACGAATATGCTCAGGTTCGATGGCGCAGACCTGTCCCAGATGTTTGGTTTAAATTAGATCAACTTAAAGAATATACTTAATAAAATTTTTATTTCTAAAAGTTTTTATTTTTTTTCTCTGAAGACATCTTTGATTGGATTCTTTTTGCTTCTTTGATCATTTCTTTGCCATCAAATAAGTAATTATCTACGTATCCTTGTGTATATCTATCAAATTCTGATAGCGCATCTTTAACTTGTGAAAAACAATGATAAAGATCGAGCCCTAAAGCTGAAATAGACTTTGGAACAATTTTTTTGTTATAAATTTTTTCAACTTTTTCTATTTTCTTTTGTGAAAGAATTATGTAACTGCAAAAATTTTCCATTAGTTGGTCATCATATGGATCCGCAGATAGTTCTTTTATTTCGTTATTCAAAGGTTTAATTATTTGACTAATTAATCTATTTATAGGACTATAAATTTCTTTAATCCATGTTTCAACTTCTTTGTCCTTAATTACAGAATGATTTTTTTTTGAATTAAATTTCTCTTCCCAATTTTCATTTAATGAATCAAATGATGAACTGGAAGAGAAAAAACTGCTATCATATTGTTTCTTTTTGATGGGGTCATTTAGAGTTTCCCAGGCATTTTGTATTGCAAGAAATCGTTCTTTCTTGCCGCCTGCATCAGGATGATGTTGCTTAACCAAAGAGCGATATGAAGTTTTAATTTCACTTGTGGTTGCATTTCTTTTCAGACCTAATTCTTCATATAAATTTTTTCCCATTTTTATAATTTATTTATTACAGGTAACCATCTTTTCTGGCTTGAATTGAGGTATTAGATTCAAACATTGCTGTCGATAAATATCTTTCTCCAAAACTTGGAAGAATAACTATCAATCTTTTATTCATTAGTTCTTTTCTTTTGCCGATTTTTATAGTTGCTGCTAAAGCTGCACCGCTACTGATGCCAGATAAAAGACCTTCCAATCGGGCTAATAAACGACCATAATAAAATGCTTCATCGTCATCTATTTTTATAATTTCATCAATTAATTTAGTATTAAGTACTTTTGGTACGAAACCTGCTCCAATTCCTTGAATCGAATGAGATCCTGCTTTTTCTCCGGAAATCACAGCACTTTTTTTGGGCTCTACGGCATAAATTTTGCAATTTGGATTTACTTTTTTCAAAAAACGTGCGCAACCGGTAATTGTTCCTCCTGTCCCTACTCCTGTAACTAGTCCATCTAAATTATTATTGGATTGGGACCATATTTCTTGGGCCGTTGTTCTTTCATGAATATCTGGATTAGCAAAGTTTTCAAACTGATTAAATTGATAGCTATTTGCAATGGTTGAAGACAACTCATTAGCTAAATCTAAAGCTCCTTTCATTCCCTCTTTACCCGGTGTTAGTTGTAATTCAGCTCCATATGCTCTCAACATTGCCCTTCTCTCAATACTCATCGTATCAGGCATAGTTAATATCAATTTATAGCCTTTTGCTGCGGCAACCATTGCTAATGCGATTCCAGTATTACCACTAGTTGCTTCTATTAAGGTTGTTGAATGTGGTGTTATCAATCCCTCTTCTTCAGCTTTACATAACATTGAATAAGCGATCCGATCCTTAACGGACGCTGATGGATTGAAACTCTCTAGTTTGGCTATTATTTCTGGATAACAATCAAAATACTTTCTGATTCGATTTAATTTAACTAATGGGGTATTTCCAACTAAAGAAGTTATATCATTTGCTATTTTCATGAAATTATTTTTTTAAAATGCAAAATAAAATCTCCTATATCCATAATAATTGTATTTAAAGATCTTTTATATAATTTTCTCAAAAGAATTTAATTTAAATTACTTCCTGCTTAAAAATATTTAGTAATATTAAAGGGAAGTTTTTATTATGATTATGTATTCGTTGGAACTAAGCCTGAGATATTCACCTTTTCCACTATCAATTCAAAAGAAAGAATTTGATGATGTTAAACGTATTTATGATGAAATAAAAAGTTCTATGAATGACACTTTAGAATCCTCAAACTTGATCGAATTAAGGTGTGACAAAGTGCAAGAAAAATTAATTGCTGTAAGAGCTAAAGAAATCATTTCTGTTCAGATATATGAAAAATCTTCAGTAGCAGGAGGAGCTAAAAGACCAGGATTTTCTCTCAACATAGATTGATAGAGTTAATGCGAGACCCCCTGGAAAATGAAATACCCCATATTAAATTCAAAGATGTTTCTTTTTCATATCCTGGAGAAAAAGAAAATTTAATTTTTAAATGTAACTTTTCTATAAAAAAACCTGGATTTTGGATGGTCGTAGGTAAAAACGGGAGCGGAAAAAGTACTCTTTTAAAATTAATTAATGGAATAATTAAACCCAAACATGGTTTCATTGATTTTAATGCAAATATTGGCATGGTCTTTCAAAACCCTGATCATCAAATATTGATGCCAAATTGTAGGAGTGAACTGCTAATTAATATTAATCAGGATTTAAGTCAAAATGAAATTAATAAAAAAATTGAATATGTGCTTGATCAGGTAGGAATGACTGGTTTTGAAAAAAGGCCAGTTCATACTTTGAGCGGTGGACAAAAACAACGCTTAACTATTGCATGCGCTCTGATTAGTAATAGAAATTTTATTCTTCTTGATGAGCCTACCGCTTTACTTGATCAAACCAGCCAATTAAAAGTTTTACAAACCATTAAAAATCTTACAAGTGACCATAAAAAACCTTTATCAGCTTTGTGGATTACTCATCGTTATGAAGAATTAACTTATGCTGATGCAGTAGCAGAGTTAAACAATGGTTTTTTATCTAACTGGCAAGAACCATCAAAATTTGAATATAATTAATCTTTGTACTTGTCATAAGGTACTTTAAAGAGCTAAATTCATTTTATATTCCTCGGTAGCTCAGCGGTAGAGCGATCGACTGTTAATCGATTGGTCGCAGGTTCGAATCCCGCCCGGGGAGTTCCTTAACAAAATCAAGAACAATCAAGAGACCTCATAAGTCTCTTTTTTTGTGACTATAACTGGAGTTAGAGGAGAAATAGATATTCAGTACATTCCAATAATAACCACTGGATTTGTTTTTAAATAAATAATTTTTTGTAAAAAAGTTAGTGTAAAGTTAGTGTAATGACAAAAAATATTTAGCGTAATCTAAAGAATATTACTCGCTGAGATTTTATATCTTGAGATAGTTAAAAAGTTTAATTTTTTAATTAAGCATTGAGAAGAATTTATTGAGTTTTAAAATATTTAGAGTTCTTAATTTCTTAAATTATTTATTAATTATCACTCTAAAAAGTAATAATTTTTTTATGATTTCTTAATAAAGTTATTATAAACTTAAAAAATTATTATGAGATCTATATAATGAGTCAAAAGTTTAAATCAAATGAATATCGCCTTAATAATTGCATCAATAGCAAATCCTGTGATAACTGGACTTTTAACTATTTTATTTTTCTTAGAAAGTAAAAAATCAAAAAAACAAATTGAATCTATTCAGAATTCTTTAAATAATGTCCAAAAAGAAGTTGTAAGTACAGTTATTTCTAGCAGTGATCAGATTAAAAACTCCATAGATAAGCAAAAAGATGATTTTACAAAATTAGCGGATAGATTAGAACTCCTCTCAAGAGATACTGAAGAATCTGCAAAGAATTTTGTAGAAATTTCAGATGCTCTTACTAAAAGTTCTGCTGTAAGCAAAGAAGCACTTGGAAATGTTACTTCTGGTTTAGAAAATCATGCAAACTTAGTATCTGGATTAGTTACTGAATTAACTGAAAAGGTTTCACAGACAAGTGCTGATTCAATAAAAGACCTATCTACTCAAATTGTTAGTTCACTGAAGAGTGTTAATGATAGTGTTGAAAAAATTGAGACTTCTCAAGAAAAACTTAATTCTTCATTGTCATCTGCCATTAATGATTTATCTGCTAAAACTGAAAAAACAACTGACTCAATAAAATCATTAAAAGAAACACTTAACTCTACAGTTTCTTTATAAATTATGTCAGATCAGTTAAGTGAAAAATATCTCCTTTATTTAAGAGATATGAGTAGAAAAGTGGTATATGGTTCCGGGAGTTCAGGAAACTATTCTCAAGTTTTAATTAGAGGTTCTAAAGGTAAAAAAGCAAAACAATTTCAAAGGATTACTTCACTAAAATTAAATAATCTTATTGATCATTCTTCTGATGGTTATAGAAGACAGACTGATCAAGAAAAAATAGGAAATGGCATTTTTTGTGGAATTGGGATACTTTCAGGTACTTATACAAAAAAGGTTGGTTCTAATAGTGCATTACGATTAATTGCTGCTCCAACTCTTTATGGTCAAGTAACTTTTGATGATGATGGAGACTGGGAAATATCTGAGTGGGTTGTTAATTATGATATTGCTTCTGCACTAATTGCTAGAAATGCTGACGAAGAGGAGGAAGCATTTGCAGCATTTGATCCGGAAAGTGATAAAACTGGAAGTCAAATTATTGAAACTATTGAAGAAAGTTTAGAAAAATTAAAAGGTAATGATTTAACTATCCTGAATAAATTATCTTTAAATTTTCTAAATGGTTTTAAACAACTCACTGAGACCCCTGCTGAAATAGTTGAAACTCCTTTGGATTCTGTAACTGCTGCTATTAGCGCAAGAGACGAGAAAAAAATAAAGAAATTCTTCTTCTGTCCAGGTGATTGGATATTTTTTGCACCTATTCCTCCAGGACTTAGTACTTATAGAGCGCTAAATGATTTGGCACAAGAGATAAGACTATGAGTACTACTTTATCTCGTTTATTAGATTCAGTTTTTTTCTGGCACAAAATTTGTCCCTCAGCATACAGGTATTAAAGAAGAAGAGATTTTCGATGTGCTTGCGAGGTTACCTTTTTCTTTATCAAAATCACAGAGAACTGCGATTTTTAGAGCACTTAGAAATGATGTTTCTTATATTCAAGGACCTCCAGGAACTGGTAAATCATTTACAATTTCAGCACTTGCCATAGCGGCAAGTGAATTGGGTTTAAAGGTTTTAGTCGCTTCTCAAAAAACACCTGCTGTAGATATAGTTCATAAGAAATTGACTGATGTATTAGGAGAATCATCTTGTTTGTATATCTCTGATAATCAGAAAAAGAAAGAAAATATGAGGGCAATTATTGATTCCTTAATTGATAAATCAATAGATGTACAAAATCCAATTGAAGAGACAGAACTTAATAGATTAAGTGCAAAAGTAAAAGCACTAGTTGATGAGAGATTAGAGTATGCAAAGAAAATAAGATTATTTGAATCTGAATTAAGAAATTTCTATGACTTAAATAGAAATGCTCAGGATTATAAGAATATCCTTATTCAGGATTGGGGTTTAAATAAATCAACTATAAAAAGTATTAATCTTATTCATAATTCTGAAAGTATTAAGAAGGCAAAAGAACTAGTTAAAGAGTGTGAGTTGATAAGAGAAAGATCACGAAAAAATGCTGGAAAAATATCATTTAAAGATGCTATGAGGTTAAAGATTCTCTCTTTAACTGTACTGAAGGAATTTGATTTTAAATTAGATGAGTATAAAAAACATAAAGAAGAGGTATTAATTAGGTCTATTGATTATTCAAAGAACTTAGCGGATG
>QCCL01000020.1 GCA_003281255.1 Prochlorococcus sp. AG-347-L02
AAGAATATAATAACTATCTGTTGAAGCTTGAATATCTTGAAAGAGATATGCATTCTCTTAAAGAAGAGATGAGAAGCGAGAAAATAAAATTAGAAAATTATAAAAAAGATCTACCTAATCCTTCCCCGGAGTTTGGAGAATATGAAGGAAAGAGTCTTGAATCTTTGCAATCAGAAATTTCGATAATAAATACAAAACTACAAAGCTTAGAACCTGTTAATATGTTGGCTCTTGATGAACTAGAAGAATTAATTGAGAGATTAAATGGTTTGAGAGAAAAATTAGAAATTCTATCTAATGAAAGATCTGAATTATTGCTGAGAATAGAAACTGTATCTACGATGCGTCAGGAGGCTTTTATGCAAGCATTTAAAGAAGTTGATAGACATTTTAGAGAAATTTTTGCAAATTTATCTGATGGAGATGGATTTCTACAACTTGAAAATCCTAATTCTCCTTTAGAAGGAGGATTAACTTTAGTGGCTCATCCTAAGGGAAAAAATGTCAGAAGATTAGCCTCTATGTCAGGTGGTGAAAAATCATTAACTGCTTTAAGTTTTTTATTTGCTTTGCAAAAGTATAAACCTTCACCTTTTTATGCATTAGATGAGGTTGATAGTTTTTTAGATGGTATTAATGTTGAAAGGTTGTCAAAACTAATATCGAATCAGTCATCAAATGCACAATTTATAGTCGTAAGTCATAGAAGGCCTATGATTAGTGCGTCTGAACGAACAATTGGGGTCGCGCAAGCCAGAGGTGCTAATACTCAAGTTCTTGGGTTACCAAATGCTGCATAAACTCACTTTTTTAAATTTATACGTCAGAATGATAAAAAGAAATTTATGAGCTTGTCTAACACTTCTGCTAATAAGAATCTCCCTAACTCGGTTCCTAGTGAACGTTTATGGTTAAGGTCAGAATTAATGGGAACACAAGTGATAACTACTGATACTGGGAGGCGGCTAGGCGTAGTTGGCGAAGTTGTTGTTGATATAGATAGAAGAGAGGTGGTCGCTTTGGGACTAAGAGATAATCCACTGACAAGATTTTTACCAGGTTTGCCAAAATGGATGCCTTTGGAAAGTATAAAGCAAGTTGGAGATGTCATATTAGTTGACTCCCTAGATTCTTTGAGTGAGAGTTTTTCTCCAGAAAGATATGGGAAGGTAATTAATTGTCAAGTGATTACAGAATCTGGGCAACTTCTAGGAAGAGTTCTTGGCTTCTCTTTTGATATTGAGACTGGGGATTTGATATCTCTCGTTATGGGTGCTGTTGGTGTTCCGCTTTTAGGTGAGGGAGTCTTAAGTACTTGGGAAATACCTGTTGAGGAAATTGTAAGTAGTGGTACTGATAGGATTATTGTTTATGAAGGTGCGGAAGAGAAATTGAAGCAACTAAGTAGTGGGCTACTTGAGAAACTTGGAGTCGGAGGTTCTTCATGGGATGAAAGGGAAGTAAATGGATACTCTGCAAATCTTGTACCTGTTGAAAATCAGTTACTTTCAGGTTCTGAAACAGAACAGCAAAATAATTTAGCCGAGGAATATGAAGAAGCTGTTGAAGAAGATGATTACGAAGATGATTATGAAGATGAACTTGAATATGTTGAAATAAAGGGTTCTGCAGAAGAAATAAATAATAGAAAAAAGTTATACATGGATAATGATGATTATGATCAGATCGAGAATCAAAATAGTGTTAATCAAATAGATGGAAAAAATAATATTGATTTTCAGCAAAAGAAACAATCAACTGCTAATTTAGTTTCGAAAAGACCAATTCAAAATGCAACTGAAACTTTAGATATTGAACCACTAGATGAAAAAAATTTTGTTCAAGATAATCAAAAATCAGAAAAGTTTGAAATTGATGATCCCTGGTAATTGTTAAAGTTTTTTTATTGAATTTACAATTAAAGAAGCAAGTTTTTTTGAGGCACCTTTATCGCCTCTCTCTTTGTAAAGATTCTCCCTAATACTTTTTAATTGATCTCTTTTTTTAATAAGAAATAATACTTCTCTTGCAATTTTTATTGGCGAAATATTACCTATCCTTTCGGGGACAATCATTCTTTTAGCTTTAATATTTGGCCAAGCAAAAAACTTCTTTTTTTTAAAATAGAAATTCTTAATTATAAAAGTCAGGAATCTATTGATGAATGAAATTTTTCCAATTACTCCAAAAATACCATCCCAGGCATTCATCATATTTAAATGTTGAGTTGGCAGAACAACTAACATTGGAAGACTAATAGCTGCTAATTCTGCAGTATTTGCTCCTACAGTTGTAATTGCAAGATCACATTCTTTTAATATTTCATAGCAAGGATGTTTCTTAATTAGATAAATCTTTGTATTTTTTGATGTTTCAATAACATAATCAAAACGAGAGGATTTGAAGTTTTTAATTGTTTTGATTTTTGATGAGTAATATTTAGCAATTGGATTTTTGTTGCTTTGAAAAAATAAATATTCACTTTTATCAGTAGTTGGTGCAATGGGAATTATAAAATCTATATTTTGATTTTCTTCAGCGATATGATCTGCAACTTCTAAGAAGAAAGGAATTCCAACAGAAAGCTTTGCTTTCTTAGAACCAGGCAACAATGCAATGTAGTGTTTTTCTTTATTTCTTAATGATATTTCGCTATTAAGTTTGATATCTGCCATCAAATCGCCAATAACTTTACATTTATATTTATATTTTATAGGTATTAACTCTTTTACTTTTACATTCATAGCAGCAATTTCGTCGGTCCATTTAGGCCATCGCGAAACCCATTCAGCATATGTGATATTTAAATAACCTAATCTTTTAGCTAATAAAATGCTCCAAAATTGATCTCCACCAAGGAAAATAACTACCCCTTTTTTTGGCCAATCAGCAAAAGAATGTGGATTTATTAACAATTTCCAAAAACTTTGGGATTTTGTAATTAATTCAAATTTATTCCATGAATTTGCAACCAAAAATTCTTTACCAGTAGCATTTGGGCAAGGAACAAGGACTAACCTAAGAATGTAATCGTGTTTATCTTCATCACATAGTGATTTATTTATTTTGTTAATCTCATTCACTACAGGATTTACCCATGTAGTTAATTCACCAGGACCGTTGGAAATTATAACTACTGCAACTGTTTTTTTTTTCATTGCAGTTAAACCAGAATACATTAAATGCGGACGGCGAGACTTGAACTCGCAAGGCCGAAGCCACACGCTCCTTAGACGTGCGCGTCTACCAATTCCGCCACGTCCGCAAAGGGTTTTCAGCAACTGGGGGATGCTTAAACCTTAAAAATATAATACATTATTGGCTGAAATAAGCATGTAGTTCGAAAAGAGTTTTTTTGAATATGATGGATAATTTTTCTATTGCATAAAAAAAATATTTATACATATATAACGTTTTAGGTTGTATTGTAAAAAATGTCCTCTGATCACTAAAAAATTTTGTTGAATACTTTGGCAAATAATTTTTTATCTTAAGTCATTTCATTTCTTCAATTTTATTTTCATAATGGTTGAAAAAGTTTTAATTGCTAATCGTGGAGAAATAGCTTTACGAATTGTTAGAAGTTGTAGAGAACTAGGTATTGCAACCGTTGCAGTTTTTAGCACTGTAGATAAAAAAGCATTGCATGTTCAGCTTGCTGATGAGGCGGTTTGCGTTGGAGATTCATTAAGTAATAAGAGTTATTTAAATATTCCAAATATACTTGCTGCTGCTACATCGAGAGGAGTTGATGCTATTCATCCTGGTTATGGATTTCTTGCTGAAAATGATAAATTTGCTGAGATGTGTAACGATCACGGCATAATTTTTATTGGTCCATCTCCAAAAGCTATTAGATCTATGGGAGATAAATCTACAGCTAAAGAAACTATGGAAGCAGTTGGGGTTCCTACAGTACCTGGTAGTAAAGGCTTGTTATCAAATGTTGATGAGGCTTATAAATTGGCAGATGATATCGGCTATCCGGTAATTATTAAAGCGACTGCTGGGGGAGGTGGAAGAGGTATGAGGTTGGTTGAAAACTCCGATAATCTTGAAAAAATGTTTAAAGCAGCTCAAGGCGAAGCAGAAGCGGCTTTTGGTAATGATGGTTTATATATGGAGAAATTTATAAAAAAGCCAAGACATGTAGAAATTCAAATTTTGGCTGACAGATCCGGTAATGTTGTTCATTTAGGAGAGCGAGATTGTTCAGTTCAAAGAAGACATCAGAAGTTGCTAGAGGAGTCTCCTAGTCCTGCAATTAACACTGAGCTAAGAAAAAAAATGGGGAACGCAGCTATTGCTGCTGCAAAAAGTATCGGATACGAAGGAGCGGGGACAGTTGAATTTTTAGTTGATGATGATGATAATTTTTATTTTATGGAGATGAATACTAGGATTCAAGTTGAACATCCTGTTACTGAAATGGTTACAGGAGTTGATTTAATAGCTGAGCAAATTAAAATCGCAAGCGGAGCAAATTTGGAGTTTGATCAGGATGATATCCATTTAAACGGTCATGCCATTGAATGTAGAATCAATGCTGAAGATCCTTCTCACAATTTCCGACCATCACCTGGAAAAATAACTGGGTGGCTTCCCCCTGGTGGCCCTGGTGTAAGGGTGGATAGTCATGTTTATACAGGCTATGAAATACCTCCGTTCTATGACTCATTAATTGGTAAATTAATAGTCTGGGGAAAAGATCGTAATACTGCAATTAAACGTATGAACAGGGCTTTAAATGAATGTGCAATAACTGGTATTCCTACAACAATTAACTTTCATTTAACCTTACTGAATAAATCTAAATTTAAGCAGGGTAAGATACATACTAAATATGTAGAAGAAGAATTATTGCCAAATTACTGAAAAATAATTAAATGATTTCTATGAAATATTTGTATGCAATGCAAGTTTTATAAGCCCTTGCTGACCTACTAATATTTCTCTTAAAAAGCTTATAATCCCTATCCAAATTACGGGTCCAACATCAACACCTCCTATTGGAGGTATTAGTTTTCTTGTTAAATTAAGAATAGAACTTGATGGTATTGAAATTAATAACCATAAACCTTTACTTAAATCAATTTTAGGGTACCAAGTAAGTATTAATCTAATTAGAAAAACTATAGTTAGATATGAAAGAGAAATTCCTAAACTAATATTTAAAATTTGAAGAGAGTTTACAAGCAAGGAAATCACAATTATTTAATTCATCTTAATAAATAACCCTATGAAACGTATTTAATTCGTATTATAAATTGAGAATTTAATATTTAAAAAGTGTTTCAAATCTCAAATTTATTACTAGCCGCAGATTTTTCTGCTGAAGTTGCAAATAATTCCGCAGTTGGAATGATAGGTAGTTTTATTGCCGCTGCCTTACTAATCGTTATTCCAGCCTCTGCATTTTTGATTTTTGTCAGCCAGAAAGACTCCCTCGATCGTACTTCTACTGGAAGACGCTAGTTTTTGTAGAAGTTTTAAGTACACTATATATATAGGGATATAAGTAACCCTTAAAAAAATAAATTTTTGGAGAAAGAATGTGGTCAATGCTAGTCTCAATTGGGCCAGTATTGTTGGTATAGTTCTCGCGGTATGTGGAGGAGGCCTTTATTTTCTGAGGTCCTTTAAGCCTGCATTGGCAAGGGATTATGATGTTTTCTTCGCAGCAATTGGACTGTTGTGCGGAGGAATATTATTTTTTCAAGGTTGGAGGTTAGATCCTATCCTTCAGTTTGGTCAGTTTTTATTAGCGGGAACTACAGTTTTTTTCGCATATGAAAGTGTGCGATTGAGGGGAGTTGCTACTGATCAAGCTAGAAGGTCATCTTATTTTGATGATGATCCTATTTCTGATGTACCCAGAAATTCCAGGGGCCGATTTAATGACGATTATGATAGATTTGAAGAATCTGAAAGACCATCTAGAAGATTTAAACCCCAAGATGATGAATTTGAAGAAGACTACACGGAGGGGAGATCTCGTAGGAGGAATGTTTCAAGAGCTATACCCTCTGCTGCAGCAAGTAGAAGTAGGCCATCCACGAGGGAAATAAGTCAGTTTGAAAATGATGAACCTATAAGAAGGAGAAGACAGACTTCTGAAGATAAAAATATTAAACAACCAGAAACAAATAACTTTGGTGAGAGAAGAAATTTATCTCGTGATGAAGTTAAAACAGGGTCAAGACCCAGAATGAATCGTACAGTTTCTAGACGAGATAATATCTCTAATTCTAGTGATTCTTCTTCATTAAGAAAGAAACCTACTAGATCTCCCATTAGGCAGCAAGCTTCAACGGCTCAAGTAGAAGATGCTTCATTTAAAGATACTAATCAAGTCAAAAAACCACGTGAGACTCGTAGAGTAAGCTCTTCAGCTAGATCAAGTTCAAAAAACCAAAATAGTAGATATAACGTTGGAACAAACAAGAAGAAACCAAGAGATAACAGTTCTAGATTTGATGATTAATTATAAGATTCCTGCCCATTTTAAAAACGATTGTTTACTAAATAATTCAATCAATATTATTGCGAGGAAGCCAATCATTGCAAATCTTCCATTAGTTATTTCTGAATAACTACTCCATCCAAATTTATATTCATCTGGAATTTCTACAGATTTTTTATCTAAATTATTGACACCAATTTCTTTAGTGATGTTATTTGGATCTTTCTGCTGTTCTGTAAAACTCTCATTCTCTAAATTAGTAACTTCAGAGTTAGTTTGTTCTTCTTTTGAATTCATTTTCTTTGCTAATCCTTAAAATTATACTTATCAGAAGTCAATAATTTCCAGTCTCCTTTTCCATTTAATTCTAAAATATTTTCGTGAAAATCTTTTAAGCTAGGTCTATGTCCAACACTAATAAGAGAAAGTTCTCGTTCCTTTAGTAAACTATATAGTTTTTTTTCAGTGTTAATATCTAAAGCACTTGTTGCTTCATCAAGGACTGCAAATCTTGGAGAATTTAGTAAGAGTCTTGCAAAAGCCAATCTTTGTTGCTCGCCTAAGGAAAGAATTCGTGGCCAATCTTGTTTGATATCAAGATTAGGATACCGATCCACCAAGGTTTTTAAATTTACTTCATGAAGTACAGAAGTAAGATGTTCATCGCTAAATTTTTTAACTTCTGTGGGATAACATAATTGTTCTCTTAAAGAACCTAGTAGCATATATGGTTTTTGAGGTATGAATAATAATTCCCCCATTTTCGGTTTTTTAATTACTCCCTGATCGGGTTCCCATAAACCACTAATCATTCTTAGTAAAGATGTTTTTCCGCACCCAGATGGTCCTACAACTAAAAGTGATTGATTATTATCGATGCTCAAATTTAATTTTTTTATTATTGTTTTATTTGATCCTGGTGGGCAGAGGTCAGCATTATTAATAAGAATTGAGGGGTAATCTGAAATAACGTTTTGATTGCTTGTTGGGTTGGTTTGACTAATGGATTCAACTTTTGATTGGAATCCTTCTAATCTGCCAATCCCAGCAGTAAATTTTGCAAGTTCTTCGATTTGATTAACAATGAAAAATAACGAACCTTCGACCATTCCAAATGCAAAGCTTGCCTGAATAAAGCGTCCATAATCAATATCACCTTTAAAGTAAGGGATTGCCATTATTAAATATGGAAAGAAATTTCCAGCATAATTAATGGATCTTCTCATGACGTCTATTATTACTCTCCATATAATCAATAAATTAAAGTTTCTCACTACTTCTCCTAAGCGTCTTTCAGTTTCACTTCGCTCAGGTTTCTCCCCAGCGTAAAAGGCTATTGATTCAGCATTATCTCTAATATGAACTAAGCCATATCGAAAATCTGCTTCATATCTAAGTTGATCAAAGTCAATCTTTACAAGATTTTTTCCAGCAATTAAAAGGATAGAAGTTGCAAATGCAGCGTAACCAAATAAAGAAAAAGTAAGTGTTGTACTAATACTCCATAAAATAAGAATATTAAGTGAAAATGTTAGTAGGGCATCAAAAATACCTAATGTGAAAGAGAGACTTTGTCCGGTAAAAGCTCGTGTATCATCAGTGATTCTTTGATCAGGATTATCTACATCTGTTTGTTCTTCATCATTGGGATTTAATTGGTAATAAGCTTTATTAGTCATATAATCTTTGACTAAACTTTTTGAAAGCCATTCTCTCCAAATTATTCCTAACTTGTATGTAAAAAATATTTGGGAAACACGTATGGGTAGAGCTACAGCGAAACAACAAGCGTAAATCCCCAATATCCGATAAAATCCATCTTCTTGTTTTTCTACTAAAGCATTTGTTAAATCTCTTGCTATGAATCCAATACCTGCGTTTATTCCGTTTACAGCTAAAAGCATTAATACAATTATCGCAAGGAATAACCAATGTAACCATCTACGGTTTTTTAATTGACGTCTTAAGCTAAAAAAGCTGCCTGATCCAATTAGAAATAAGGCAGAGAAAAGCAATCCCCAACTACCAGCCCAAATTGAATTAACAGTACTTACTACGCCTCCGAAATACTTTTCAAGAAAAATTGGTTGAAAGCTTTCAAAAAAACTGATTATTCCTGTAAGACCAACAAGTACTATTCCACCAACACAAAATAAAAGAGAAATCAAAAGCCATATGAATTGAAATCCATTACATTGGTCTATTGGAAGAAAAAATGGTTGAGAAAGCTTCCTTAATTTTTGTAATTGGTAAAGTATTTTGGATTTATTATTAACTGATTTATTCATTACTCGACTAGTTTATAAAATAAATTATAACTTTTAGAAGTCTATTGACCAAAGCCAATAAATGAAAGTGCCCAATCAGGTAAATTTAAGTAATTTAAGATTGTTGTATCAAATTCATGCACTTTTGAAAGAGATTTATCTAACACCCACCATAAAAGAAAAGGTAGATTAAATAAAATTTGTAATTGCCATTTATAAGTTAAAACTCTCCAAATTTTTATTAATTTAGTTTTGAGTGAATCGTCTAGTTCTTCCCAATTTTTTGATATTAGATAGAATAAGTTTTTAGATTCTGTATTTAAGGATTTTGGTGTATTCATTTTGTTTTTACTTATTTATAACTTATAATCACTGCTTTCGAGAGTTTTAACCTGGAGGCCAATTCATTTTTCTTCCAGATAAAAAATGAATATGTAAATGAAAAACTGTTTGTCCTGACTCTGCACCAGTATTAATTACTGTTCTCCAATTAGTTAAATTTTTTGATTTTGCTATTTTGCTACCAACAAAAAGTAAATGCCCTAATAATTTTTCATCTTCTTCAATACAATCTAATAAACTGATAATTTGCTTTTTTGGAATCACTAAAAAATGAACAGGTGCTTGCGCTTGGATATCATTAAACGCAATGCAAAAAGCATCTTCATAAAGCTTATCGCAGGGTATTTCTTCATTAATTATTTTTTGAAATATTGTAGTTTCAGTCATTAGATTAATTAATAGAAATTACGTCATTTTCGTTAAACCCTTCCTTTATAAGTTCTTTGTTCAAATCATCTTTTGATGTAACTCTATCAACAAATAATATTCCGTTTAAGTGATCCATTTCGTGTTGAATACACCTCGCCAGAAGTCCATCTGCTTTCATTTTACGTGGTCTCCCCATTTCATCTCTAAATTTTAATTTTATAGTCGATGGTCTTACTACATTCAAATATACGCCAGGAATACTCAAACAGCCTTCTTCGTATGAATTAAGGGTTGTTCCAAAGTCTGTAATTTCTGGATTGATTAATATTAAAGGTTCTGCTGCTGAATCTTCAAAATTTACATCTATTACTAGTAGCTCTTTGTTGATACCAATTTGAGGTGCGGCAAGTCCAATTCCTTTAGCTGCATACATGCTTTGAAGCATTTCTCTGGCAAGATTTCTAATCGATTCATCAACCTTAGTTATTCTTTTGGAATTTTGTCTTAGTACATCATCACCAAGTTTATAAATGTCTAGAGATGGTTTACCTGTTTGTTCTTTTGCAATTTTTTCTGAGCTTCCATTTGTTCTTGACTTTTTTGCAAGTTGTGAAAAATGGTTTGCCACGTTAAAAAAAGTTTTTAATTAAGAGTTTAGCTATAAAAATACTAGCACTTTAATTTACTTTCTTTATATTTTTTTTAAATGAGTAATGATGATAAGTTAAAAGTTAGACGAACTGAATCAAAAAAAAATACTTATAAGGAGTTAACTATAATTAGAGATACCATTTTTTGGATTAATGTTGTTGGTGACGGTCAAAATGAGAATGCCATTTTTGCAAGACCATTTAATGATAAAGATGCTTTTCCTCAGAAATTAACAAGAAAAAAATATTACATGAAAAATAATTTTCATGGATATGGCGGTAATTCTTATAAATGTATAAATTTTAAAAATAATTTTTATTTGATATGGATAGATCAGATTACTAATGCAGTATGGTTTCAAATTTTTAAAGAGGCAGCGTCAAATTTTAGAAGTAAAAATAAATATCTCGATTCAGTTCAAGAACCTAGACAACTATCTAAATCAATTGATGGAAATTTCGATTCTTCATTTGTCATTTCTGAAAAAAATTTTTTGTATGGTATATGCGAGATAAATAATAGAGATTATTTATTTTCTTTAAATTTAAAAAAAACTAAACAAGATATTCATCGAATAAAAAAATTTAAAAATTTTGTTGGAGATTTATCCTCTAATACCTCTGCTAGATTACTTTCTTGGATAGAGTGGGATTCTCCATATATGCCCTGGGAGAAAAATGATCTGTTTTTTGCTGAAATAGATCAAGATGGAGAGATAAAAAAAATAAAAAAATTTTCAGATAAGCTGATAAATTCAAAAAAAAACGTTTCTTTTTTTCAACCATATTGGATAAGTGAAACACTTTTAGTATGTTCTGAAGATAGTTCTGGATGGTGGAATTTATTGTTTTTAGATATTAATGAAATTGAGAATATTTTTATTAAGAAAAGAGTAGAGAGAAATTTGATTGAATATGGAGCACCACAATGGGTCTCCGGAATAACATTTTTTTCAGGGACTATAAAAAATTTATTTTGCCTAGCAAAAAAAGAAAATAATTTAATAGTGGAACAATATAAAGATCTTGAATTTGTTAAGGAATTTTCTACTCCTTTTACCTCAATAAGTGATTTCAGTGTTTTTCAAAAAAAAGTTCTTTTAAAAGGTTATGGAACTGATTTTGTAGGGCTTGTATTTGAAATTGATTTTGCAAAAAAAGTTTTATCAAATTTGTCTGAGCAGATATTTGTTGATCATATAAAAGACTGTTCAAAACCTGAAACATTTTGGTTTAAAGGTTTTGAAGATCAATCCACTCATTCTTTTCTTTATAGGCCGCTTGTTGAATATTTTAGAAAGCCACCACTCCTTGTTAGAGCCCATAGTGGACCAACTTCATTTTTTGATGGATCATATAATTCCGAAGTTCAATATTGGACGTCGAAAGGATTTTTTGTTGCTGAGGTTAATTATGGAGGATCATCAGGCTTTGGCAAAGCATATAGAGAGAGGTTGAATTATAAGTGGGGTATTGTTGATCCTTATGATTGCAAAGCACTAGCTCTGGAATTAATCAAATCAAATCTAGTTGATAGTGAGAAAGTAGTAATTTTTGGTAATAGTGCTGGTGGTTTAACTGCCCTGAATTGTTTATTACATGGATCTATTTTTAGAGCAGCAATTTGTAAATATCCTGTTATTGATTTGAAGGATATGCATTACAACACTCATAGATTTGAGAAAGATTATTTAAATTCTTTGGTAGGAAATTATGCAAAAAATAATGATGTTTATATAAATAGATCGCCGGTAAACTACATTAACATAATAAAAAAACCTATCTTAATCTTTCATGGGAAAAAAGATAAAGTTATTTCTTATGAAAAAACTTTAAAAATTCAAGAAATTTTGATTAGTAATAATAAATATTCAGAAGTAATTTTTTTTGATAATGAAGGGCATGGGTTTAAAAATATTGAAAATAAAAAAATAGTAATACAAAAATCTCAGGAATTTTTAAAATATGCTTTGAATATTTAAGAATTGATTTTTAGAAAATTAATAGTATCTTTTAATTTTTCTATAAATATATCAATTTCTTCCTTGTTGGTTGTGAAATTCATGCTAACTCTAGCCGTAGATTTAATTCCAATGTATCTGTGAAGAGGTTGACAGCAATGATGCCCACTTCTGATGCAAATTCCTTTTGAATCAAGAATTTCAGCAATATCGTTTGAATGTATATTTTTTACATAAAAGGTAGCGAGTGATGCTCTTTCTGGATCCTTCTGAGGTGATGGACCTATAATTTCAACATTTTCTATTTCATTTAATTTTTCAAATAAATATTTAGTAATAGTTTTTTCATATGCATGAATTTCATTCAATCCAATAGTATTTATATAATTAATTGCTTCTGCAAGACCTATTGCTTCTGCAATGGCTGGAGTTCCAGCCTCAAATTTATGTGGTAGCTCTGCCCAAGTACTTGTCTCTTCAAAAACATCTTGAATCATTTCGCCTCCTCCAAAGAGAGGAGGAATCTTTTCAAGGATTTCTTTTCTTGACCACAGGAAACCAATACCTGTAGGACCGCAAAGTTTATGACCTGAACCCGCTAAAAAATCTATATTAAGATCAATCACATCTAGTTTTTGATGCGCCAAACTTTGACATGCATCTATTAACACTAAAGAACCTTTTTGTTTGGCTAATTTAGTGATCTCTTTGATTGGATTACAGCAACCTAGAGTATTACTAACATGTACTAGGCTTACAAGCTTAGTTCTAGATGTTAGTTTTGATTTAAAATCTTCTATATCTAATTTCCCATTTTTATCTATACCTATAAATTTTAATTTGCATTTATTTTTTGCTGCAACCATTTGCCATGGAACAATATTGCTATGATGCTCCATTATTGATAAGAGAATTTCATCGTTTTCCCTTAATGAGGATTCGCCCCATGATCTAGCTGCTAGATTGATTGCCTCAGTAGCATTTCTTGTGAAAATAATTTCTTTTGTTGAATTCGCATTTATATATTTGCTAATTAAATATCTTGCATGTTCAAATTCTTCTGTTGCTTTAGCACTTAATTGATGTGCGCCTCTATGTACATTGGCATTAAAGTTTCTATAGTATTCATTAATTTTTTCTAAGACTTGTATTGGTTTTTGAGTGGTTGCAGCATGGTCTAAATAAATAATTTGATCATTACTTTTTAAGTTCTTATTTAAAAGAGGAAAGTCTTTCTTCGTTATTTCAGGGAAATTTTGAATTGTTTCCATTAATTTTCATTTAAAAGTTTATCAAGCAAATCCCATCTATCTTTTGAAACGGGAATAAATGCAATTATTTCTTGAAAGTAGGAACTTAATTGTAGTTTACTTGCTTCTGTTAATGTGATCCCTCTTGTCCGCATATAAAAAAGTTCTTCTTCATTTAGTTGTGAAATTGTAGCTCCATGTTTGCATTTGACGTCATCTGCAATTATTTCTAATTGAGGTTTGGTATCTATTTGTGCGAGATTTGATAAAAGTAAATTTCTGCTTAATTGAGAAGCATCAGTTTTCTGGGCAATTTTTGGAACTATTATTGACCCTTCAAATATTGCATGTGATTTTTCGTCAGCAAGTGATTTATTGATTTGATCTAGAAATCCATTTGGCCCAGCAAAGTCTATTTTTGTATAAGTGGAAATTTGCTCATCTTTTTTTGTTATTTGCATACCTTTGATATTGGTTTTAGCGTTTCCCTCAGATTGTTTAATACGAATTTCAAATCTTGCATAATTAAACTTGAAATGTAAAGATCCTAAATTGTATACGCTATTTTTTTGTTGAATTACATTGAGAGAATTTAATAGATTTGATTTATTTTCCCCGTAAGAAACAACACCATGGTTTACGGAAGTATTTTCTTCTAAACAAAAGAACGTAGATTGAGATAATGAAGAGTTTTCTTTACCAAGATTTACTTGTAATAAATCAATATCACAATTCTTTTCTAAAAATATTACCAGGGTTTTTGCATTTAAAGAATCACTTGATGCATGACTAAAGATTTCAATAGGAGGAATTTCTGATCCACTTATTTTCAATCCCAAGGTATTTTTTGTACAGTTTAAAGAAAGATTTAATAAGTCACTCCAATTTTCGTTTTGATCAAAACATGATATCTGTTCTTTGATGTATTTAATCAATTTATCTTCACTTAGTTGCTTTATTGAATAATTTTTTTCTTTTAAATTAATTTGGCAATTATCACCAATTATTAACCTGATATTACTTTGAGAAGAGTTCGGAAAAGGTGTATCAAATATTGGAGCTTTTTCATTAACAGAGTAGTCTAAAAAGTTTGAAAATTTTGATTTATTTGAAAGTCTCCATTGTTCACTTTTAGGATTAGGGAGGGGATTTGATTGCAATTTATTTAGACAGATTTTTTGTATTTCTGTTTGATTATTAATCGATTTATTAGTTTTTATTTTTTCAATAATTTCCATTTATTTAGGTCTCTTTTATAAAGTTATCAGTCCATTCATAACCTTTTTTCTCAAGCTCTAGAGCAAGATCACTCTCACCAGTTTTTATGATTTGTCCGTCTGACATAACATGAACATAATTTGGTTCAATTTCATCTAATAATCTTTGATAGTGGGTAATAAGTATAATCCCAGTTTGTTTATTTGATATTTTTTTAATTCCTGATGCAACTATTCTTAGAGCATCAATATCTAGACCAGAATCCGTCTCATCTAATATTGCTATCTTTGGTTCAAGTAAAGCCATTTGCAGAATTTCATTTCTTTTTTTTTCACCTCCAGAAAATCCTTGATTTACACTCCTTGATAGGAATGCGTGATCCATTTTCACAATTTCTAACTTTTCTTTAACTAATTCTTCAAAATCAAAAGTATCTAATTCTTCTTTATTAAGGAATTTCCTTCTAGCATTAGTTGAAACTCTAAGAAACTCAAGATTACTTACGCCTGGAATCTCAATTGGATATTGAAAACCAAGAAAAATTCCTGATTGAGCTCTCTCTTCAGGTTCTAGAGAGTTGATATTTTCACCTAGAAATTTTATGTCGCCATTTGTAATTTTATATGAGGGGTGACCTGCAATGATTTTTGAAAGAGTACTTTTGCCACATCCATTTCTTCCCATAATGGCATGGATTTCTCCAGGATAGACAGTAAGTGAAACCCCTTTTAAAATTGGAAGATTATCAGTAGATGCAGAGAGATTTTCAACTTCTAAAATTGGATCTGATTCTTTCATTTTACTTTGCATTTCAGTTTAGAAATTGATTTATTAACCTACTGATCCCTCTAGTTTAAGGGCCAGTAACTTATCTGCTTCGGCAGCAAATTCCATAGGTAATTGATTAAATACATCTCTGCAAAAACCGCTGACCATCATAGATACTGCCTCCTCAAATTCTATACCTCTGCTTTGGAGATAAAAAAGTTGATCTTCTGAGATTCTACATGTGCTTGCCTCATGCTCAATTTCAGAATTGGGTTGTTGAGATTTGATGTAAGGGAATGTATTCGCAGAAGCTTGATCCCCAATTAACATTGAATCACATTGACTGTAATTTCTTGATCCTCTAGCTTTCGTCCCAATTTTGACAAGACCTCTATAGCTATTTATTGACTTGCCTGCACTAATACCTTTGCTAACAATAGTTGATTTGGTCTTAGCACCAATATGGATCATTTTAGTGCCGGTATCTGCCTGCTGAAGATTATTGGTGAGTGCCACTGAATAAAATTCTCCTACAGATTCTTCCCCTAAAAGAAGACAGCTAGGATATTTCCATGTAATTGCAGACCCTGTTTCAACTTGAGACCAGCTAATTTTACTTCTCTTACCTAAGCATTTTCCTCTCTTGGTGACAAAATTAAAAATTCCGCCAATACCTTCTTCATCACCAGCATACCAATTTTGCACTGTTGAATATTTTATTGAGGCGTCGTCTAATGCTATAAGTTCTACAACTGCTGCATGTAGGGTATTTGTATCAAACATTGGAGCTGTACAACCTTCTAGATAACTTACAGAACTTGATTCTTCAGCAATAATTAGTGTTCTTTCGAATTGTCCTGAATCTCCGCTATTAATTCGGAAGTAGGAAGATAGATCCATAGGGCAGTTAACACCTTTTGGGATATAAACAAAAGAACCATCACTAAAAACTGCAGAATTTAGGGCTGCAAAATAATTATCACTAGCTGGAACGACTGTGCCTAAATATTTTTCAATCAAATCCGAGTGATCTTTTACTGCTTCACTGATTGAGCAAAATATAACTCCATGTTCAGCAAGTTCTTCTCTAAAAGTTGTAGCTATAGAAACACTATCAAAGACAGCATCTACTGCTACATTTGTGAGTTTTTTTTGCTCCGTAAGGGGTATTCCCAATTTGTCAAAAGTCTCAAGAAGTTTGGGATCAACTTCATCTAAACTAGAAATTTTCTCTTTTTGCTTTGGAGCAGAGTAATAAATTATATTTTGATAATCAATTTGTTTATAGCCTAATCCTGCCCAATCGGGCTCTTTCATTTTTTGCCATTTTTTAAAGGCTTTTAATCTAAAATCAAGAAGATATCTAGGCTCTTCTTTTTTCTGTGAAATTAATCTTATGATGTCTTCATTTAATCCCTTTGCTATTTTTTCAGTTTCAATATCAGTTACGAAACCATATTTGTAAGGCTCTTTTACAACATCTTTAACTAAATTTTTGTTGACCATGTTATCAAAAATAACTTATTACAATTAGCTTTATATACTCTAACGAAAGATACCCCCAATATTGAGTTTTT
>QCCL01000021.1 GCA_003281255.1 Prochlorococcus sp. AG-347-L02
TGTTTCAATAAAACTGCAAGTATTTACAACAACAACATTTGCATCATTTATATTGCTTTCAACTTCATAACCCTCTTTATCTAATAAGCCTTGCATATGTTCAGTATCAACAAGATTTTTCTCACAACCAACATGACTGAATGCAACCTTAGATAGTTTTTTTTCTTTTACATTGAGACTATTTTGTTTCACAACCTGAAAAATAAGAATTAAAAGATTTAAACAGCATTTCGTATATAACTCTCATGCCAAGATAATATTAGGATAGATAATGTAAATAACAAACTTTCTTTTTTATGGCCCTTAAGACTTTAAACAGAAGAAATAAAAAAGATTTAAAATGGCCAAAAATCATAATCGCAATTCTTAGCACTATAGGCATAGTTGATACAGGTTCGATTACTTTAAAAAACTGGGGGTTATTTACTTCGCTTTCATGTCCAGGAATACAAAATGGTTGTGAAACAGTTTTAAATAGTCCTTGGGGTACTTTATTCGAAAATAATCAAGTTAATATACCTCTCTCATTAGCTGGATTTACAACATATTCATCAATATTAGTTATCACAATAATACTCTCTCTTAATTTAATTTCTCCAAAAGAAAAACTAAATAAGTTTTTATGGTGGTTAGTATTTCTAATTTCTTGTGCGTCGTCAACATTTAGTTTTTTATTGATAAATATAATGTTTTTTAAGATTCAAGCATATTGCTTTTTTTGTATACTTTCAGCAATTTTATCGTTTTCTATCTTTATAATTTCTATGATTGGAGCAAAGTTCGAAAGTAGAGAACCTATGATTTTTAGAGGTTTCATTGTAGCCGTTAGTGTCCTGCTGGGGGGGCTAATTTGGTCAACAAACGTTGACCCCTCTAATGCTATTGATGTTGCAAACCCCATTGAAAATGTATCGCCAAAAATTACCACTTCAAGCTCGCCCCAGAAAGTAAAGTTTGCAAAATTTTTAAGTGAAAAGAATATTGTTATGTATAGTGCATACTGGTGCCCACATTGCCACGATCAGAAACAATTATTTGGCAAGGAAGCAGTTAAAGAATTAAAAGTAGTTGAGTGTGCTAAAGATGGTAAAGATAATGAGTATGATCTATGCCAAACGAAAGGAATCAGTGGATTTCCTTCTTGGGAAATAAATGGAGAAATTATTAGTGGTACGCGTGACTTAAATGAATTAGCAACAAAAACCGACTATCAGGGAGATCTTAATTTTTAACAAATCTTTTTTGAATTTTTTGATCTAACTGTTGTCTAGTATGACATTCCCAATTTTTATCTTTATCAGGGAAATCATCTCTATAATGCCCTCCTCTACTTTCTTCTCTAAATAGACAAGCTTTTAAAAGAATTATGGTGGTTATTTGTCTATTCTTTAAATCAAGTAAAAGATTTAATGCTCTTCTATTACGTTCACTAAGTTTTATTTGTTGATCAAATTTTATTTTTTCAAGACTATTTAGTAAATCATTTTTATTTAATTTATCTATATCATTTTGAATGTAATTTAAAAAATTACTCATATTTACCTTATTTCGAGATACACCTAAATTTAACCAACATAGTTTTCTTAGTTCATCAATTTTTTCAGCAATTATAGAAATTTGATCTTCTTTAGGATCTTCAATATCAAACTCTTGAAATGATCTATCAAATTTTTCAAATTTAGAAGGGTCATTCAAAACAATTGAAAACATTTTTCTTGCGAAAACAAGACACTCCATCAGTGAATTACTTGCCAGTCTATTAGCACCATGCACACCTGTAGAAGCAACTTCTCCAACGGCATATAATCCTTTTCTTGTTGAAGATGCTTTTAGATCAGTTTTAACACCTCCCATCCAATAATGAGCTGCAGGAGCTACGGGAATAACCTCATTTAAAGGGTTAACGCCATAATCCTGACATCGACTTAAGATTGTGGGGAAGCGCTCTACAATTTTTTCTGGGTCAATATACCGAAGATCTAAGCCAACATGGTCTACATTATTATCATGCATATTTTTCATTATTGCTCTACTTACCTGATCTCTAGTAGCTAAATCGCGATTTTCAAGATTTTTAACTGGACTTTCACCATTTTTATCAACTAAAACCGCTCCTTCTCCTCTAAGTGCCTCAGATATTAAAAAGCAAGGTGCACCATAAAATTTTAAAGCTGTTGGATGAAATTGCACAAACTCTAAATCTTCGATAGCAGCTCCTGCTTTCCATGCAAGAGCAATCCCTTCACCAGAGGATTGAGCAGGATTTGTTGTATTTGTAAATAAGTGTCCACCACCACCCGTAGCCAAAACAACAGCTCTAGATTTAATCCAATATAAATTTGCTCCATCAAGAACCTGAACTCCTCTACATTCTTTATTTTCAATAAGAAGTTCAGTTACTCTGACACCCCTGCAGTGAAGAATATTTTTTTGATTCTCAATATGATCTTCTAGAACTTCAACTAATGCTCGTCCAGTACGATCTTTAACATGTAAGACTCTTCTTCGTGAATGGGCTGCTTCCAAGGTAGTAGCTAGTTGATCAGAACTTTGATCAAAAATCATCCCTAAATTCTGCAACCTTTCTACACAACCTGGAGCTTCTTTAACTAGCATTTCTACAGCTTGAAAATCACAAAGTCCGTCACCTGCTTTTAAAGTATCCTCAGCGTGAAGATCAAATGAATCATCTTGTCTAACAACAGATGCAATTCCGCCTTGAGCCCATCTGCTGGAAGATACCTTACTAGTATTTCTATTTAAAAGAAGCACTTTTAAATTTGAAGGTAATTCAAGACAAGTCATAAGGCCAGCAGCTCCAGCGCCTATAACGATTACATCCCATTTATTTATTGGTATCGGTTCTTGCGAAAATGGGGGCCTTAACATTAAACCAATCCGCTAAAAGTTGGTTGCAGAATTGCTAAAACAATAAAAATACCATCAACAATTAATGTCGTTTGAATTACGTAACCAGAAACTAAGAGTGCTTTACCACTGGTAGTATTTATTGTGGCAGCATCTAAAATTTCTTTTGAAATAAACCAAAGTATAAGAGCAACAAAAACGATAATAGATAATGATTTTATTTGAATAAGACTCTCTGATGTTTTTTGAAGAATCATAGGTGCATTTACAGAATCCGCTGTAATTACCTGCCTCCATTGATCCATGATTCCGATTAAAAATATTGTAATGTCGGTAACTGCGGTTCCAAATAAAGAAGAGATATAAAAACTTGAACCTATTTTCCAATTAGTACCAAATCCAATTAAAGCTAATGGGAGAACAACAGCTTCAACAGGTATATGTAGGATAGGAAATGGGCTTAACCATCCCCAGAACAAACATCCACCAAGCCAACTACCTGAAATACCAAGTAATAATGAACTGACAATAAACCACTTATTTGATCCTTTCTGATTCAAAACAATTGCCACTAAGACAATAACAAAAGTAAAACAAAGAGCACTTATTGGTTCTAATCTAACCCAAGGAGCTTGAACAAAAATAGGTAAAATTACAAAAAAAGAAGACCACAATCTTAAAGATATTGGATTTGATAAAAAACTATTTTCGTATGAATCAACTGTCTTATGGGATTCATAGTTGAATTTATCTTTTACTTCTAAATTTTTTGTAATTAATTCTTTCAATGAAAAAGGTTATTTTAATTAATCTAAATCGTGTTTTAGAAAACTGCGAATGCCATATTTTAATAAATAAAAGGCCCATAATTTCGCACATATATTTAGTTTTTTAAAAGTATTTAATACACTTAGAGTCATATATAAGTTTAGAATAAATATAAATAAGAGTATTTGGCCTTAAATTGTGTGGCAAGAAATTAATTACACAGAAAATCCTATGGATCTTTTGGTTCCAAATATTACTTATAAAATTAACCCTGCAGAAATTGAAAGTATTGAAGCTAATTCTATTGCTGAAGAAATAGGATTTGAATCAGGTGATTCAATTATTAGTATAAATGGTAAAAAACCAAGAGATTTAATTGATTATCAGATTCTGATTAGTGAAGAAATTTTAGACATATCAGTTTTAGATAAAAATCATGAGATTCACAATATAAATATTGAAAAAGATCAAGACGTTAATTTAGGTATAAATTTTAAAAATGCATTATTTGATTCAATTAAGCAATGCAATAATAGATGTCCATTTTGTTTTATTGATCAACAGCCAAGCGGTAAGAGAAAAAGCCTTTATATAAAAGATGATGATTATAGATTAAGTTTCCTATATGGCTCTTATTTAACTCTTACGAATTTAAAAAAAGAAGACTGGGAAAGAATTGCTATGCAAAAACTATCCCCACTTTTTATTTCAGTTCATGCTACTGACCCCAGCACAAGAGAAAAATTATTAAAAAATAAAAAAGCAGGAATGATACTTGAACAAATTTCGTGGTTTGAAAAAAACTCTATTCAAATACATTCTCAAATTGTTGTTTGTCCAGATATAAATGATGGAGATATTCTTGAGAAATCAATTTTGGAACTTGCTGAATTCTACAAAAAAACCACACAAACAGTTCTTTCAGTCGCAATAGTTCCTGTAGGACTTACAAAATTTAGACCTGAAAATGATGGATTGAAATCAATAAGCCCAGAATACGCAAAAAAAACTATTAAACAAGTTGAGAGAATTCAAGCCTCTCTACAAATCACTATTGGGACTCGTTTTTGCTGGCTAGCAGACGAATGGTATTTAATTGCTGGTACAAATTTACCTAGTTACAAAACCTATGAAAATATGCCACAAGAATCTAATGGAGTTGGGACTATTAGAAACTTTCTAGAAGGATTGAGAGAGAAGACTCAAAACCTACCCCAAAAAGTAAAAAAGCCAAAAAAAGTTAGCTGGATTGTTGGTAAATTAGTTTATGAAGCCCTAATTCCTACAGTTAAGAAATTAAACTTAATTAATGGATTAACAATTAATTTATATGGTCTGCCAAGTATTTATTGGGGTCAAGATCAAGTTGTTACAGGTCTTCTTACTGGAGAAGATCTAATTTACGGGCTGAAAAATAAGGATTTAGGAGAAGCTGTTTACATACCATCTATAATGTTAAAAATTAATACTGATTTATTTTTAGATGATAAAAATATTCAAGAAGTTGAGAATCAAATAAATACTAAAATTCACGTTCTTGATGATTCAAATGATATTATTAATACTTTGATTGGTTAATCGAATATTTTCGAAACTATAAAACATGCTTAGAAGAGTAATAAATCCTTTCTTATTATTGCCGCTTACTTTAAGTATGAATACCTTTAATGTTCTATCGAGCGAAACAAAAAATTACATTGATAATGTTTTAGAAGAAAAATCAAATATTACTTTTGTTGATTATCAAGAAATAGAAAAACTTGTATTAAATAATCAAGAATTAAAATCATTACAAAACTTAGTAACCTCTGCAAGCTTTAATCTTTCCAGTCAAATTGCCAAAAGATACCCATCTTTAGATTTTCAAGCCAATGGGATACCAAAATATGTGGCAGGTAAAAAGTACAATAGCAATTTACCCACTTTAAAGACATCACAATTTACGGCAAATCCCTCCCTAAATATTAAATGGGATTTAATTGCCCCGCTAAGAGGATCTGAAATTAAAATTGCCAAAATAAATTACAAAATTGCAGAAAATAATTATGAGATTAAGAAAAAAGATTTAATTCAAGAAGCAAGAATCAGATATCACAAATACAAAAAGTCATATCAAGATATTAAAAATAAAAAATTCACACTTGATTTATCAATTACAAGTTTAGAAAATGCTAAAGCGAAGCTAGATGCTGGAATTGGTACAAAATTCGAAGTTCTTGAAGCAGAAGCTCAATTATCTCGAGATCAACAATCACTTCATGAAAAGAAAATAGAACATGAAATTAATAAAATTTCTCTTAATGAGATTCTTAATGTTAAGAGAGATTTCGAAACGAATAAAGAGCAAAATCTTATAGGGTTTTGGAATCATAAATTGAATAAGAATATTAATGAGGGTTTGGATAAAAATCTTTCCTTAAAAAACCTTATTCTTCAAAAATCAATCAAAAAGAGCCAAGCAGAGAGCTTTTTAGCTCAAAATAAGCCAAATATCTATATCAGTAATTCATTATCTAGCGCATTTTCAAAAGGTGACTCTCTAACAACTAATATCGACTCTGAAAAATCTGGATCAAATTATACAAATACCATAAGTCTAAATTTTGCATGGAGTATTTTTGATGGCGGACAAAATAAGAACTCCTATAAATCAAAAATTGCAGATGCAGAATCCGAAAAATATGCTTATGAAAATCTAAAAAATGTTTTAACCACAAGTATTAGTAAAGCCTATTTAAATCTTAAATTAAATGAAGAAAAAATAATTTCTTCTCTTAAAGAAATCGAATCTAGCAAAGAGTCTGTAAGGCTTTCCAGACTTAGATATGATGTAGGAATATCAACTCTAAAAGATGTTCTGGTTAGGCAAAGTGAATTAAGTAATGCGAAATCAAAAAATATTAATGCAATATATAGTTACAATTTGATTATAGATGAATTAGAAAGATTAACTTTCCTTGATAAAAGTGAAAATTGTTTGGGTATTAATAATACTAAAATTAAGGATAAAGAGTCTATTTGCAATATTTAAAGATGAATCCACCAAATTTAACTAATAAACAACTACATGACTTAGATTCTTTATTTGAATTGGTTAGTCAACGACAAACAAAAGATTTTGGAAATATTAGTGCCAGCAATAAAGCAGATGGATCATTATTAACAAGTTGTGATTTATGGAGTGACAAAACAATCGTAGATGGCTTAGCTTCAATAGCTCCAGGTGAAGGCGTCCTTAGTGAAGAAGGGCAAAAGTTAATTCCAAATTCAAAAGCTTACTGGGTGGTCGATCCACTCGATGGGACAACAAATTTTGCTGCTGGTATTCCTTACTGGTCTATATCTGTAGCAAGGTTCGTTGATGGTAAACCACAATCTTCTTTTTTAATAATTCCTACATTGAAAAAAAAGTTTGTATCCATTAAAGGGAAAGGGGTTTGGTTAAATAACAAAAAAATTGATCCTAGCCAAAATAATCGTCAAAGTGAATGTATTTCTTTATGTAGTAGATCAATAAAAATTTTACAAAAAAAACCAAACTCAGTTTTTCCTGGCAAAATCAGGCTCTTAGGTGTATCGAGTTTAAATCTTACGAGTGTAGCGATGGGACAAACTTTCGGAGCAATAGAATCAACACCTAAGATATGGGATATTGCAGCAGCCTGGCTGCTATTAGAAGAACTCAATTGTTCTATAAAGTGGTTAGAAACAGATCCTTTAAATTTAGTTTCAGGAGAAGACTTGAGCGATGTTAATTTTCCATTAATTGCTTGTAGATCTATCGAAAAATTTGAAATTCTAAAGCCATGGGGCAATTTATTATTAGCAAAATAGTTGCATCATAAATAAAAAATTGCTTGAAAAATTTCTCAATCAGATACAATAAAAATTAAGTAAATAAATAAATATTTGAAGAAAATTAATATGCAGAGAAGTTCAACATGGATACTGAAAAGTTTATGGGGAGCTTGTGAACGATGGAGCAAATCTGATTGTGTTGATTTAAGCGCTGCATTTGCATACTATACACTTCAATCATTTTTTCCCATCCTTCTAATTTCTCTTTCAATAGCTTCATGGTTCCTAGGAAAACAAGAAGGATTAGATCAACAAATAATTGCCATTGCTGCTCAGCTTTTACCTCCTTCAGTAGTTGAGTTAGTAGAGACAACATTATTTAATTTGATAGATCAAGGTTTTGGAGCAGGAATTCTTGGGGCTATGTTTTTGCTTTTTACAGCAGGAAATGCATATCTATCTCTTCAAAGAGGTTCGGATAGGCTTTGGGAGGACGAAATTCCTTCAAAAAAAGTTAATGCTGCTTGGAGAGTGCAAGCTTCAAAGTTTCTCCGAAATAGAGTTGAAGCCTTTTTAATAGTATTCTTTATTGGTTTTTTGATGGTACTAGATCAAATTAGTGCAAATCTTAGGATGATCCCAAGTAACGTTTTAGAAAATCTTTCAAAATCTAATAATCTTATTTCTGATTTATTATTAAAGTTGCCGTTATTACAGGTTGGTCAGTTTGCAATACCACTAGTTGGCTTTTCTTTAATGGCTCTTTTATTACAAGCACTTTTACCCAGTAGAAAAGTTCCATTGAAACCACTGTTACCAGGATCTCTTCTTATTGGGATTGGCCTAACCACTTTGAACCTAGCAGTAAGTAAAAGTATTCTCTCACTTGGAGTAAGATTTCAAGCATACGGATTTATTGGAGGTTTTCTAGTACTTACTTTGTGGGTATGGCTATTAGGAGTAATTTTATATTTTGGTCAATGTTGGAGTGTAGTAATTGCTAGTATGACTTTAGTAAATAAAAAAAGAAATTATAGATAAGGATAATTAAGGTGAATTATTTTCTTAAAGCTAATAAAAATCTTCTTACCTACTCGTTAATCTTTCTTATTGTTATTCCAATTTTTGGATTTAACTTTTTTATTAGCTTTGTTGGAAATATTCTACTTCTTTTATTTTTAATTCCTCTTCTATTATTAGTTTTAGTGTTTATAGGTTTTAACTCTTACAAATCTAAAATTAATACATGCAGTAATTGTGGGGCAATATCATTGGGTTTAAGTGAAACCTGCATGAATTGCGGTGCAGATTTAGAGATTATAAATAAGAAGAATCAATTAGATAAAAAGCCTAGTGAAAGTACCATTGATGTAAAAGCAGAAGAAATTAAGTAAGTTACTAACCTATTCCAATTTGTCGAAGAATACTTTGTCCAGTAATTAATTCAGTACCAAGTCCAATCAAAATACCCATCATTGCCATACGTCCATTCCAAGTTTCTGCAAAGTTTACAAAACCAAATCTTGGTTGATTGTCTTTATTCATAATTAGCTAAATTATCTATCAGATTATTTTAACGTTTTAAGGAAGATTTTATGAAAAATAATAAATTATTTATTTAACATGCCTTACACCATCAACAGGTCGATACTCATCTCCAGTTAATTCCTCATATACAATGGCTGGCAATCCTGTATCAAACATTGTCTGCAATGCTTCTTTTAACATAGGATTCCAACCTCCAGTACTAACTTTTCCATGTCTTACAGTCCAGTCCCAAGTCCCTTGAAGATCTCTAGGCAGTCTACCTTCTCTATCTCTTCGCGCGACTAAGTCTAATGATTCAACTATACCAACAATAACAGGATTTTTACCGTAAGAAGGAGTAAGGCTTAGTTCAAGTCTCACTGGATCTTCTTTAACTATTTTCAAACGAAACCTTGGTGGCAATTTGAGAGATCTTATTACCGCTGAAACAATTTTTGTTCTTAATTCCAATTTTTTTCCTAGATGTATTTTGATTAATCAGTTGTTGAACCTTTTTCTTCTAATGTAGAGTCATTATCTTTCGAAAATCTTACTGTTAAAAGCTCCTCCTCTGTTATATTTCCTGATTTATCTAAAAGCTCTGGATGAATTGTGTACTTTTTTTGTTTAAAACTGGAAGTACTGAAACTTGTATTTTTATTATCGGATATACCCCAACCATTAGACATTACTTTAAAAGCTTTCCAAACTAAATAAGTCAAGGCCGCGGAGTATATGATTGGAAACAAAATAGTCATCTAGCTTATAAATTAATTAATTATATTTTTTACATCATAGCCCGAAAAAAAGAAATTTAGATATTTTTAGTTATTAAATTTTTTTCTAGATTCAATTAATTTTTCTAGATTCAATTAATTTTTCTAGATTCAATTAATTTAATTAGTAGTTATATTTAAATTACACTTATATGGTGTATTAAATCTCTCGAAGAATATAAAAATCAAAATTGAAAAGATACCTCCAAAAGCTATTACTACTCTCTTCATTAATTACAATGGGCATTACATGTCCTGCCAAAGTAATATCACAACCTTTAAGTAAGCCGAAAATTAATGAAGTTAATTTATATTCAAACAAATCTTTCGTAACTAAAGCTGTAGAAAGAACCGGTGCAGCTGTGGTGACAATTGATACTCAAAGATATGTAAAAAAAAGAAAATTTCCTAGAAATTCTCAACTATTTCTAGACCCATATTTTGAAAAGTTTTTTGGATTAAATTTACCTAATGACAACCGACCAAGGATAGAGCAAAACCAAGGAAGTGGATTTATATTTGCAGATGGACTTGTAATGACCAATGCTCATGTCGTTAATAGATCAGATAAGGTGATTGTTGGTTTAACCAATGGCAAAAAATTAAATGCAAAACTTATAGGACAAGACTTTTTTACTGATTTAGCTGTGCTTAAGATTGAAGGAAAAGGACCTTGGCCAAAAGCAAAATTTGGCGATTCGTCAAAAATTAAAGTTGGTGATTGGGCTATAGCAGTTGGAAATCCATTCGGACTGGAAAATACAGTCACTCTTGGTATTATTAGTAATCTGAATAGAAACGTCACTCAATTAGGAATATATGATAAAAAACTTGAACTGATACAAACAGATGCTGCTATCAATCCTGGCAATTCTGGAGGTCCACTTTTGAATAGCGATGGAGAAGTAATTGGTATTAATACCTTAATCAGATCAGGTCCTGGAGCGGGATTAAGTTTCGCAATTCCAATTAATAAAGCTAAGCAAATTGCCGATCAACTTATCAAAAATGGAAAAGCAATACATCCTATGATTGGGATTAGCCTAATAGAAGAAAGTAATTCTGAGAAAAAAGATAATGTCGTTAAAGTTGGATATATTGTACAAAACAGTCCAGCAGAAAAAAGTGGTATTAAGATAGATGACATTTTAATAAAAGTAGGCAATAAAGATATTCAAACAGCATCAGACGTTATAGACCAAATAAATAAAAATGGTATCAATAAACAAGTCAATATATTATTGAAGCGTAGAAATAAATTTATTAAATTAAAAGTAACACCAACTGATATAACTAATCTACAAAATAACTAAAAGATTTAATTGTCATTTTGTTTCAGTAGTTCTACACACCTAGAAAAACATCTACCATCCCTTATATCGCAGGTAGTGATGCATTCAAAATAACTTTCAATAGGATCACAAATTTGAAAATGTTTTTCTTGGAAATCGTAATTTTTCATTTAAATTATTTAAACTTATTTTGTATTTTTAAGATTAATCAAGTACGGTAAAATATGTAAAGATAAATGAGTGATCTTACTTAGATAAATGTAAATTTTATTAAAAGTAATCAAATTTTATTGCTTTGAGTTTTTTTTAAATAATATTCGTAATTACCTTCATATGAAAATAACTTTGAATCTTTAATTTCGACAATTCTATTTGCAACCTTTGAAATAAAATACCGATCATGAGAAATGATTAATAATGAACCTCTATAATTTTTAATTGCTAATTCTAAGTTTTCCTTAGATTGCAGATCTAAATGATTAGTTGGCTCGTCTAAAAGAAGAAAATTACTAGGATTAATAATCATAAGGGCCAATGCTAATCTTGCCTTTTCTCCCCCACTAAGTTGTTTAATATATTTAAAAACAGTTTCATTTTGAAAACCAAAACCTCCTAAAAATGTTCTTACTTTTTTTTGAGACCATTCTGGAGACTTATTACATATTAAATCAATAACCCTTTCTTCAAGTGAAAGTGCTTCAGCCTGATTTTGTTCATAATAGCTAGTAATTATATTATGTTTACCAAGATTAATTTCTCCAATTTCAGGAGATATTTTGTTCATAATAATTTTAAGCAATGTAGATTTACCGCAGCCATTAGGTCCCAAAATTGCTATTTTCTCCCCCGAAGAAATCTTCAAATTAATATCTAAAAAAAGAATTCTATCCTCAAAACTATGAGACAAATTTTTGATATTTAGAACTAATTTTCCTGAGCGAGGACATTCTGGAAAATTAAAAACAGGACTTTTTGCTTTTGCTGTAGGAGCCTCAATTTTAGAAATCTTTTTTAATTGTTTTTCTCTACTCTTTGCTTGAGAACTTCTAGTTGCACTAGCTCTAAATCTATCTATATACCTCTTCTGTAACTCAATTTCTTTTTGTTGTAATTGATATGCCTTATTTTGTGATTCTTCATTTAAAGACTTCTGTTCCACAAAAAAAGAATAGTTCCCATTATATATTTCAGATATTCCTCTATCTACAAAAATTATTTTTTTACATAATTTATCTAAGAAATATCTATCATGGCTAATTATGATAACTGCAATTTTAAGCGAGGATAGATATTCTTCCAACCAGAAAATAGTATCTAAATCTAAATGATTGGTTGGTTCATCCAGTAGAAGTAAATCAGGTTTTTGCAAGATTATTTTTCCAAGTGCAACTTTCATCTGCCAACCACCTGAAAAATTGCCAACCAATTTATCAGCATCTCCTACAGAAAAGCCTAATGTTGGTAATATTTTGTCAACATCAGATTGCATTTTATAACCTCCTAAAGCTTCAAATTTTGCTTGATATTTTGCAAGTTGATTTACTAATATTTCAAATTCATCGCAATGTTTTTTTATATCCAATGATTTCATTTTATTCT
>QCCL01000022.1 GCA_003281255.1 Prochlorococcus sp. AG-347-L02
TAAAGAATCAAACCCAAATCTATGGACCCACTTAAGAACAATATTTTCTTTAAGCGAAATATTATCTATTGAAGAGGCTTTTTTAAAAACTTCTATTAGATGATTTTTTAAAAGCATAAATTTATTAATTTAACTTTCTATTTAACAGAGGCCTTATGATAATCAAGGAAAAAACTGTTAAAGAAAATAAAATTGATATACAACTCTTACAAGTTAAATCACCATATGGGGCATGTAAAGCCACTAATTCTAAATTCATAGTTTCTGTATAAGCAGTTCTAATAGGTTCAATCGCAAACGTTAATGGATTTAATGAAGCTAACCATCCAAGCCAGTTTGGCATGAAAGAGATTGGAGCTAAGGCAGTGCTTGCAAAAAGAAGAGGTAAGTTTATCACAAATATAAGAGCGATTAATTCAATATGTCCTGGCAAAACAAACGCTAAACATAAACTTATTGATGTCACAAAAAGAACTAATAGAATTAGTGTTGTAAAAACAATTCCTAAACCATATAAGTTGGGCCATCCATAACCCAAAATGTATGAAACAACCATTATTACAATACTCTGAACAAAGCTCAGGATTGTTATGTAAAAAAAAGAAGATAAAACTATGGATAATCTACTGGTTAAAGGAGCCACAAGTAATCTATTAAGAAATCCAAACTCTCTATCAAACATTAAAGGAAGACCAGAATTTAGGGCTCCGCTAAAAGCAGTAAAAACAATTAGTCCCGCTCCTAAAAAATTCCCATATGAATCAACTCCTGGTAAAAAGCCTTCAGGAGCTTTAGAGAATAATGCCCCAAATAAAAAAAGCCAAATTATAGGTTGTAATATTCCTGCTAAAAGAGTAGATGGTCTTCTTTTTAATTGAATAAATAATCTCTTTGTTAAGGCAAATGTTTCTTGATATAAAAAAAATAAATTATACTGTTGTAATTCCATAATTAGCGTTAATTAATAATCATTATAGTTAGTTAACCAAAAGTTTTTTTATCTCATTGATTGCTTTGATTCTTTTTTCAGGTCTCTTTTCCCTGCCATAGAAATTTCCGCATCCAATAATGTTTTCCCTGTTGACTGAAGATATACATCATCCAAGCTTGGCTGACTTTGGGTAAGAGAAAAAATTTCAAACTTTGAGAAGGCCAATTCCACTTTGAGCTTCGTAAGTAAATCTTTTTTCTTATCTGCTACAAAATTTATTGAGAAACCTTGAACTTCATTTATGATAATCTGACTAATTCCATCTATTGAAGATAAAATTTGACATATATTTTTTGCTTCTTCCTGAGTACTAAATTCTCTTACTTTCAAAGTTACTCTATCTCCTCCTAATTTATTTTTGAGTTCTGCAGGAGCCCCTTGCGCTATAACTCTTCCATCATCAATTATCACTAATCTGTCTGCCAACTTATCTATTTCATCAAGATAGTGACTACTTAAAATGATAGTCATTCCATTATTCCTCAAATCTTTCAAAAGTTGCCATATGATATTTCTACTTTCAATATCTAAACCAACTGTAGGTTCATCCAATATTAATACTTTGGGCAAATGTAAAAGTCCAGCTGCTAGATCTATTCTTCTTTTCATTCCCCCTGAATAAGTTCCGCACTTACGATCAATCCAATCATTCATTTCTAATTGATCTATTAATTTCTTTATCCTTTCAAATTTTTTGTTTTTGTTGATGTGATATAAATCTGATTGAAAATCCAAAAGCTCTCGTCCAGTTAATATTTTATCAAGTGCAATGTCCTGGGCAACATAGCCAATTAATTCTCTAACTTTCCTTGAATTTTTTATCAGATTAATATTATTTACTAAAACTTCTCCACTATCAGGCTCTATTAAAGTAGCAAGTATTTTTATAAGTGTTGATTTGCCAGCACCATTTGGACCTAGTATTCCGAATAATGTGCCAGCTTCAATTTCCATCGATAAATTTTTTAATGCCCTAATACCTGAATAAGATTTTGAGAGCCCTTTCACTTCTATATAGTTCATCAAACTTACTATTTACTTAAAAAACATCTTACATCTAATTTAATTACTAAGCAGGGAAACTATAGATAAAAATATTTGTATAGATTGCTGTTCAAATTCAACGGATAGTTGTGTTCTGGAAATTAATAACAAAAGACAAATACCAAACATGTAGAGAATAGACCACCTAAAAAGAGACTTTGCTCTTGAAAGATCATCAGGAGATTTCTTTAATTCATTTATTAATTGCAAAAGTCTTCCATTAAATGGCAATAACATAATTCCGTATAAGAGACCCCCTTCAGGTAAAGCAAAGACTCCCATAATACTCATTAAAACTGTTGCCCATCCGTAACGAGAAATTGCTTTAGCAGTAAAAACAGATCCTTTAACAGAAGGGAGCATAGGAATACCAACAGATGCGTAATCATCCTTCAACAAAATTGCAAGTGCCCAAAAATGAGCTGGGGTCCATAACATTACTAAACCAAACAACCACCAGCCACTAAGACCTACATGCCCTGTGGCAGCAGATGCTCCAACTAAAGGTGGTATCGCACCAGCAACTCCTCCGAAAACAATATTTTTTGTTGTACGAGGTTTTAAGATAACTGTATATAAAATTACATAGCTAAATAAACCAAGAAGAGTTAATCCCGCAGCCAAATAATTTACGCCACTTACTAAAAGCATCGAAGCTGCCAAAGTACATGATACGGCAGCTAAAAATACAGTCTCTGATGACAACTTTCCTGCTGGCAAGGCTCTCTTGCTAGTTCTCGTCATCCTTTTATCTAATTCCATTTCCCACAAGCAATTAAGAGCTCCTGCTGCTGCTGCTGCCAAAGCGCCACCTCCTAAAGTACAGATAAGCTTAGGTGAAGACAAAGGCCATTCCTCTGTTAAAGCCATTCCTCCCAAAGTAGTTGCCAGTAAAAGTGGAATTAATCTAGGTTTTGCTACTTCAAGCCAAGGTGGCAAAGTTAATCTTTTTCTTGAAGGTACAACTTCATCCCTAATTGAGGATGTATAGTTCAAGTTTTCTAAGTTACTACTTTTCATGAATTGATACCAACCATTTGAGAATTTAGGGAGTGGTTTAGACCTTTTTTGGTAATAGGATTTCTAAAAATTAATGTTGTTAATATCGCAATAAATAAAGAAGCGTTAAGTTGATGACCGATAATAAAAAAAGGTTCATTTAAATTTGTTTTAAGACTTAAAACACCCAAAACAATTTGGGAAAACAAAAGAAAAATAAGTGCTGCGAGATATTTCCAATTTTCAGTCAGTAAACTTCTCCTATAAATTGCAGTAGCAATAATCAATAGAATTGAAAAAGTAATTGGAAAAGCAAATAGTTTATGAGTATTCAGAATTAGGCATTGTTTATTAAAAGATAAACAAATATGTGCTGACCAGGTTGATGAAAGCCTTACTCCAATAAAAGATTGAATCAATGTGAGTAATAGAGGAACAAACAATAATAATCTCCACCAAATTAATGGCTCTTCTATTTCCTCATTTTCTAAATTTTGATTTATTGAAATTGTTGTAATGAGAAGTAGAAAAGCAATTAAAAGATGGGCCGTAACAGTATATGAATCAAGCAGGTTTATTACTGTTAAAGCTCCAAAAGATCCTTGGACAATAACGAGAAAAAGTAGTAATGAATAAGTTTTAGGTAACCAATTTGGAATTTCATTTTTCCAGATAATTGAAAGGATAAATTTAAAAAGAATTAATATTCCAACCAGAAAAGCATCTAGACGATGAAACCACTCTAGAAAAACTCTTAGGTTCATATGATTAAAAGGCAAAAAAGATCCATAACATAATGGCCAATCTGGACAGGCAAGTCCCGCCTCCATTACTCTAGTAGCACCTCCTATTACAATTAGTGCTATAAGAGCAAGTACGCTATGACTTCCCAACCTTTTAAAAATTGTCAGATATTTTGATTTATATAATTGATTATTAATCAAATGGGTAAAACCTATTATTTTGCATAATAAATTAGATTCAAAAACCAAACATTAATTAAAAATTAATATGTTAAATTCAAAAATAATTTACTAATTTAATCTTTTTTCCCTGACAATTAACTCTAAAAAGTTATTAATAATACGCCTTTTATTTCGTAAATCTTAAGAAGTTGTGAATTTAAATTATTTTCTTTTAACAAAAGATGCAGGATTAAAAAAATTGAATATCTTGAGGATATAAATACAAATTTTTAAAGATCAATTGTTAAATAAAAACATTTATTTAATACTAATTATTTCCCTCGTTTTTGCTATATCTTTTTGGATTGGTCTTAATGTAAATTTGCTCCCAGCGGAAGCAAGTATTAATGCACCAATTTACGATGAACTTTTTAAAATTCTTTTCATCATTGGATTAATTATTTTTATAGGAATGACAATAGCAGTTATTTATAGCTTATTTAAATTTAGGAAAAGAAATGATCAGATAGGCGATGGTATAGCTTTAGAAGGAAATTTAAGCTTAGAAATTGTATGGACAATTATCCCTTCCATAATAGTTTTATTAATAGGTTTATATAGCTACAACATCTATGATCGAATGGGAGGGATGAAAGAACTAAATCATAACCACGAAATGATGAGTTCTAATACTGAAAAAATATGGGCTGGAATAAGTCAATCTTCTGATAATGAGATAGCAATAAATAATTTATCAATTGAAGTTTCAGCTATGCAATTTGCATTTCTATTCAATTATCCCAAGGGCAATTTTATATCAGGTGAACTGCACGTTCCTGTTGATCAAAAAGTATCAATGAAAATGGAATCCAAAGATGTTATTCATGCTTTTTGGGTACCAGAGTTCAGAATAAAACAGGATATTATTCCAGGACAACCGACTATTCTAAATTTCACTCCTACAAAAGTAGGAAAATATCCGATAATTTGCGCAGAATTATGTGGCCCATATCATGGAGGAATGAGAGCTTCGATAATTGTTGAAGAAGAATCTGATTACAACGCATGGTTTAACAAAAATAAAAAACCAGAGGTAAATTTATGACAATATCAATTGATCCACAAAAAACTAGTAATGAAAGTCTTCAACCTAAAGGCTGGCTTCGATACTTTAGTTTTAGCCTTGATCATAAAGTAATTGGGATACAATACTTGGTTTGTGGTTTTCTCTTCTATTTAATAGGAGGAACCTTAGCGAGCGCTATAAGAATTGAACTAGCTAGTCCAATGTCTGATTTTATGCCAAGAGATGTTTATAACCAAGTTTTAACTTTACACGGAACAATAATGATATTCCTTTGGATAGTGCCTGTAGTTAACGGTGCTTTTGGAAATTATTTAATTCCATTTTATGTAGGTGCGAGAGATATGGCATTCCCAAGATTAAATGCCGTAGCTTTTTGGTTAATTCCTCCTTCAGGTTTGATGCTGGTAGCAAGCTATTTTGTTGAGGGCGCTGCTCAGGCTGGATGGACGGCTTACCCACCTTTGAGCATAACTACTCCTCAATCGGGACAAATTATTTGGATTCTGAGCGTTCTATTACTTGGAGGCAGTTCTATATTTGGTGGAATAAACTTTATCGCGACCATTATCAAATTAAGAAGGCCTGGATTAAAACTTATGCAATTGCCTATGTATTGTTGGGCAATGCTTGGAACAAGTCTATTAGTTGTTTTGTCAACTCCTGTATTAGCAGGTACTTTAATACTACTTAGCTTCGATATTATCGCTAATACAGGGTTTTTCAATCCTGTTTTAGGTGGCAATGTCGTAGTTTATCAGCATTTATTTTGGTTTTATTCCCATCCAGCTGTATACATTATGGTCCTTCCTGCCTTTGGTTTAGTTAGTGAAATACTTCCTGTACATGCTAGAAAACCACTTTTTGGATATACAACAATGGTTTTTTCAATAATGGGGATAGTAGTTTTAGGTTTAGTTGTTTGGGCGCATCACATGTTTACTAGTGGAACGCCCCCTTGGATGAGATTGTTCTTTACTATTGCCACAGCATTTATTGCTGTTCCAACAGGTATAAAATTTTTCAATTGGGTTGCAACATTATGGGGAGGTAAAATCTCTATCAATAGTGCAATGTTATTCTCTTGCGGATTTATTATAAATTTTGTTTTTGGAGGTATCACAGGAGTTGCTTTAGCACAGGTACCTTTCGATATTCACGTACATGATACCTATTTCGTTGTAGCCCATTTTCATTACATAGTTTATGGAGGGACTGTTTTTATTATTTTCTCTTCAATTTATCATTGGTTCCCCAAAGTAACTGGAAAAATGCTCAATGAAAAATTAGGAATTTTACACTTTATCATTACCTTTATTGGATTTAACTTGTGCTTTGCTCCTCAACATTGGCTTGGTTTAAATGGAATGCCAAGAAGAGTTGCAGAATATGATCCTCAATTCCAGTTCGTTAATCAAATTAGTAGTCTTGGGGCTCTTTTGATGGCTATTAGTACAATTCCTTTTTTAATTAATGTATTCCTTAGTGTGAGAAATGGGAAAGATGCTGGAGATAACCCTTGGAATGCTCTTACACCTGAATGGTTAACATCTTCTCCACCTCCAGTTGAAAATTGGGAAGGAGAAGCTCCATTAGTTGAAGAACCTTATGGTTATGGTAAAAAAATTTCTGAACAAAAATAAAAACATATGACAACACTAGATAGCTCAAAAGAAACTCAAAAAAATAATTCTGAAGTCAATGAAACACATGAAGACTACAGAATGTTTGGTCTTATAACTTTCCTAATTGCGGACGGAATGACTTTTGCTGGATTCTTTGCTGCTTATTTAACTTATAAAGCAGTAAATCCATTACCTGATGGTGCTATTTATGAATTAGAACTTCCAATACCTACACTCAATACAATTTTGTTACTTGTTAGTAGTGCAACTTTCCATAAAGCAGGCAAAGCACTTTTAAAAGATAAAAACTCTGATTCCCAAAAATGGTTATTTTTTACTGCTTTTCTTGGAATTATATTTTTAATATGTCAATTATTTGAATATTTTCATTTACCTTTTGGATTAACCGATAATTTATTTGCAAGTACTTTTTATGCTCTTACTGGTTTTCATGGATTACATGTAACTTTAGGCACTTTAATGATTTTAATTATTGCTTGGCAATCGAGAATCAATGGCGGAAGATTAACTAGTCAAAATATGTTCACACTGGAAGCTGTTGAATTGTACTGGCATTTTGTAGATGGAATATGGGTTATTTTATTTATTATTTTGTATCTTTTATAAAAACTAAATTTAAAAAATTAAATATATTTTTTATTAATTTATATTGCCACAGTTCTCCTTTTTAGTGAGAATATATAATTAGAAATTTATCAGATAATGCTAGAAGGAAAAGAACTTCTTGAAAAAGCAAAATTATTAAGTAAAAAATCTGAAGATGAGATAGCAAAAGGTTGTGGATACGTAGGTCCTAGTGGAAGAATCTTGAGAAAAAGTTTTTATAAGGCGCTTATCGAAGCTAAGGGTTACAAAATAGGAAATGGTCATCAGGGGAAAAATGGATATAGAGCTCCAAGAGGCAGACAAACAGAATTCAAAACTAAGGTTCATGGCAATGGGAACCTATTAATTGGTCATGCTTACACCAAAAAATTAGGTCTAGAACCTGGTCAGGAATTTAAAATCGATCTTAAAAAAGAATCAAAAACAATTTATCTGATTCCATTAAATTAAAAAATATATTTTATTTTACCAACCGTTTTCTTTAAGCCACTCCGAAGAAATATTATTTGAAGATAAATCTTTATTACTATTTTTATTAAATAAAAGCAATTTCTCAACATATTTGATTAGTGCATCTGCCTCAAGGTTTACGTTGTCACCGACATTTAATTTACTCAGATTTGTGTTATGCCAAGTATGAGGAATTATCGCAATAGTAAATATTTCCCCTTCCTGCTCATATTTTGCAATTGTAAGACTTATACCATTTACACAAATACTGCCTTTATTAACTACATATTTCGAAAAATTTTTATTTTTCCACTTTATAGATAAAAGCCAGGATTTCTCTAATTTTTCTATATTCTCAACTGTTCCAAGGCCATCAACATGTCCACTGACTATATGTCCTCCAAGACGATCAGAAACCCTAAGAGCGGGCTCCAAATTAACAATCTGATTCAGGTTCGACTTTACTCCTAAAGTGGTTTTTTTTAATGTTTCCTCACTAACATCGACAGTAAATTTATTTTGAAAAATCTCTTTAACTGTCAAACAAATACCATCAACAGCTATGCTGTCACCAATAGTCATATCAAATAAGTTATCAAGAATTTCAATTTCTAAAATATTTTTTTTTTGTTTTAGTTTTCCAATTGATTGAATTATTCCTGTGAACATAGATTTAAGAAAAATATTTTTACAAAATTTTGTATTTACTTTAATTTACTTTAACTAATTTTCAACTATAAATAAATTAAAGAGTAAATAAAAAGAAATTGATCATATTTATATGATTATTAATTCACAAAAAAGATCATTTGGTAAAGGGGCGAAAGTGAGCTTATTCACTCTAGGGACAATGCGAGCAACTGAAAGTCTCGAAAAAATGTATGGCATAATAAAAAATGCACATTATGCAGGAATTAACCACATAGAAACAGCACCTTCTTATGGTAATGCTGAATCTCTTATTGGGAATTCAATAAAAAAACTAGAAAAAGAAGAGAATATAAAAGAAAAAAATTGGGTGATTACTACCAAAATTTTGCCAAAGGGTGATTTTGACTTTTTAAAAAATAATTTTAAAGATTCTCTTAAAAATTTAAATCGCGAGAGAATTAATAATCTTGCAATTCATGGACTCAACTTAAAACAACATCTAGATTGGGTTCTAGCTGGAGAAGGCAAGAAATTCATATCATGGATACTTGAGAAGGAACTAGTTGATCAAGTTGGTTTTAGTTCACACGGAAGTTATTCACTAATTAAAGATGCAATTAACTGTGAAGTTTTTAATTTTTGTAGTCTACATTTACATTATTTAGATCAATCTAAAATTACTTTGGCAGAGGATGCTATAAAAAAAGGTATGGGCGTATTAGCAATATCACCTGCGGATAAAGGCGGTAGATTATATTCTCCAAGTGATATTTTGTTAGAGGCCTCTAAACCTTTTCATCCATTAGAACTAGCATATAGATTTTTGCTTGCAAAAGGCATTACAACTTTGTCATTGGGGGCGACAAACAAAAAAGATTTTGAATTTGCACATAAACTTAGAAACTCCTTCGAGAGGCTTACAAAACTCGAAAAAAGGGCCCTTAATAAAATTGAGGAAGTTGCTAATGAAAGATTAAACTCGACAAAATGTGAACAATGCAGATGTTGTCTTCCATGTCCAAATGAAATACCTATTCCAGAAATACTTCGTTTAAGGAATATATCTATTGGTTATGGCCAAATAGAATTCTCAAAAGAAAGATACAATTTAATAGGAAAAGCTGGTCACTGGTGGGAAGAAAAAAATTCCTCATTTTGTCAAGAATGCAATGAATGTGTTCCTAAATGTCCTAGTAAATTAGATATACCAAATTTATTAAAGCAAACCCATACCTCATTAATTGAAACTCCTACAAAAAGATTATGGGGTTAAAGACTCATTCCAAAAATTTTTAAGATTAATTTTTTGTTCATTTGTTAGGACAGGGAAAGACCAACTATTTTCCCAACATTCCTCAGAAGGGCCTGAGATAGGGAACATTTCAGATTTGTATTTACCTTGTAAATAATCACTATTGAATGGTAGATACCAACCCTGGCTTACTAATTTATCTACTATTGATTTATTTTCTAAAGATTTAATCCATTTAATTAATATGGCATTATTTAGATTTGATCGACTAAGTAGAAAATGCCACATCAAAGGTACGCCTTGGCTTGGGAAAACTAAAGAAAGCCTTGGATCTACTTTTAAATATTTTGAACAGAGACTATAAGGAACTATTGCGACACAAGCATCAGAATTAATCAACCAATTGAGCATATTTTTATCATCAAATAACATTGCTTGGCTTTTAAGTTTTTTTAAAGAATTAGATGTATTAATTTTTTTAGCAATTGACAAAATTATTCTGGGACTTTGTGGGAAAATAATTTTTCCAGTTAATTTCTTAGAAAGAAGGAAATCCCAAGAAGTTCTTGCTGAATTTATTAATTCCTTATTATTTTTAATAATAATTGTATAAGGTACTAGTCCAATAGGAAATAATTTACTTCTTTGATTTTGATTAAAACTTCCTAAAAAATCAATTGATCTCTTATCCAAATTTTCGATTAGTGCATATTCATTTATTTTTTCAAATTCTGCAAAATCTATATTAGTAATCCATCCATCGTTTATTAAAGTAAAGTCAGAATTGTAAATTTTGTTTTTATTTTTTTGTAGCCGAATATTTTCAAAATTAATTTTTTCCTGCTTCCATTCTTTTGGAATCGTATCTTTAAAAGATTCTGGATAAAAAGAATTTTGTAATGCAATTTTTAATTCATTAGGAAGATTACTGCAAGAGTTTAAGAAAAATAAAAGCGAAAGCTTACCACAATTTAAAAATTCTCTTCTGGTTGCAAATTTTGAAAACATTCAGCATTCCTTCTCTAAAGAAATTTGACCTAGACCTTTCATCATTTCCAGATTATGTTGACACAATGAAACTATTTCTTCATTTTTAAATCCATCTAAGAAAGCAAGCAATGATATTCCACCAGCACCGACACCTTCTTTTACATGGCCTAATTCATAATCCCTTAATTCTTTGTATTTTGAAGATCTGAAATTCAAAGGACTTACTAAACCTAATAATTTGACATCATATTTTTCATTAATTAGATTTACTAAATCATTTAGAGAATTATCTTTCACAAGCCACCCAGTTGTCGCAATAAAAACATCTTCAATAAATTCATCTTTATTTTTTTCATCCAAGAATTCTAATACAAGCAAAATGACCGCTAGCATCTGACTTCCACCAGACAATATTACAGGTTGTTTTGCTGACCTGGCACCAATTAATAAACCCATTGAGAAAGCTTGGAAAGGATCACCTACCGCTGCGACAACATCAAAAGAGTTGAAATCAGATTTGAAATTTGCATTGAAAAGTCCTCTTTTAACTACTTGTCTTCTCAGTTCTCTTGGAGCTTTAAATAAACTACTCCCTACTAAATTAGACACCTGCAAACCGAAAGCTTCCATTACTGCCTGAGCAGTTGTGGTGCCCCCCGGTACAGATTCAGAAATTAAAACTGTTTGTTTTAAGGATTTTCCTATCGCAAGACCCTTTTCATAGAGATTTAAAACTCTCTCTTTAGTCATCGATTTACCAGTAGTAAGACAATTTGATGGACCCAAATTTCTATTCTCTACAACCAAATGATTAAAATAAGGCTTTGCTCCTATTCCCAGTGGAACAATAACTGGACAAATATTTATAAGCTTGGAACAAACATGACTGATTAGGGCCGGAGTTACTCCGGCATTGAGAAGAGGCAATTTATATTTATGATCTTTTGAAGCACCCTCAAGCAAAAATTCGGCATCTGCGAGCGCAGTTGTTCTTCTTGATTTTGCATTAATACCTGCAGCGGAAATTCCTGGAATTTGAGATGTATTAGTGCCTGCAATTATAAGAAATATTTTTAAATTATTAATATTCTTTTTTAGTATTTCTATCTTATTGAGTTGTCTTTTTTTAATGGATTCATTACCAAAAAACTTTATCCCTAATTCTGTACTATACATTTTCTTTTTTCAATTATTTAAATCAACTAAGCTATTTAATAATCTTGGAGGATCTGGGATATTTAATTTGAATCTTGGAAACAGAGAATATGCAACTACATGTACCGTTAAAACATAAACTATTTCTTGAAAAATTATTAAAAAAATTGCACCTAATTGGATACTTAAAATTGAGGGAGTAAAAGATAAATTTAATATTCCAATTAACTTTTCTAATAGACCATAACTTGCTCTAGTAATTAACACCCAAAGATTATCACCAACTAAAGTAGATAATGCTATTACTCGAAGGAAAAAGCCAAGGGTACCAATGATAACTCCTAAAGTAAGACTAAATTTCCAACTTTTTTCTCTTAACCAACACCAGCCCAACCAAAAAGCCAAGATCCCATAAGGAAATAAAAATAAAGTTCCTCTAACAGGACCCATTATTATGAATAAAAGTAGAAATTGTATTAGGAGTCCTTCCAATGCAGTTTTAGTTCCTCTTCTCAATTGCAACAGGATCATTGGGAGGGGTAAAATCAACCTTAATAAAGCTCCTCCAATTGGCAAATAATATAATGCAACCCATAATAAAGACGAAAGAGATGCTAGATATGAGGTCTCGACAATATTTAATGCTTCAGTTTTTGTTGTTATTTTCATTTTTTATTGAATATTTTTAATTAATTTTTATTCATATTTTTATTTTTTGAATCTAAGATACGTTCAATCTTTTCTATTTCAAAATTTACCTCAGAATTACTTAATATGGAACTTAATTCTTCAGTAGGGTCTTTTGGATCTACATCTTTTAAGATGAATATTATTTTGTAA
>QCCL01000023.1 GCA_003281255.1 Prochlorococcus sp. AG-347-L02
TTTTTTTTCTCGCAGTTGGTTTCACAGCAGGATCAATAGGAATTATTTAAGTTTAATCAATTAAATTACAACTCCACTATCAATTTAAAATTAGGGAATACACTTTTAGTTAGTCGATAAACATAAATATTGAACAATTCTTCAATTAAAGTTTTAACTACAACAGCATTTCAAAGCAAAAAGATGACTGAAAGGGGAATATATTTTTGATTATCTTTCAATAACTAAACCAATTAAAGATGTATTCATTTTATAAACGTTTTTTAGTAGCTTTAGTTAAATAGTATGACTTTAGATCTTTTATGTTTGAAGGTTCTAAATCGTATGGCGGTAGACAATAGATAGTGATGTTGTGAAAGCAGGTTTTCTTTTCAAACTAGGAGAATTAAGTAACCCCAATCAAATAAGTTTTAATGAAAAAAAATAATTGATAAAAAATTATCAAAAGCTAAAAATAATGTAATAATTTCCCTAAATCAAAAACTTTTAGCGAGATTAGGGAAATTAGAAAATATCACTTTAAAGTTTCAAATAATCCCAAAGATGATTTTGTCGCCATAAAAGCTAATTTCTAGTGACAAAGTAGTGACAAAAAACATTTTCTGAAACAAAAGGTATTTTTTTTTATAAAAAATTTGGGAATTTGGTCTTTAATAGATGCATGTTATGGACTAAGATCTTATGAGCGGGGCGTGGCGCAGCTTGGTAGCGCGGGTGCTTTGGGAGCACTAGGTCGCAGGTTCGAATCCTGTCGCCCCGACCATTTAAAAACCAAGTCATACAAGAGAGTTTCCGAGACTCTCTTTTTTATTGCCAACACTTAGAAAGATGAGACTGAGCGAGATTTGAGCGAGGATTTGCAACACCTTGCATAACTTTGAAGTTTAATATCATTCAATAAAACAATTTATTTATTAGTTCTCTAACTTAAAAAGTTAAAAGTATTTACATTAAAGATGTAAGATAAAAGTAGGGATATCAATAGTTTTGAGCTCAATAATATACATAAAAAAACCTGATGGGTTTTCAGAGGCAACAAATGATGTTGATTATTCTCTTGAAATTAATGAAAATTCTAATTTCGAGGCAATTCTGACTACTGCTTATAAAAGTGATGACGAAGCTATAACTGCAGAATTTTCTATGGTTGAGGATTTTGGACAGGCTTCCTTTTTCAATTTAGATAAAACTACAGGAAGTTTAAGTTTTAAAGAGAATCCAGATTATGAAAGTGGCAATAATTTAGATAATGAATATTCAGTTAAAATTAAAGCTACTCACAATTCAGGAGAGACAGCAGAGTCAATAATAAAAATTGTCGTTAAAAATTTAGAAGATGAAAATGACTTTTCTCTTACGCTTAATAAACCTTTAAAAGATGAATACCAGGAAGGGGAAACAATAAATATAGGTGGCTATCTAACAAATTTCAGTGATAATCATAGATATATTTACTGGAAATTAGATGGCGCAGATATTGATAGATTTGATTTTAGAGATAAAACCGCAGAGGGGTCCTCTAAAATAAGGCATGCTCCCAGTGGAGAAAAATATATCAATATTCCTGGATTTGCAGATTTGGGAATTGGAACTATTGCTAAAGATTTTAAAACGGAAGGAGATGAAACATTCAAAATCAAATTTTACTCAGATTCAGAAAGGACAAATCTCATAGGAACCTCAGGAATCTCAAAGATTATAGATTCATCAATTGATGATATAAGTACGAAGGCGATTTATACATTAGAAAACCCATATGAAAATATTGTTAGAGGTTTGACTTATGAATTTGTTTTAAGAAGGACAAAAACAGACCATATTATCAGCAGTTATGGGATTTATAAACCTTTTGGACATACTGGAAGATACATGATTGATTACTTCTATATGGAAGAAGGTCAAAGTGAATATAGTTTTGAATTCACACCAGTAATAGATCCATCTTCACTCCCTTATTATTTAAATGAAACAAATACAGAATCTGTCGATCTCTTTAATTTCATTAGTGATCCTAATTTTGATTTAGATAATAGTGTTGTAAGCACTTCTTGGAACGTAATAGATTTTCAATATCAATCAAATACTCAATATTCATTATTAGAAATCAAAGATTATGATGGCAACTTGCATGCAAATAATAATGCATCTGAGGAAGTAACAAGTTCTTATAAATACCAGGGATTTTTAGATATGAACGCAGATGGCATTAAAGAGGCAATTTTTACAAATCAAAAAAGTGGTCGTTGGGCTACAGCCTCTTTAAATTTAAATACAGGTTTGCCTGAATATTCACAACATGGTGAAGGAGGCATAACAAGAATTGTGGGCATATACATTGACCCTTTAGTTCAATCTGGCGATGTTATTGAAGGAAGTGACTTTGATAGTCAACGTAGATTCCAAAATGATTTAAATAAAGATAATTTAACTGTTAAGGCCTCAGGTGATTATGACGATGATGGTTTCCAGGAAGTTTATTGGAAAACTAATGATGGATCTGCATATTTAAGAGCATTAATGCATGCCGATGGAAATATACAATATGCAAACTACCAATCTGAATCTCAGATGCGTAATTATTTGACCAGCAATGGCTCAGAATCTGTTATTAGCGAAATTGTTTAATTAAAGAGTGCCCTTAGAGACTAAGATTTAAGTGAGCGAGATTTGAGCGAGCTTTTACATACTTATGCTATACCTTGCAACAGTAAGATGCAATATTGAGACTCATATTAATCCTAGTCATACCAACTCATAAGCTATAGCCTCACTTGTTTCTCATGGGGGCTGTCGCATTTTGCGTAGCGGGTGCTTTGGGAGCACTAGGTCGCAGGTTCGAATCCTGTCGCCCCGATCAGTCATACCAACTGATTAGAAATAATATAGCTTGTCTCATTTTGCGAAAGGGGAGCTAGAGGGGGAGCTAGGAAACAGTTGTTGCGGTCGTGGATTAATTTTCTAGTGCCTTAATAAAAGTTTTAGTAAGCATTTTATAACTAAACAATATCGCTAATAACAGATTCATATCCATTGTTAGTTAAATAATTACTCATCTGTTCTTCACTCTGATAGTTTGCATATTGGATATTTCCATCTGCATGCATTAAAGCTCTTAAATAAGCAGTTCCATCATTTGTTTTCCAATAAACTTCCTGGAAGCCATCACCGTCATAATCACCAGCAGTTTTAACGGTTAAGTTATCTAATCCTAAATCATTTTGAAATCTATACTGACTATCGTGGTCACTATATTGAACAACATCTCCTGAAGTGACTAAAGGATCAATATAAATTCCAACAACCCTTGTTGTTCCGCTTTCTCCATATTTACCATAATCAATTCTACCTGTATTTGTATTTTCGTTAGTAGCTGTTACCCATCTTTTGCTCGATTGATTAGTGTATATTGCCTCCTTTATTCCATCAGCATTTACATCAAATTGACCTTGATATTTATAATCTGATGAAGCATACTCAGCTTTGGCATGTAAATAACCGTCATAGTCTTTTATTGAACCAAGGTTATAAGTATTGCCTACTTGATGATTGTTTATATAGTCATATATTTCATCACTATCCTTTATATTTACAGTCAATCCCAAATTAGCTTTTCTATGATAACTGGAACCCTCTATCTCACATCCAACACAAACTCTATAATATTGTTGCCAACGTAGAGGATTTTCATAATCCATAGCAGAAATAAAACTTAGTTGTCCGGTAGAGGAATTTATTTTGAAATATTGACTTTGTTCACAGTCTCCCAATTTCCAAGTTACTTTTTCATTTGTTGATGCTGTAAATTTATAAACGTTTAAACTAGGTTGATTTTCATAAATAAATATCTCTTGTCCAGGAGGGAAATTAACATAGCATAGGCCAGACATTATTTTTAATTAAATAATATTGCTAATGATAGGATCATATCCAAAACCAGTTAAGAAGTCACTTATCTACGAATTAAACTCTAATTTTCAAAAAAACAAAAAAAAGAGACTAGTCTTAAATATCTTACATTTTTAGTCAATTGTTTCATCCTAATAATCGAAACATGAAGGCACTTGGTTGTAACTGGTGGAGCTAGAGGGGGAGCTAGGCGACAATCGTATGCTATTTCTTGCGATCGCAAGGCATTATTTTAAAACTCAAATACGTTCCAACACAATAGATAACTCTAGTTATAATGCATGGTCTTAAGTTTTTCTCATTTTTACATACAAGTGCTTTGGGAGCACTAGGTCGCAGGTTCGAATCCTGTCGCCCCGACCATTTAAAAACCAAGTCATACTAGCGAGTCTCCCAACTCGCTTTTTTATTTCTCATTTGTCTTAAAATCTCTGCGGGCGAGGAATGGGCGAGGATTTGTATATCTTTGGAATACTTTGGAGGTTAGCTCGCCCGTTATAACTAGAAATAAGACCTAAAGATACTAGTCTTTTTCCAACCCTCATCTAGTAATTGTTTATATTCTTTTCTTGCAGCCTCAACAGTTTCTACCCTGCTACCTTTCATAACTGGTTTACTACTTTTCTTGTAAACACAACCATAGGAAATCATCATTGCATCAATACTAGGACTAGGTTTTGATACATCCTCAAATGGTTCAAATACTTTTATCCTATTTCTTTCATTATTTATGAGAATAAATCTCTCCATTACTTGCCTTTTGATAAAAGATAATTTAAAAAAATACCTCCCGAAACTAATAAACATCCCATAGCAACAAATCCAAGTAAATCTATTAATGATTTATCAGTATTTATTTTTAGAAAAGTTAAAGCAAAAGCTATTGGAGGGAATAATAATATTGCTTTTGGAATGAGCGCCTGATTCCATTTCTTTATATTTGTATCTTCTTCGTTTAGCTCTTGATACATCTTTTCAAGTTTTTTTCTTTCTTCTTCCATTAAATAAGCAATAAGCAAATAATTGCTCCTATACTAAAATTAAGCTCCACCCTTGCGAGTTAATTTTCATTGATAAATATCAAGTAATTTTATATAAATTCCTAACAATACTAATGTTGCTAAACCTCCTCCAATAAATATATTTGGTTGATTATTCCAAAGATTAGTTAAGTATTCCATAAAAAAATTACTCATTATATGTAGAGTAATTTATTTGAAATATTCAATCAGTGCTGATTTTAATCTCTTCTTTTTCTTCGGTTAACTCCTTTAATTCCTCTTTAGGTTCTTCAGGCCAGGCAATATCAAATCTCGCAATCTCTTCTGTCGCGAAGCCCTCAGGATGACGAGTACAAATTTTCTTTCTTCTTACAAAAATATGATCAACTCTTTTTTCTTCATCAGGAGTCACTATTCTTTCTAGTTCTATCACTTCTGTGAAGGGAGTTGATTTAAGTTCGTTAGTAGGTTTTGCCATTTTTTTTGCGGGATGTTAAAGCTTTTTGCCTAATTCTGCGTAATTTCTAGTATTGCATAACAAGATATCTTGAAGAAATTAAAGATGAATATTTTTAAATAACTCCTGGAACGATTTGTCCTGTTGTTATGTATGCTCCCACTAGAGCAATTAGACCGACGAGAGCAAATCTGCCATTTAAATTTTCTGCTCTTATTTTTTGAGGATCAATATTTCTTGATTGATTTTTATTTTCCATTTAAAAAACTCCTGGGATAAGCTGGCCTGTTGTTAAATATGTTCCCACTAAGATCATGAAAGCCATCATCGCTGGTCTTCCAATGGCTCTGTTGAGAATATCCTTATTTGAATCCATTGTAAATTAAAGAATTACTCTCTAAATGTTACTTAATGTAAACAGATATCGAGATATGGATGTATCAAATGATTCAACTGACACAGAAATGCGGTAAAAATGTAGCAATTTTTAGTTGTTCAAACTTAGAAGTTACGTTTTTGAGATTTTTTAAGTTTAACTTTATTGCTTTGTAAAAATGGCATTTTGATTAGTCAACCAAAATAATAGAAAAATAAAGAATGGTAATAATGCTCCAGAAAGGATTCTTATAAAGAAGAATTCTGTTGTTAATTCTGCATCAAAAAAAAATATAAATACATTTATATCTACTCAGTGAATATGTTCTGCCTCATTATGGTTGTGATGATTGTGACCATGAGCAATACCTAATTCATGCATCCTTGCATGTTCTTTAATGGTGTCTCTTAACTTATAAGATGATGGTCCAAGTGTTGTATAAATCCCATATCCAATTGAGCCAAATAGTAAAATTCCAACACTACTCAAAAGCAGAAATAAAGTTGGATCTTTGATTGTTCCTAGCATTTTTTAATAAATTAATTACTAAATAAGCCTAAATATATTGAAAAATTTATTCAAGTTCAAAATTTATAAAATAAGGCAGAAAAAAGCATTCTCAAATATAAAGATTAAATGGCCAGACTGTATATAAAACAATTAAAATCAAAATTTTTAATCACAAAAATAATACTTATTAGATATTTGCCAAAGTAAAAAAATAACACTTTAAGGTTATTATCTATTGAAGTAGATTGATATAAAAGGATTTTATATTTTAAATTTAATCACACGAAATTTACCGTGACTTGTATTATTTGATATTGATTAAAATTAGACCTCTCAACTAGTTTGGATTTAATTAAATGGTACTAGCATATGGAAGTTTTGCTTTTTGCACTTTTTTTTATTAGTGCTCTTATTTTCTTTATTTCAGGTAAGGATGATTTTGGAAGAACCAAAAATAAATTAATTATTCAGGAAAAGGAAAAGGTTAAAAAAGAGGAAAACATCGAACCCTCTTCAGAAGTCAAAAAAGAAGCATAATAAAAGTTAATTAATCAAGTTATTTATGATTTATGGGTTTGCCTATTTAACGATGGTTCTTGCTATTAGTGCAGGTTGGATTATTCTTGCAGTCTTAAAAAAACCTGATTTTATTGAAAAACCACTTAATGAAGTGAAGAATAAAATAAGACCTTTTCTAAATCCAAATGATGATAAATGAAATCATTTCATCGACATACTTCATATGAGGCACTAGGTCGGTAGCGGGCGACAAACGGGCGAGGATTTGTATATTTATGGATAATTTTGTATACCTTTGACCTTTTTTTGAGACTCACAACTCCTCTGATATTGCAACTAACTTGCCATAGCCTGACTTGTTTATTTGATTGACTGTCTCAAATTGGAGGGCGGGTGCTTTGGGAGCACTAGGTCGCAGGTTCGAATCCTGTCGCCCCGATTGACTTCTCACGATTCTTAAATACTCTCTGGGCGATCTCTGGGCGATCATTTGCAATACCTTGCATAGCTTACTAGTACTAAATTACCTTCCTATTCTTCCCACAGCCTCAATTGATTTTTTTAAAATTTCTCCTTTCAAGGGAACGAAACCTAAGGCAGGAGCTTTATCTTGATATTCATCACTGAGTAATTTATAGAATGTATCTTGAATTGCCTTAGTATTTCTTCCGTTACCTTTTTCATAAGCAAGTATCCAAGTCAAAGTTGCTATTGGATAAGCTCCTTTAGCTGTAGGATTCGGATTTTTACCAGCCAAGTTTTCATCAAGATTTATTCCATTCAAAGCTATCGCGCCTGATTCAGTATTAGGAGTAACGAATTCACCAGAAAGATTTTGAAGTGCAGCAGCCTTAACATTACCTTTAATGTATGACTGGTTTACATAACCAATTGCACCCGGAGTATTTTGAATAACACCTGCAACACCAGAATTACCTTTTGCTCCAACTCCCGAAGGCCATTTAACAGATTTACCAGTACCTAAATTCCAGGTTTTAGAGAAAGCCTCCATAGAATTTGTAAAAGCTTTAGTCGTGCCTGATCCATCAGAACGATGCGCCCAAGTTAATTTACCTGACTTACATCCTAATTCCTTCCAATTTTTTATCATTCCCATCGCTACCTGAACAGCCTGCTCTTGTGTTAGTTTCAGGTCGCAATCATAGTTATATCCAAACGCAATTGTTCCACCTACCATCGGTATTTGCACAAGTCCTCTTTTAACTTTCTCTATATCAGAATCTTTCATAGGATCATCTGATGCACCAAAATTTACAGTTTCGTCTATGAAAGCTTTTCTTCCAGATCCAGAACCTACTGCCTGATAATTAACTCTAGGGCCTCCAGATTTAGCTAAGTCAAAAAACCACCTGGTATAAATTTTCGAAGGAAATGATGCACCAGCTCCGCTCAATCTTTTTGAAGCCATCGCAGATGGAGCAAGTATTAATGAAATTGCAGAAGATAAAATGAGAGATTTTTTTAAAATACTCATTAGCCACTTTGATTAAAGTCAATTCATTTATAGCATCAAACAAAAGACGAAATTCAAAGGTTAAGAATACATCAAATTATTTTGATATGATCAATAACTCTTGATATATATCTAGCAACTGATTTAAAGCTCTTACTTCTTGCATAGAAAAGCTGAGCCTGCATTATTTATTACTTAAGGTCACAATTTGACAGTGATTGGCTCGTGAAAATTATTATTGTTTTTATGACACTAGGTCATAGCCGGGCGATCAAATGCTTAACCTTGCAACACTTTGCTGCATATAAGACAATTCTTGAGACTAATCTTGATAACAAATATTTCAGACTAAAGTCATAACCTCACTTCGTTCTCATGGGTGCTGTCGCATTTTGCTGATCGAGTGCTTTGGGAGCGCTAGGTCGCAGGTTCGAATCCTGTCGCCCCGACTCTTTAAAAACCAAGTCATACAAGAGAGTTTCCCAGACTCTCTTTTTTGTTGCCAAGTATAAGAAAAATAAGACTTAGCGATTATATAGCGATTATCTGCTATACCTTGAATAACTTTGCTGCCTTAAT
>QCCL01000024.1 GCA_003281255.1 Prochlorococcus sp. AG-347-L02
CAAGGCACTCATGATAATATTTCTCGTCTTTTAATGATGTCATCCAGCAACCATCTAACATTAAAGCTTTACCATAATATTCATTTTCAATAACAAGAATTTCTTGATATTTTGAGGTTTTTTTAATTAAAATTTTCCCATTTAGGCCGAATCTTGAGCCTTTATGATACTCATCTATCCATGTTGTAGTAATATTTGTCATTTGCTTTTAGGAGCTTTTCCCGCCAGTTTTTGCTTGGCTATTTGCCAAAGCCGTTGAAAGTCTTTAGGAGTTTGTTTTTTAATATTATCTCCTGCATGCTCTTCGACGATTGAAAATCTGTCTAAAAATTTTATATTAGTTTTTTGAAGAGCTGATTCAGGATTTATTTTTAAAAAGTTTGAGAGATTCAAAAGGGTAAAGTAAACATCTCCATATTCATTTTTTATTTCTAAATCATTTTTACTTTTTATTGCTTCCTTTAATTCATTAATCTCTTCCTCTAACTTTTCAAAAATCTGTTCGGTACTCTCCCATTTAAAACCATATTCTTTAACAACATTTGTAATTTTATCTGTTCCAACCCTTGGAGGTAAATTTTTGATTTTCTTGTTTAGATTTTTACTAATCGATGACTCAATATGAGTTGCTTCTTTTTCTGAATTTTTGATATCTTCCCAAATCTGTTGCGATTTTTCTAGAGATACTTTTTCTTTTTTGTTAAAAATATATGGATGTCTATTAATAATTTTCTTGTTTAGATTTTTTATAACATCATTTAGTTCAAATTCTTTGTTTTCGTAACCGATCTCAGCATGAAGCATTACTTGTAATAAAAGATCTCCTAACTCTTCACAGATGTTATCCGCATTTTTTTCATATATCGCATCTATAAATTCACTACTTTCTTCATTTAAAAATGGGATCAATGATTTATGAGACTGTCTTTTCTGCCATGGGCATCCCCAAGTTTTATCTTTCAATGATTTGACGTTGGATATTAAAATTTTAAAGCTCTTTAATGTCCCTAAATCGGAATTTTTTTGCAAGTTATATCTATCGTTTAAGGTCATAGGATATATTTTATTAATTCAATTTTGCCTTAATCATGAAATATTTAAATACTTAGTATAAATATTTCAACTTCATCCATTAGAATAGTCTATTATAAGGGCGATTAGCTCAGCGGTAGAGCGCCTGCCTTACAAGCAGGATGTCCCTGGTTCGAACCCTGGATCGCCCATGTATTATTTTTCTAATGACTGAGATCGTCAATCTTTCAATCAGTCAAAGCGCTGCTTCAGAATTATCTAGGCAATCCTCTTTTGGAGGTTCTCCTGGAGAAATGTCAATTGATTTGGTTGAGGATAAAAATTGTTCCGAAGGATGGATGCATATTAAATTAAGGCCAGGTACATGTAATGGATCCCCTATCTCAAGAACAGAAGGAGTCACTTTATACGCGGATTTAACAAAGTTTAATTTACTTAGAGATTTAAAATTAGATTATTACGGTGATTTAAGTGGTGGTGGATTTCTTATTTCAACACCAAAAAATGCAAAACGTTGTTCTTGCGGTTCTGGCTTCAAACTTTTATAGAATATCAGTGCCTTTTTTTGCAAACTAATATCATTTTCATTAATTTGCTGCTATCAAGATAAAATGAATAAAAAGTTTATTGAAATAAAATTTGCATATGACAGAGATGAATGATCAATTATCTTTAGAGAATTATTCACCTTTTGAAGTTGAGAAAAAGTGGCAAGAAAAATGGGAAAGTTTAAAGGCGTTTAGTCCTAAACCTGAGGATGAAGGGGAACCTTTTTGTATCGTTATACCACCACCAAATGTAACTGGATCTTTGCATATGGGACATGCATTTAATACAGCTTTGATAGATGTTATAGTTCGTTTTCAAAGACTTTTAGGGAAGAATGTTTTGTGTTTGCCAGGAACTGATCATGCTTCAATAGCTGTTCAAACTATTCTCGAAAAACAATTAAAAAGCGAGGGTAAAACAAGCGAGGATGTTGGAAGAGATGAATTTCTTAAAAGAGCATGGAATTGGAAAGAACAAAGTGGAGGTAGAATAGTTTCTCAATTAAAAAGGATAGGATATTCAGTTGACTGGACTCGAGAAAGATTTACCCTGGATCAAAAATTAAATGAGGCAGTTGTTGAGGCTTTTAATATTCTTTATAAAAACAATTTAATTTATAGAGGTGAATATTTAGTTAATTGGTGTCCCCAATCTCAATCTGCCGTAAGCGATCTTGAAGTTGAAATGCAAGAAGTAAATGGTCATTTGTGGCATTTTAAATACCCTTTAATTTCTGAAAGTGGGGAACACTTAAATAAGTACTTAGAGGTTGCAACAACAAGGCCAGAAACTCTTTTGGGCGATACTGCTGTCGCAGTTAATCCAGATGATAATAGATATAAAAAATTTATTGGTGTCAAAGTAAAAGTACCTTTCGTTGATAGAGAAATACCTATTATCGCTGATTCACATGTTGATAAAGATTTTGGTACGGGATGTGTCAAGGTTACTCCAGCCCACGATCCAAATGATTTTGCAATAGGAAAAAGGCATAATTTAAAACAGATTAATGTAATGAACAAGGATGGAACTTTAAATATTAATGCAGGCAAATTTAAAAATTTAGATAGATATGAGGCTAGAAAGAAAATTATCAAAGAATTGGATAACTTAGGCCTTTTGACAAAGATAGAGGATTATAAACATACTGTTCCTTTTTCTGATAGGGGTAAGGTTCCAATTGAACCTTTATTGTCAACGCAATGGTTTTTGAAAATGGATGAAATATCTCAAGGATGTCTTAATGAAATTGATTCTAAAAAACCATCTTTTATTCCCCCACGCTGGGAGAAAGTTTATAAGGATTGGTTAGAGAATATTAATGATTGGTGTATCAGTAGGCAATTATGGTGGGGGCACCAAATACCAGCATGGTACGTTTTAGATGACTCTCAAGACTCAATAGAACAAAACACTCCATATGTCGTTGCAAGAAATGAAGAGGATGCCTTAATTAAAGCTAATAAACAATTTGGATTAAATATTAAATTGGTTCGTGATAAAGATGTTTTGGATACTTGGTTTTCAAGTGGTTTATGGCCTTTCTCAACCCTAGGTTGGCCAAATACAAATAACCCTGATTTTAAAAAATGGTATCCAAATAGTGTTCTTGTAACGGGTTTCGATATTATTTTCTTCTGGGTGGCGAGAATGACAATGATGGGGAATACTTTTACGAATAATATTCCTTTTAAGGATGTTTATATTCATGGTTTAGTTCGAGATGAAAATAATAAAAAAATGAGTAAAAGTTCAGGCAATGGTATTGATCCAATACTATTAATTGATAAATATGGTTCTGATGCTTTGCGATTTGCTTTGATTCGAGAAGTTGCAGGCGCTGGACAAGATATTCGGCTTGATTTTGATCGAAAAAAAGATACATCTTCAACTGTTGAAGCTTCTAGAAATTTTGCAAATAAATTATGGAATGCAACTAAATTTGTATTAATTAATAAAACTTTTAATAATAATTATTTGCTTAATGAGAGTGATGAAAATTCTTTAGAGTTATGTGATAGGTGGATTTTATCTAAACTGAATAAGGTAAATATAAAGGTTACTTCTTTGTTGAAAGAATATAAATTGGGAGAATCTGCGAAATTACTATATGAATTTACATGGAATGATTTTTGTGACTGGTATGTAGAATTTGCTAAACAAAAATTTAATAATAAAGAGACTAAAAATAGACAAATATCTGAAAAGGTTTTAATAAAAGTGCTCAATGATATTTTGGTGATGATTCATCCTTTTATGCCGCACATTACTGAAGAACTTTGGCATGTACTGCAACTTAAGTCAGATAAAGAATTATTATCTCTTCAAAAATGGCCAACTCAGGAAGATAAATTTGTTGATAGTAAGCTTGATAGTTCCTTTCAGCAACTTTTTGAAATTATTAGATTGATTAGAAATTTGAGAGCTGAATTAGGCCTCAAGCCATCAGAAAAAGTTCCTGTTTACATAATTTCAGATAATGATAAATTGATTGATTTTTTAAAAATTTTAGTGGATGATATACGAACCTTAACTAAATCTTCTGAAGTATTTATTTTTAAACCTAATGCTGTTGACAAAAAAGAGTTTGCTAAATCTTTTTCCGGGATAATTAGTGATCTAGAGGTTTACTTACCTTTTCAGGAATTTGTAAATATAAATGCATTAAAGGAAAGGTTAACCAAGGATTTAAAAAAGGTGACTAATGAATTAGATAATTTAAATAAGAGATTATCTAACAAAAATTTCGTGGATAAGGCTCCAAAAGATATTGTTGATGAATGTATATTTAAATTAAACGAGGGTTTGGTACAAATGGAGAGAATTACTAAAAAACTCGAACTTTTAAATTAAGTATGAATATATTACTTGAAAATATTTATAATTCGTCTTTTTTTTTTAATACTGGAATTGGCATCTTTTCGTTTGTTTGTATCTATATTTTAATCGTTTTATTAATACTTCCAGCTTCTTGGTTATCTTTACTATCAGGTTTTTTATATGGCTCATATTTAGGATCAATTATCGTTTTCATTTCAGCTTCAATAGGAGCATCAGTTGCTTTTTTTGTATCAAAAAGTTTTTTTGCAAAAAAGCTAAAAAATCTTTTTAGCCGTTATCCAAAATTTAGTGTTATGGAAAAAATAGTAGAAAAAGGCGGACTTAAATTAATTTTTTTAGCGAGATTATCGCCCATATTTCCCTTTAGTATTCTTAATTATTTTTATGGTTTGAATAATATTAAATATAGAGATTTCGCTCTTGGTCTTCTTGGAATAATTCCAGGAACTTTTCTTTATTGCTCAATAGGTAGTTTGGCAAAAAGTATTAAGGAGTTACAAAATGTGCAATCACCATCTAATTTATATATGACTATCGTAGGAATTGTTGCAACTTTTTTAGTTGTATATTTCTCAGCGAAATACTCCAGAGAGTATTTTGAAAACTCTTAATAATTTACTCTTTAATATTCCAATCTCTAATAGATGCAATTACGATAAACCACAAAAGTCTTAATTTACCTAGTAAAGTTTTGTTGGCTTCTAATTTGATAAATTTAGCTTGTCCACAAGGTGTTTTAATGTAGTTGAAAACAGTTTTCTTCGTCATAAGTTTATCAAAAGGTCTTGATAATTATTCTTACATCTTATAGTCAAGATTTTTAGTTTTTGACTTAAAAATCATATTTTTCATTGACTACTTTTTTGAATATTATTTTTTAAAATTTAAATTTTTTCTCCAGCTTTAAATCCTCTAAAGCATTTGAATCTAGGAAACCTAAGACTAAAAGTCACCGCATCCTTGGATTTTGTTTTAGCATCAGCTCTGATTTCTACAAGTTGACCAATAAGTTGCTTCCGTTTTGACCAATATTCTTCACGTTGGATATCACTAAATCCGCTTCCACAACTAAGACTGTATGCATGCCCATCATCTTCCCCTTCTACTAGGACAGCTCCCAGTCTACCTTTATTCCGACCTGTGCCTTCCTCAACCGATACAACTTTTAAAGTGACTTCAATGAAAGGTTTTGCTTTTAACCAACTGTGTGTTCTTTTACATTCATACATGGCATCAGGATCTTTAATCATTACTCCTTCATACCCGCCTTCCACGGCAGATTTATTCAGCTCTACAAATCTTTTCTGTCCCTCAATGGTGTCTAGATCTACATTTTCCCATTCAAGCGTTTTTATATGTCTTAAAAGCATAGAGTGTTTTGCTACCCATTTTTTTACTAATAAACTTCTAGCTGTTTGACTAGTGTTCCATTTCCCTTTTTGGAAGTTTTCAAGGGGACATAAGTCAAATAGGTGTAGAACTGCGTCTTTTGTTTGTTTGCCATCTTTTCTATGAACTTGTTTCATTAAATCTTGAAAGTTAGCGCTCATTACTTCACCATCTAGAACCAAGTCATGAGGTGTAGGATCTTCTTTTAAGACGTTTTCTATTTCTGAGATAATATGACCAAAATTATGGAATTGTTTCCCATTGCGAGAAAACATTTCGACTTTATTTTGTCTAATAATTGTTAAGACGCGCACACCATCTAATTTGATTTCAATTTGCTTTTTTCCTATCATTTTTTTTTCATGATTTGCACTGTCATGAGCTAAGGGACAAGAAAAAATAGGAATCGCATATTTGGGAAATTTCTTGGCTATCTTGTTGATTGTTTTTTCAGATACACCACATCTAAGATCTTTAATTAAAACTCTTCTATAAAATCCATTCCACTCTTCTTTTGTAGCGGATTCCATAGCCGTAAGTATTGCATCGCGAGCAGCGTGACCAGTAAGTTCTCTCTGAATAAGTTTATTTGCTAATTCCCTAAAATTTTTCCATAAAAAATTTTGACTTTTTTCATTCTCTTTTTCAGGAACAATTTTTACACCAAAAGTTACCAATGGATCAAGTGCCATACGGATTCCCTCAAAAAAATCATCTAGACCTTGTTCCATTGCTTCTGAAATGATTTTTTCTTTATCTAATCTACTTTGATGTAATTCTAATTGATGTATTATCTCTTCTTTAAACAATTCTTTTTGCCTCACAAGAAATTATTAATTCACTTTTGCTATTCTGTCTATTTTCCAATCATTATCAGTTTTTGCGAAAGTAAAATCTAATGGGAGCTCATCTTGTTTATCTTCTGATTTTAAATTCAAAGTTATTATGATTTGATCTTCTTGGACTCTAGGTCTTCCTGATTTTAAATTTCTGTATTTATTGAGGTTTAAACTAGCTAAAAATTTAAGAAAGTCTTGGCGCTTCACATGTGTTTTATAAGTTTTTGTAGTCAAACCATAAGCTGCATCAATTCTGCCAGCAGCTATTTGATCAAAAAATTTTCTTACTAATGGATTAATTCCTCTGGCGCTTATAACTAATTTGACTGCATTAAAAGTCCAAAAAGAAACTAGTACAGCTCCGCCAACTAATAATGCTTTAATTCCAATATCTTTAACTAGTGTTGCATCCATGTTGATTTGAGTTTTTTATTACTTTAAGAAAAGAAATCGTTTTTGATGGCTTTTTTTGTCAAAATAATACTAATTTTAATCCATAATGCCTGTAATTCCTCTTTTACCTTTATTTCATAAATTTAATAGTCAATATTTTGAAAATTCTCTAGCGGTTAATAATCAATCTTTAGTAAAAGTTAGATGGAGTGATAATAGATTAAAAACTACTGCTGGTTTTTATAAAAGAAAACGAATTAATGGTCTTATAGATTCTGAAATTATCTTATCGAAACCTATTTTGAGTAAATTATCTATTAGTGAAATAAACAGTACTTTGTGTCATGAAATGATTCATGCATGGGTGGATAGGATATTAAAAAAAAATGAGATACATGGTCCAAATTTCTTAGAAAAGATGAATGAAATTAATTTGACAGAGAAGAGTTTTCAAATTTCTGTGAGGCAC
>QCCL01000025.1 GCA_003281255.1 Prochlorococcus sp. AG-347-L02
ATTACTCTTTCACGTAAGTTATTCTCTAAGAGAGATTTATGAACCTCAGCAACACCTAGTTCCCATGGTAAACCAGCATGTTTAATAGAACTCAGGGGTGAAGCGCCTGTACCTCCGTCATGGCCAGATATTTGAATTACATCTGCATTAGCTTTGCTTACTCCAGCAGCAATTGTGCCTATACCAATTTCAGAAACAAGTTTAACGCTTACTTTCGCTTTTGGATGAACTTGGTGTAAGTCATGGATAAGTTGAGCTAAATCTTCAATTGAATAAATATCATGATGTGGGGGAGGAGATATTAAAGCTACTCCAGGTTTACTATTTCTTAGTTTCGCGATGTAAGAATCAACTTTTGGACCAGGCAATTGCCCACCTTCTCCGGGTTTTGCACCTTGAGCCATTTTAATTTCGAGTTGTTTGCCACTTCTTAGATATTCAGGTGTAACTCCAAATCTTCCTGATGCTATTTGTTTAATAGCTGAGCACGCGGTGTCTCCATTCTCTAGACCTTTAATAAATGGCAAGGTCGCTGATTGAGTATTTTCATCGATATCATTTAAAACATGAAAACGAGCTGGATCTTCTCCCCCTTCGCCACTATTACTTTTTCCACCAATTCTATTCATTGCAACTGCTAAAACTTCATGTGCTTCTCTAGATAAAGCGCCCAAACTCATTCCTCCAGTACAGAACCTTTTGCAAATTGATTCAACACTTTCAACTTCATCTAATGGAATACTTTTTCTTTGTGAATTAATGGTTAGTAAATCTCTTAGAGATGTTTTCGGTCTATTACTAATAAGTTTTTTGTAAGTTTCAAAATGATCGTATCCTGGACCTTGTTTTACCGCTGAATGTAAAACTTTAGACATCTCTGGGTTATTGGAATGATATTCTCCATTATTTCTAAATTGTACAAATCCTAAAAATTCTAATTTCTTTAAATCGATCTCTGGATAGGCTTTTGTATGTATTGAAAGTGTTTCATTAGTTAATTCTTTTAATGTTACGCCAGCGATTCGGCTTGTTGTACCATCAAAAGCAATTTTTATTAAGTCTGATCCAAGGCCTACAGCTTCAAAAATTTGTGCACCATGGTAACTAGATAAAAGTGAGATGCCTATTTTTGAGAGAATTTTTCTTAGACCGTCTTCTAGAGCTTTCTTAATATTTTCTTGAACATCAATTATTGATAATGGATTTATTTTTTTGCTATCAATGAGTTTTTGGGTTTTTGGATGTTTTAACCAGTGTCTACCTGCTTCGAAGGTCAACCAAGGGCAAACCGCACTTGCACCATAACCAATCAAGCAAGCCAGGTGATGTGTGCTCCAACATTGGCCTGTTTCAACAATTAAAGAAGCTTTTAGCCTGATTTCTCTTTTTAATAGGTAATGATGAATTGCTCCAACAGCAAGTAAAGGAGGAATAAAAGTCTTTTTAGGATTAATACCCTTATCAGAAATAATAATTAAAGAGCAACCTTTTTTTATAGAGAGCTCACTCTGTATACAGATTGCCTTTAATTTGTTCTCTAAGCCTTGAACACCTTCCTCAATATCAAATAAAGTTGAAATTGTTTGAGAATTAATTTTTGATTTCTTAATGGAAATGAGTTCTTCCTCATTAAGAATTGGACTTTGTAAATGAACAAAAGGTTTAGGATCTTTAATCTCAAATGGTGTACATCTTTCTCCAAGATGCATCTCTAAACTCATTACAAGTTTTTCTCTTAAAGGATCAATAGGGGGATTTGTAACTTGTGCAAATCTTTGCTTGAAATAGTCATATAAAATGTGTGGCTTTGAGGAAAGCACTGCTAATGGGATATCGTCGCCCATGCAATAGGTAGGCTCTTTAGCTAATGAAGCCATTGAATCCAGAATAAGATCATTATCTTCTGCTGAAAAACCGTACGCAGTTTGTTGTTGTAATAGCTCAAGGTCTTTTAGTTTGCAGTCTTTAAACCACTCACTATTATCAATTTTAATAGTTCTATTACTTATGAGGTTTTTGTAATCATGTCTTTGTGCGGCTTCAGATTTTACCTCCCAATTTCTGAGGATTTTATTTTGATGAAAATCAACCGCCAGCATTTGTCCAGGTCCTAATCTACCTTTTTCAATTACTCTTTCATCTTCAAGATCTACTACTCCTGTTTCGGAACCCATTATTACAAAACCATCATTTGTTATTGAATATCTTGCTGGTCTTAGACCATTTCTATCAAGTGTTGCTCCTACAAAATTTCCATCTGCAAATACAAGAAGAGCAGGACCATCCCAAGCTTCTTGTATACTCGCAGAATACTCATAAAATGATTTTATTCCTTCTCTTCGTTCAAGTTCTGGTTGATCTCTAAATGCTTCAGGAACAAGTTTTAATAATGAGTCAGTGATGGGCTGACCTGAACGAATATTGATTTCAAGAGTTGCATCAAGATTTGATGAATCACTTTTATTTATGTCTACGATTGGCTTAATTTCGTTAGATAACTCTCCCCAAAAATCATCTATGTGTGTTTCTGAAGCTTTAGCCCAGTTGATATTACCTAAGAGAGTATTTATTTCTCCGTTATGACCTAAGAATCTCATGGGCTGAGCTAGTGGCCATTTTGGAAGTGTATTAGTACTAAACCTCCTATGGTAAACAGAAAATGCCACTTTAAAACTCTCTTCTCTTAAGTCTTGATAAAACTCAGATAATATTTCAGAACGAACCATACCTTTATAAACAACTGTTTTAGAACTCAGCGAGGCAAAATAAAATTCACAATTCCCAACATGGTTTTTAAAATTTTCTCTTATTTTTTTCTCAATTCTTTTTCTTAATTGAAATAGAAGCCTTTCAATATCATTGTTATATTTTTTATCTATGAATAAAAACCACTGACTTATAAATGGAGCATTTGCTTTGGCCAAAGGACCTAAGATTTCATTATTAACAGGCACTGTTCTCCAAGATGTTTTATTGATCTTTAACTTTTTTGCTTCCTCCTCACATATTGATTTACATTCTTCAATTTTCTCTTTTTTGTTAGGCATGAAAATCATGCCTAAACCTCTATCGTATTCATTTTTGTTTTTAAGATTTACTTCTTTTTCTAGATAATTCCATGGAATTGAACACAAGATGCCCGCTCCATCACCTGAGTCACTATCCCCTCCACAACCTCCTCTATGCTCCATGCAGTTAAGGCCTTTTAGGGATTGTTTAAGAATCCAGTTGCTTTCTAACCCTTCAATATTTGCTATGAAACCAACTCCACATGCATCTTTCTCTCCAATTATTCCAGTTGGGGAATAACTATCTTGATACGGCCCAACGATTCTTTTGATACTCTCTCCCATAGATTATTTAATTCTATTTAGTTATTTATTTATTTCTATTATAAAAATAAATATGAAAATAAATCTAAAGATAATGAATATTTACCAAAGAATTTTAATTTGGCAAATTTTAAAATAAATATAATTAAAAACTTTTAGTTGGTGCTCGTAAAAGGTTATGATGTTAAAATATTTATTTTTTTATAATTTTAATAGATGCCCACCATCTCACAATTAGTAAGTTCAGAAAGAAAACGTCTGACAAAGAAAACAAAATCTCCTGCACTAAAAGCTTGCCCTGAGAGAAGAGGTGTATGCACAAGAGTCTATACATCAACACCAAAAAAGCCAAATTCAGCTTTGAGAAAAGTTGCTAGGGTTAGATTAACTTCTGGTTTCGAAGTTACGGCTTATATTCCTGGCATTGGACATAATTTGCAAGAACATTCTGTTGTACTACTGAGGGGTGGAAGAGTCAAGGATTTGCCAGGAGTTAGATATCATATAATAAGAGGAACTTTAGATACGGCTGGAGTCAAAGATAGACGTCAATCTAGATCTAAGTACGGAGCAAAAGCTCCAAAAGATTAATTTGTAAACATCACTTTTTTTAAACATGTCACGTCGTAATGCAGCAGTAAAAAGACCAATTCTTCCTGATCCTCAATTTAATAGTCGTCTTGCTTCAATGATGATTTCTAGATTGATGAAACATGGAAAAAAATCTACAGCTCAAAGAATATTGTCTGATGCGTTTTCTCTAATAAGCGAGAGAACAGGTGGGAATGCAGTGGAATTATTTGAAACAGCCGTAAAAAATGCTACTCCACTTGTTGAGGTACGAGCTAGAAGAGTTGGCGGTGCAACATATCAAGTACCTATGGAAGTTCGCCAAGAGAGAGGAACAGCTATGGCATTAAGATGGCTCGTTACATTCTCACGCGCAAGAAATGGCAAAAGCATGTCCCAAAAACTTGCTGGCGAATTGATGGATGCAGCAAATGAAACTGGTAGTTCTGTAAAAAAAAGGGAAGATACTCATAAAATGGCAGAAGCTAATAAAGCTTTTGCACATTACAGATATTAATTTCATCAAAAGGTACTTAAGTAGTTTATTATTATTAAAGTTTGCTTTTTTGGTGAACTACACTTATTAAAAATTATTTTATTTGGAGCTTTAAAATTGGCACGCGACTTTCCCTTAGAACGAGTAAGGAACATAGGTATAGCCGCTCACATTGATGCAGGTAAGACAACAACAACTGAGAGAATTCTATTTTATTCAGGTGTAGTTCATAAGATAGGAGAGGTTCATGATGGTGCTGCCGTAACAGATTGGATGGCTCAAGAAAGAGAAAGAGGAATAACTATCACTGCTGCTGCAATATCCACTAGTTGGCAAGATCATAGGATTAATATTATTGATACTCCTGGACACGTTGACTTTACTATCGAAGTTGAAAGATCAATGCGCGTGTTGGATGGAGTTATAGCTGTATTCTGCGCAGTTGGTGGAGTTCAGCCTCAATCCGAAACGGTTTGGCGTCAAGCAGATAGATACTCTGTCCCAAGAATGGTGTTTGTTAATAAAATGGACAGAACTGGTGCGGATTTTTTAAAGGTTAATAAGCAAATTAAAGATAGACTAAAGGCAAATGCTCTTCCAATCCAATTACCTATTGGGGCGGAAGGTGATCTCACTGGAATTATTGATTTAGTAGCCAATAAAGCATATCTTTACAAAAACGATTTAGGTACTGATATTGAAGAAGCACCAATTCCATCTGACATGGAGGAGGAAGCTGCTGAGTGGAGATTAAAGTTAATGGAAAGTGTTGCAGAAAATGATGAAGAGTTAATAGAAATATTCCTCGAAACAGGAGAATTATCTGGAGAACAACTTAAAAAAGGTATAAGGGAAGGGGTTTTAAAACATGGATTGGTTCCAGTATTATGCGGTTCAGCTTTTAAGAATAAAGGTGTCCAACTTGTATTAGACGCTGTAGTTGATTACTTGCCAGCTCCAGTTGATGTGAAACCAATACAAGGTGTTTTGCCAAGTGGCAAAGAAGATGTTAGACCTTCAGATGATAATGCTCCTTTCAGTGCATTAGCATTTAAAGTGATGTCAGATCCATATGGGAAATTAACTTTCGTAAGAATGTATTCAGGTGTTCTTTCAAAGGGAAGTTATGTAATGAATTCTACTAAGGATGCTAAAGAGAGAATTTCTAGATTAGTGATTCTTAAGGCTGATGAAAGAGAGGAGGTTGATGAATTGAGGGCTGGAGATCTAGGAGCTGTATTAGGTCTTAAGAATACAACAACTGGTGACACTTTGTGTAACACAGAAGATCCAATAGTTTTGGAGACATTATTTATTCCTGAACCAGTCATCTCAGTAGCTGTTGAGCCAAAAACTAAAGGCGATATGGAAAAATTATCAAAAGCTTTAACTGCTTTGTCTGAAGAGGATCCAACCTTTAGGGTAAGTACAGATTCTGAGACAAATCAAACTGTTATTGCAGGTATGGGTGAGTTGCACTTAGAAATCCTTGTTGACAGAATGTTAAGGGAATTTAAAGTTGAAGCAAATATAGGAGCTCCACAGGTTTCATACAGAGAAACTATTAGGTCTAGTTCTAAAGGTGAAGGTAAATATGCAAGACAGACTGGAGGTAAAGGTCAATATGGTCATGTAATTATTGAAATGGAACCTGCTGAAGTTGGTAAAGGTTTTGAATTTGTAAACAAAATTGTTGGTGGAGCTGTACCAAAAGAGTATATTGGTCCTGCATCTAATGGAATGAAAGAGACCTGTGAATCTGGTGTTCTTGCCGGTTATCCACTCATTGATGTAAAAGTAACACTAGTCGATGGTTCATTCCACGATGTAGACTCATCTGAAATGGCCTTCAAAATTGCAGGTTCCATGGCTTTTAAAGACGGAGTTAAAAAATGCAA
>QCCL01000026.1 GCA_003281255.1 Prochlorococcus sp. AG-347-L02
GAATTTTCAAATTTATTATTTTCAGATTCTTTTTATGAAGAATGTAAAAGAATACTTAAACCAAAGGGGATATTAGCAACGCAAAGCGAATCACCTGAATCCTTCAAAAATATTCACATAAATATTTTGAAAACCCTAAAAAATAAATTTAAAGTATCTGAAACTATGTATTCCTTTGTGCCTATATATCCAAGCGGGATTTGGAGTTGGACATTCGCTTCTTCAGAAGATCTAAATTTATCAAAGCAAAATTATGATGAGGCCCTAAAAATAGAAAAAGGATGTGAAATTTGGAATTTACACTTTCAAAATGCAGCATTCAAAATGATGCCAAATAAAATTTTAAAAGAACTAGATTTATAAGATGACAAAAAATTTATTTGATAACGAAAATGCAATTTATATGGGAGCAAAAAGAAGTCCTGAGAATTGCTCAATTGGTATATTTGGAGTTAATTATGACGGGACATGTTCGTTTAAACCTGGAGCAAGATTTGGTCCAGAAGCAATAAGACAAGTCAGTTCTTGTTTAGAAACATATTGTCCAAAACAAAAAAAAGATTTAGAGGATATTATGTATGTTGATTTTGGATCAATAATAATTGAAAAAAATGACTCAAAGTCCGTTATTGAATCGGTTGAATCAGCAACAAATTTTTTAATTAGTAAACACCTTAGTCCTATTATGCTTGGAGGCGAACACTCTATTACAAGAGGTGCTATTGAAGCATTAGTAAAAAAATATCCAGATTTGATATTGGTTCAACTTGATGCTCATGCAGATTTAAGAGAATCATATTTAGGAAATGAACATAGTCATGCTTGTACCATGAAAAGATGCTTAGAAGTGCTACCTGAAAAGAAAATTTTGCAAGTAGGAATAAGAAGTGGAACTAAGGAAGAATTTGAAATTATGCATAACAACAACCAATTAGTTAACTTTTGTCCGGGCGGAAATGCACATGAGTTAAAACAAACTCTTATACCATACGCTAAGTCTCCAATCTATTTAACAATAGATTTAGATTGGTTTGATCCCAGTTTGTTATCAGGGACGGGCACTCCTGAACCGGGAGGATTTTTTTGGAATGATTTTGAAGAAATACTGAAAACTTTAAAAGACTTTAGAATTGTAGCTTCAGATATTGTAGAGTTATCCCCCAAAATTGATAAAAGCGAAGTAAGTAGCATAGTTGCAGCCAAAGTACTTAGAAGCTTAATTTTGTCATTAGAAAATATGCAATAAAAAATTTCTAAACTACAGTGTAAAAATACTAAATACAAACTAAATATTTCATGGATTTGCTAAAAAGTCCTCTTTATTCAAAATATGTTGAATCCAATGCAAAATTAGTGGATTTTGCAGGTTGGGAAATGCCCATATCATTTTCGGGATTAATTAAAGAGCATGAATCAGTTAGATCTTCAGCAGGATTATTTGATATTTCTCACATGGGTGTGATATCTGTTAGAGGAATTAATCCAAAGGATTATATTCAAAAATTTTTTCCTACTAATTTATACTCCTTTTCTGAAGGTCAAGGGCTTTATACAGTAATGCTCAATGATAAAGGAGGAATAATAGATGACTTAATAATTTATGACCTTGGTATACAAGAAAATGACATATCAGAATTATTGTTAATAGTTAATGCAAGTAGATATGAAGAAGATTTTCAGTGGATAAAAAATAATTTAAATAAAGATGAAATTTCGATAACAAACTTTAAAAAAGACAAAGTACTTTTGGCACTACAGGGAAAAAACTCATTCGATTTATTTGAAGAATGGATTGAATCTTCGATCTCACATATCCCTAACTTTGGATGCGAATATAAAATTTTTGAACATATTTCGCCTAAAGAAAAAATTTTCTTTTCAAAGACAGGATACACAGGGGAAAATGGTCTCGAAGTACTTTTATCTAAAAAAGCAGCAATTAATTTATGGGATTTCTCAATTTCCAAAAATGTTGCACCTTGTGGTTTAGGAGCTAGAGATACTCTTAGACTTGAAGCAGGCATGCATCTTTATGGTGAAGACATAAATGAAGAAACTTCTCCGTATGAAGCAGGGTTAGGCTGGCTAGTACATCTAGAAAATAATCACGAATTCTTTGGAAGAAGATTTCTTGAAGAGCAGTCAAGATTAGGTATTCAAAAAAAGTTAGTTGGTCTCTCTATAGAAGGTAAGGCAATAGGAAGAAAAGGTTGCGCAGTCCTTAAAGGTGAAGAAAATATTGGGACTATCACAAGCGGCAGTTGGTCTCCAACTAAACAACAAGCTATAGCTTTTGCATACATCAATACTTCGCATGCCTTAATAAATAATGAAGTTCAAATATTAATAAGAGGCAAAAAATTCAAAGGGGTTATAACAAAAAGAGCGTTTTATAAAAAAAATTATTAACTAAATTTACCCTTAAAGAATTATTATAAGTTATTGATAAATAATACTTAGATGAGAAACAAAATTTGCAAAGAACTCAATAATACAGATATTGGTAAATTAGTTAATTTATGCGGATGGGTAGATAGAAGAAGAGATCATGGTGGTGTAATTTTTATAGATTTAAGAGACCATAGTGGATTCCTACAAATAACAATTAACCCCGATGATGGTGCAGATCTTTTTAAACAGGCAGAAAATCTAAGAAATGAGACAGTAATAATGGTTAGCGGAATTATTAATGAAAGGCCCAAAGATTCCATAAATACAAATTTAAGTACCGGAGAGTTAGAACTTAAGGTTAAAGATTTGCAAATTCTCAACCAAATTAAAAAAAACTTACCTTTTTCAGTGTCTATACATGATTATGAAAATACAAAAGAGGAACTCAGATTAAAATATAGATACCTTGATTTAAGAAGGGGAAAATTACTAGAAAATTTAAAAACAAGACATAAGATTATTAAAGTTGCTAGAGAATTTCTTGATAATTTCGGTTTTACAGAAGTAGAGACCCCATTACTTACGAAATCAACTCCAGAGGGCGCTCGCGATTTTCTTGTTCCTGCACGTCTTTCAAATGGAGAATTTTTTGCTTTACCTCAATCCCCACAACTATTTAAACAACTTTTAATGGTTGGAGGCCTGGACAAGTATTATCAAATCGCAAAATGTTTCCGTGATGAAGACTTAAGGGCAGATAGACAGCCAGAGTTTACTCAATTAGATATTGAGATGAGCTTTATTAGCGAAGAAGAAATAATTTCTTTTAATGAAAGTCTTATAAAAAAAATATGGAAAGAAGTGTTAAATATTAAATTCAATAATGCTTTTCCAAGAATGTCATGGCAGGCAGCAATGGATAATTACGGCACTGATAGACCAGATACTAGATATCAAATGTTATTAAAAGATTTAGGAGGAGTATTAGGTGATATTGGATTTAATATTTTTACCAAGGCAATTAAGTCTGGAGGTTATATAAAATCAATAACAGTCAAAGGAGGTAATTCAAGTATTAGCAACGTAAGAATTAAACCAGGTGGTGACATCTTCCAAGTAGCTCAAGATGCAGGAGCTGGTGGTTTGGCATTTATAAGAGTCAAAGGAGATGAGCTTGAGACTATTGGGGCAATTAAAAATAATTTAAATGAAGAACATATAGCTGATATTTTAAAAATCACAGAAGCAAAAGATGGAGACTTAATCCTCTTAGGAGCTGGAGATAAACAAATTGTCAATCAGTCATTAGATAGGGTTAGACAATATATCGCAAAAGACTTGAATCTCATTGATAAAAGTAAATGGAATTTCTTATGGGTAACTGACTTCCCGATGTTTGAGAGAAATGAAGAGGAAAATAGATATGAAGCTTTACATCATCCTTTTTGTTCTCCAAAAAATATAAAATCTAAAGATTCTGAATACTTGAAAAAAGAAATAGAGAGCTCTACAGCAAATGCTTATGACTTAGTTCTTAATGGATTGGAGTTAGGAGGTGGCTCTTTACGTATTCATGAAGCGAACTTACAAAGAGAGGTTCTGAAAACGGTAGGACTTACTGATAAAGAGATTAATGAAAAATTTGGATTTTTAATAGAAGCCTTAGAAATGGGTGCTCCTCCTCATGGTGGAATAGCTTTTGGATTGGATCGTATTACAATGCTGATCATTGGTGCAGATTCAATCAGAGAAACCATTGCTTTTCCAAAAAATCAACAAGCAAAATGTCTTCTTACAAATGCACCTTCAAATGTCTCTGAATCACAATTAAAAGAATTAGATATTGAAATAACAATTGATGAATAAGAATAAATATGGATGTTCTAAAAGTTTTTTGTTTAAATAAAATATAAGGAGGCTGTGCTTAATTAAAAATATTTAATGTCAAAATTTGTATTTGTCACCGGAGGAGTAGTTTCTAGCATTGGTAAAGGAATTGTAGCTGCAAGCTTAGGAAGATTATTAAAGTCTAGAGGATATAGTGTTTCAATATTAAAACTAGATCCATATCTAAATGTTGATCCAGGCACAATGAGCCCTTTCCAACATGGAGAAGTATTTGTGACGGAAGATGGCGCTGAAACAGATCTAGATTTAGGTCACTATGAAAGATTTACTGATACTGCAATGACTAGGTTGAATAGTGTGACTACAGGATCTATCTATCAAGCAGTTATCAATAAAGAAAGAAGAGGTAGTTATGACGGTGGAACTGTGCAAGTAATACCTCACATAACGGGAGAAATAAGAGAAAGAATTCATAGAGTAGCCGCCAACAGTAATGCAGATATTATTATTACTGAAATTGGTGGAACAGTTGGAGATATTGAATCTCTACCTTTTTTAGAGGCAATAAGAGAATTCAAAAATGAAGTCAATAGGAACGATGTTGCATACATACACGTAACATTACTTCCTTACATCAAAACCTCTGGCGAAATAAAAACTAAACCAACACAACATTCAGTGAAAGAATTAAGATCAATTGGAATTCAGCCAGATTTACTTGTATGCCGAAGTGATAAATCTATCAATGAAGCTCTTAAAAAGAAGCTTAGTGGTTTTTGCGGAGTCAGTATCAACTCTGTAATTGAAGCTTTAGACGCAGACAGTATTTATTCTGTGCCTCTTTCTTTAAAAAAAGAAGGTTTATGCAAAGAAACCCTAAAGTATTTAGACCTTGAGGATAAAAAATGTGATTTGAAAAATTGGGAGCAACTAATTCACAACCTAAGAAATCCTGGAGCTCCAATCAAAGTTGCTCTTGTAGGTAAATACATTGAACTTGGAGATGCATATTTGTCCGTTGTTGAAGCTCTAAGACATGCATGCATTGAACAAAAGGCTTTATTAGATTTACATTGGGTGAGTGCTGAAATGATAGAAAAAAATTCAGCAGAAACTTACTTAAATGAAGTTGATGCAATTGTAGTACCAGGGGGATTTGGCAATAGAGGAGTCAATGGAAAAATTTCGGCTATAAAATTCGCAAGAGAAAATAAAATTCCCTTTTTAGGTTTGTGCCTAGGTATGCAATGTGCAGTAATAGAATGGGCCAGGAATGTAGCTAATCTCCCAGATGCATCTAGTTCAGAACTAGACCCAAACACTCCCAATCCAGTGATACATTTATTACCAGAACAGGAAGATGTAGTTGATTTAGGTGGAACAATGAGACTTGGAGTTTATCCATGTAGATTGACAAAAAATACAACTGGAAAAAACTTATATGATGAGGATGTTATTTATGAGAGACATCGACATAGATACGAATTTAACAATTACTACAAACAAAGTTTTTTAGATTCTGGATACAAAATTAGTGGTACATCACCAGATGGCAGATTAGTTGAGTTAATTGAGTTAGAAAATCATCCTTACTTCTTAGCATGCCAATATCATCCTGAGTTTTTATCACGACCTGGCAAACCTCATCCTTTATTTAAAGGTTTAATAAAAGCCTCTCAAGATAAGTTAACTCAATCAAATTAATATTCTTTATTTTTTTGAATGAAAAAATGACAAATTTTTTACCTTTAGTCGAACAATTTCATTCATTACAAGGTGAAGGTTATCACGCTGGAAAAAGTGC
>QCCL01000027.1 GCA_003281255.1 Prochlorococcus sp. AG-347-L02
TGAATTATTAATGCGCTCTTTATTTAAAGCAAATTGATTCTTTTTATCTATTAATGTATCTCTCTCTTTAATAAGTAATTCAAGTTTTTTATCAAGATTATTGAAATCGTTATTAAATGCTATTAATGATGATTTTTGATTTTTTTCATAATTTGACTTTTGAATGGTTTGTAATTGATCAAACTTATCATGATAAGGCTTCAATTCATTTTTTAAATGATCTAACTCATTAACTAATAAATTATTAGCGTTATCAAGTTTATTTAATCTCGATTTACAATTCTCAATTCTTTGCGAGACAGCATTAAGAGAATCTTGATTTACCTCAATTTCTTTATTAAATGAGGCACAATCCTCAATTATTTGACTGCGGTTGGAATTTAATTTACTAAGTCTATTATTTTTTATTATCAAATCATTATTTGACTCTTTTAAAGCTTCTTCGATAACTAATAATCTTTCTTTTATAGGACTGGAATCATCAATATCATTGTTAATTCCAAACCTGTAAGCCAAATCTTTATTTAATTTACTGCCTCCTGTAATAGCTCCACTTGCTTCTAATAATTCACCACTTAAGGTAACCAGCCTATTTTTTTGTATAGATAACCTTGCTGAGGATAAGTCTGAAAAAACCAAAGTATCTCCAAAAACATATCGAAAAACATCTGAATAGACTTCATCAAAAGTTATTAGATTAATAGCTTTATCAATAAATCCATTCTCCTTTTTATTTTCAAATCTTGAAATTGCATAATTCTTTTTTTGACTTTTTATTCTATTTAAAGGTAGAAAAGTTAATCTTCCCGCTTTCTTCTTTTTAAGAATTTCAATTGCTTTAGCAGCAATATAATCATTATCAACTACAATTTGTCCTAATCGATTTCCAGCAGCTATTTCTAATGCATATCTATTTTTCTCACTGACCTCTCCAAGTTGAGCTACATAACCATGTATACCCTCTAACCCTGCTTCTAAGATAATTCTGAGAGCATATGAACCTCTAGATTCGTTTAAAGCTTCCTTCCTACTTTCGAATCTAGATAAATCCTTTTCAAGCCTTAATTGCTCGTTATTTAGCCTTGATTTAGTTTTAATTAATAAATCAATTTCATTTTTTAAAGAGTTAATTTCTGCGCTATTACTTGTCAAGTTTTTATTCTTTGTATCGGATGTCTCTTTTTTTCTTTGATTTCCCTCAAAAAGTTTCTGCTTTTCTAAGTCTAAGGAGTCGATCTGAGACAATATCTCATCTTTTTGAATATTATTTTGAATAGTTTCTTCTTCAATTTTCCTTTTTTTTATTTCCAAAGGATTAATTTGATTTTTTATACTTTCAAGCTCAGCATTTAATTTGATACTTTGTTTTGAGAATTCTCCAGATTCTCCAGCCGCATCAGAAAGTTTTTTTCTAGATAGTTTGTGTTTTAAAGTGAGATCATCAATTTGCAAGTTCAATTGATTTAAAAAATTATCATCGAAATTTTCTTGTCTCATCTTTTCTGACTCGATATTCCTCTTAGAAATTGCAATTTCATCTCTCTTCTTTTGTAATTTTATACCTTCTTCTTTATTCAGACTTGATATCCTATCAAGTTCTCTCAAGCTAGAATTAATACTTCCAATATCAGAATTCACTTTTATCAATTTATCCTCTCCTTTCTCCTTAAGCTCATCAACCAGTATCTTCAAAGCATCTTCTAAGACTAATATTTCTTTACTAATAGATTCTTTTTGTTTATTAAATAATATTTTATTTTTTTCAATTTCACTTTCTTTTTTTTCTATAGATTCAACATGCTTAACTTGTTTATCAAAAATAAGAACTTTCTCTAATTCTGTTATTTGTAATAGTTTTGCCTTTAACTGTTTATATCGCTTTGCTTTTTCACATTCTTTTTCAAGCTTATTCTTACTAGATTGCAATTCATTTTCTAAAATTTCACATCTTTCTTGTCTTTCGAAAACATCATTTAATTTTGCATTAGTTTGTTCTATTCTTGTATCAAAAAGTGCGACTCCTGCTAATTCATCAATAAGATTTCTCCTCTCCTTGTTATTCATTGATACTATTCTTGTTACATCACCTTGCATAACAACATTGCTGCCCTCAGGATCAACACTTATATCTCTTAATATTCTCTGTATTTGTTGCAAGGTACATTGTTTTCCATCAGAAGTATAAGTAGAAGCATAAGAACCACCTGGCATAAGCCTTAATTTTCTAGAAACTAACCATTCTTTTTGACCTTTATTAAGGGAAATTTCTTCTTCTTCTAGTTCCAAAGGCGGGAGATCCTCTCTGGGAGACCAATCTTGAATATTAAATTTTACCGACACAGATGTTTCTGATGACTTACCCTCCTTAACTTTGGAGTTATTTATTAGATCTGGTAATCTTTCAGCCCTCATCCCTCTACTATTAGCTAGTCCTAAACAGAATAAAATTCCATCTAAAATATTACTTTTCCCAGAACCGTTAGGACCCGTAACCACAGTAAAACCTTCTTCAAGAGGAATTTTTACATTTCCCCCAAAAGATTTAAAATTTTCAAACTCGACCTGATTGATATGTACCAATCTCAAGTCTCAATAGCTAAATAAGAATAACTAATTTGCAAAAATTCTCAATAGAAATATTACGTTTATTTATAAATGAGTATTAATAATTTTCACTCAATCTGCAAAAATTACCCGAAATTTCAAACAAACCATTAAGAAGTTCACCATCCAAAATGAATCGATAATATTCAGAGTCCAATTTATCAGAAACGCTTTTAAATAATCCATGATCAATTCTTTTTACAAACCCTCTATTATCAGAAAGTTCATGTTCTATCCTGGATAACCATACAAGTCTATGATTTGGCTGCTTAGAAATTTCTATAAAAGCTTGATTTAATAAAGGTAGTTTTAAAAATTTCCAAGTTAAGCAATCTACGCCATTTTCAACGAGAAAATCATAATGAATATCGAAAGATTTAGCAGAATAAACTTTATGTTCAAGCAAAACCCATTTATTCATTATCTAATTGATAAAT
>QCCL01000028.1 GCA_003281255.1 Prochlorococcus sp. AG-347-L02
GCCTCATATCCATAAGAGCTGCAACTTGGAATAAATCTGCATCTTGGTCCAAAAAAAGGAGAAAACCACTTTTGATAAAACGAAATCATAAAAAGAAGTATAGAAGTAATTGATTTATTAATAGTTTTGAACACTTTAATGATGTAAAATAATGATTCCAGTAGTAATTAGTTTAATTGAATTTAATCAATTATCCAATTTATTGCAATTTTCTATTTAATTTAAAATTATGTCAAGATACCGCGGCCCCAGATTAAGGGTTACGCGTCGCTTGGGAGAACTACCAGGTCTCACCAGGAAAGCTTCAAAGAAGTCTAATCCTCCAGGTCAGCACGGCCAAGCCCGTCGCAAGCGATCAGAATATGCAATTCGTCTAGAAGAAAAGCAGAAACTTAGATTTAATTATGGAGTTTCTGAAAAACAACTAGTACGTTATGTAAAAAAAGCTAGAGCTCAAGAAGGATCTACAGGAACTAACCTACTAAGACTTTTAGAAAACAGACTTGATAATGTTTGTTTTAGATTAGGTTTTGGAGGTACCATTCCAGGCTCAAGACAATTAGTGAATCATGGCCATGTAACCGTTAATGGAAAGGTTCTTGATATTGCTGGTTATCAATGCAAATCAGGCGATGTAATCGGAATTAAAGAAAACAAAGCAAGCAAAAAACTTGTAGAAGGTAATATAGAATTCCCTGGTTTAGCAAATGTCCCACCTCATCTTGATTTAGACAAACCTAAATTAACGGGAAAAATAAATGGGATATGCGATAGAGAGTGGGTGGCTCTTGAAATAAACGAACTACTAGTTGTTGAATATTATTCAAGAAAAGTTTAATGCTACTTTTCTTTGGATTATTAAATCTCTCTTTTAAAAAATGAGAGATTTAATTTAATTCTTATTTTTAAAAATAATGGGAAATAAGGAAAATAATATAAAAAAGCCAGGTTTTAAGACCTTATCTATTCACCATGGGGAAACATTTGCAGAAGAAACTGGATGCGTTATGCCTCCTATTTTTTCTACATCTACTTTCAAACATGGAAATAAAGATAATTTCGACTACACCAGATCAGGCAATCCAAACTTTAGAATTCTAGAAAACATCCTTAAATCAATAGAAGATTCTAAATACTGTACAGTTTTTGGATCTGGAATAAGCGCGGTAACTGCAATTTCATCAACACTAAAATCAGGTGACAAGATACTCTGCGAGTCAAATCTTTATGGTTGTACAGTGAGGATGTTCGAAAAAGTTTTCAAGAAATTCGGACTAGAAGTTTTATACACAGATTTTACAAACGAAAATAATATCAGAAAGATTGCAAACTTTGAGCCAACCTTGATATGGCTAGAAAGTCCAACTAATCCGCTTTTGAAGATACTTGATATTAAGGCGATTTGTGATGAAGCGAATAAACTACAAATCCCAGTAGTTGTAGACAACACTTTTTCTACGGCACTTATTCAAAAACCATTGGACCTTGGTGCAACACTATCACTCGTAAGCACAACAAAATTCATTAATGGACATAGTGATGCTCTTGGTGGAGCAGTACTGACAAATAATGAGGTATGGAATAGTAAGATGCTTTTCTCTCAAAAAGCTCTAGGGCTTCAACCATCTCCTTTTGATAGTTGGCTAATTACGAGAGGAGTAAAAACTCTTCCTTTAAGAATCGAACAACAAACACAAAGTGCAAAATTAATTTCTGAAGAATTAGAAAATCATAAAATAATTAGTAAAGTAATTTATCCTTTTAATCCAAAACATCCCCAATTTAATTTAGCCAAATCACAAATGCGATCTGGAGGTTCGATGATCACCATAAAATTAAATCTTAAAAAAGAGGATACTTTTAAATTTTGCAAATCTCTCAAATATTTCTCGCTAGCAGAAAGCCTTGGCGGAGTTGAAAGTTTAATTTGTCACCCCGCAACAATGACTCATGCTTCTGTTGATGATGAAACAAAAAATCTATTAGGGATAGATGATACTCTTGTCAGATTATCGATTGGATGTGAAGAAACAAACGATTTAATCTCAGACATATTGTTTACTTTAAATAAATTCTGAAAATTGAGAGATTTACTTAAAAACCCTATATGGAAAAATTTAGAGTTGGGATATTCTATTCCTGATAGTATTCATGCTGTTTCTGTAGCATTACCAACTTGGAATGATGTAATAAATTACGAGGAAAAAAATCAAGCATGCATGAATTTATTGAAGTCCATTTACCCAAGATTCGGGCTAAACCCCATAGTGAAAAGATTATGCGAAAAAGTGAAAAAGGAAAATTACTACAACAATAAAAGTATCTGGCCATATCCGAGTGAAAGCATAGCTTTTAAAGCCAAAAAATACATTGATAGAAATACTTCTGAACTATTCTCATTAATAGAAAAAAGAGATAATTTAGCTTTTTTAATAACTGAAAAAGAAGGAAGTATTTATGCAAAATCTTTTTGGCAACATACTGGTCTTGGTATATCTTCAAGGGCTGCTGCTATAGAACTTGGTCTTGAAGATTGCCCTCCAAAATCTTATGTAAATGAATGTTCTCAAAAAATAAAAAATAGAATTTCTAAATCTACAAAAATTAACTCTAATGATATTCACTTAACTTCATCTGGAATGTCTGCATTGCATACATCATTAGAAATCATATATAAATTATTTCCAGCTAAACCAACACTCCAAATTGGTTTTCCATATGTAGATGTACTTAAATTACCAATGAATATCTTTCATGGAGCAAAGTTAATTACAGAAGAAAATTGCGAGGATATTGAATTAGAAATCAAAGGAATAAATCCATCAGC
>QCCL01000029.1 GCA_003281255.1 Prochlorococcus sp. AG-347-L02
TCTTTTAATTTTTGGTCCAAAAAAGCTTCCAGAATTAGGAAAACAGCTTGGCAAAACTTTGAAAAGTCTTAAAAAAGCTTCGAATGAATTTCAAAATGAAATCGATCAAGTTATGAACGAAGAAGATAAAGATGAATCTCCTAAATCTATAGAAAGCAATGAAACTGATAAAATTAATCAAGAAAAAATAAATTCAGAAAACAAGAATTTTTCAAATAAAGAAAACAGCAATAACTAATATCTTGGATAGGCCCATAACCCCCATTGACGAATTTGAAAGGGCATTAGACAAAGCAGCTCTTACGAAAGAAGAATATGAATTGATAGACTACATCCGCTATACAAGTATTTTTACACAGCCTAGTCTTATTAAAGATTTAAAAAGGCCATCAAAGCCTCCTCTTTTGTCAGTTCTATGTCAAATTTGCAGAAAAATTGGTTCGGAGATGCCAGATCATTTCAAAAAAGTAATTGAGTGGTCAATTGAGATAAGTGATCACGATACAAAATGGGATGCTCATTTAATTTGCGCAGAAGCATTGAATATAGACAAAATCCCATTAAGTCCTATTCATGGAACAACCTTATTTGATGTTCTTGTTGTACACAAAGAATTATTTCTTGGCTTTGATTGAATTAAATTAAATTAATCATCTAAAGGCACAGAATCAGTATCTATAACTTCCGAATCATCATACTTATTTATTTTATTTTCAATCCAGTTGTTTATATAACTAACTAAAGGCAATGAACCTTTAAAAATAAAAATAGAGGTTGGCAAAGCGCTTAATAAACCGACTATAGGACTTTTAAAAAGTAACCTTCCGGCTTTAATGTTAAATAAAATAATAAGCGCTGAGGGAACTATAATTTTAACTACTGTTTTGAGCGCTTCAAGCCAACCAACACGATATATCCACCATATTAAAATTATGCCAACTATATATAGGAATAAGTAAGTCATAAAAATAGTATAATGATTATCTATTTATCTTGTTCTTACTAAGAAAAAGATTTTATAAAATTCTCTAACATCAATCAATCAAATTCTAGTAATGAGTTTTTCTGAAATAAGAAAATTTTTAATTAAGATGCAATCTGATGAAGACTTAAAAAAGCAGGTTACTACATCCTCTACAGCGGATGATGTAGCCCTTATAGGTCAAGGCTTAGGTTATGACTTTTCAGGAGATGATCTCTTAAGATTTAATGGACAAAAAGTTGATAAAGTTACCGTAAGAAAGGTAGATCATCCAGGAGAATACCACTAAATTAAGACTTAACCCATATTGCAAGCCCTCCGCCTCTGCCTCGAGCACATAACCAATTATCTTTAGTGCTAATTCCTACAAGTGAGAAAAAAGGCATTTTTTTATTTTCTGGTTTTTTTAATTCCTTATTAAATATTGGAAAACTACTAATACTAATTTTCAATTCTTCAAAATAAAAAGCCAATAAAGGTCTAAGCCCTTTCAATTCTGCGCTACCTTTAAAAGTAATATTTAATAATCCGAAATTAATTGAATTTTTTATTTCATAATTTATTTGATCCTCTTTATTTTTACTTTTTAATTCCAGTCTTGCCGACAATACTTGGAGAATCGAACTCGGTATATTTTTGATTTCATCTGACTCCTTTCCCCATACATACTTAAACTTCCATATTCCTAACAATTCCTCATATACAATTCCGCTACCATTTTTTTGAGAATTTTTTTCTAATAGCTTTATTTCATTAATATCAGGAAAGTGTTTCATAATAGATTTTAATCTAAGAATCAAATACTAAGATTACTTCGAAAAAAGGTTCTTAGTTAAAAAATCTCTCCAAAAAGATTTCTTTGTTTCAATATATTTCCAAAAAAATAATTTTTTGGCACACATAAGGAACAAGATCTCGTTATTATATTTACATAAAGTAACTAAACTAATGGATTTTATTTCTAAAAGCCAAGGATACATACCTCTAAAAGCAGTCCCTTACATATTCTTCCTAGCTGTTGTACTAAGTATAACAACTTCAACTAATACATTTGTCTAAAACGAAATAGATTCACGAGAATAGTAAAGTAAATATTTAATGGATAAATACGATGTTGTAATAGTCGGTAGTGGAATAGGAGGATTATGTTGTGGTTCGATTCTCGCTTTATCAGGTAAAAAAGTTCTTATATGTGAAGCACATACCCAGCCCGGAGGTGTTGCTCACAGTTTCAAGAGAAATGGTTACACTTTCGAGTCAGGTCCTTCATTATGGAGCGGAATAGGTAAATGGCCGTCATCAAATCCCTTAGGGCAAATTCTTAAATTGCTAGATGAAGAAGTTGAACTATTTCAATACAAAGGTTGGCAAGTTATTGTCCCGGAGGGCAATTTTAAACTTGATGTGGGGGAAGAACCTTTTAAACAAACAATTAAAACTTTAAGAGGTGAGAAATCTGTTAAAGAATGGGAATCATTTATTTCCGGAATAAAACCTCTTAGCCAAATAATAAATGAAATACCATTACTCTCATTTTCTCCCGAATCAATAAATTTCTTAGATCTAATAAATTTAACCTCAAAATTTCTACCTAATATCAAGCAAATACCAAAAATTAATAAGGGCTTTG
>QCCL01000030.1 GCA_003281255.1 Prochlorococcus sp. AG-347-L02
ATCACATTCAATCTATAAATTTACAAAAATAGATTCATTGTCGGGTTTAATTTCAAATTCTTTTTTAAAAAAATATTTTTTGTTTTCTTCTTTGAAAAGCAACCAATTATTTGGATAAATATGCATAAGAGCAGCTTTATTTAAAGGCTGAAGAAAATAAATATTTTTCCAAGTTTTGACAAAGTTTTTACGTCTCTCTCTAATAACACTTCCTATACCAATATTGGCATCTTCAAATTTAGGATTTAATGAATAATGCGTTCCCTGATAATTATCGGTCAAAGGTTCAAATGAATCAAAATCATATGGCTGAGGAAGTATCGATATCATTACACTATCAATATTATTTATATTATTTGATTCATTAAATGATTTAAAAGTAAAAATTTTATCTTTGATATCTGGATAGTCTCTTTGAGCTAAAGCCACAGCACCTTGATCAGCAAATGTTATGAATACATTATTATTTTTAGCTAATATCTTGTAAATAGTTATTCCAATTCTGTTAAACTTCAATCCTTCAAAATTAAATTCTATAGTAAATCTTTTATTTGAATCTAATAAACTTGGAATAATTGCATCCTCCATATTTCTAAGAGATTCATTTAAATCTTTAGGTAGTCTGTAATTTGTTTCCATTAAAATTTGTCAATACATATTTGAATAAGTTTTAAAAATTTATCTATTTCTGACTTATTATTTATTGAACCTAAAGTAACACGAATATTGGAATATAGTTCATCATCTTTTAAGCCAATATTTTTAAGTGTTGAACTCGGTTTCCCAGATGAGCTTGAACAAGCACTTCCACTACTTATGGCTATTCTATTTTCTGACATGAAATTAACAATCTTATAGGCTCTTATAGGATCAAATAGCTTATTTAAAAGTAGAAACGAAATATGATTTGGAAGCCTATGGTTAATACTGCCCGTAATCTTTATATGATTATTATCCTTAATTTTTTGAAAAAAATAATTTTTAAGTTTATTAATGTTATTAGAAGGAAATTCTGTTTTTTGATCATATGATTTTATTTTTCCTTTAATATTCTTTAATGATTCATACATTCCAGCAATTAATGGCAAAGCTTGTGTACCTTGTCTAATTGAATATTCCTGGGTAAGTGAAATGTCTTTATTTTTTAAAATCATTCGAGACTTTTCTTTCGTTAAGAGAATTCCGATACCTTTTGGACCTCCAAATTTATGAGCAGATAAACTTAAATAATCACATTTAAGATCTTTCCAACTGAATATTCCATTACTTAATATTTGAGTTCCATCTAAATGAAACATTATATTTAATTCTTCACATTTGGAACCTATAAATTGAACAGGTTGAATTGTCCCAATTTCACTTTGTCCCCAAATAATTGATACAAGCTTAGTATCATTGGTTAAAATTTTATCGATATTAGCAATATTTAAAATTCCATCATTATTTACCTTCCATTCGTAAATATCCCAATTTTGTTTTTTTAGTTTATTAGCACAAATAGTTGTTGCTTGATGTTCAACATTTGAGATGACAACTCTACCATTTTTAAAGTTCTCATAAATATTATTAAATACAATATTTGTTGATTCCGAAGAACCAGATGTAAAAATTATATCCTCTGGTTCTGCTTCAAATATATAAGCAATTTTAGATCTAATTTTTTCAAGATATGTAGAGCATTTTATCCCTAGCTCGTATGTTGATGAAGGGTTATGCCAATAATTCTTATAAGTTGAATTTATTATATTTAAAACATTCTCAGATAATGGAGTCGTAGATGCATTATCAAAATATATAAAATTACTTTCCATTAATTTATTAAAATTGATCCCGAGAAAACCTTTTTAGCATTACCAGTCATCATTACTTCAGAATCGTCTTTTGACCAATCTATTTTAAGATTACCTCCTGGCAAAGAAACAATTGTCAACGAGTTGCAAAGGCCTAGTTTATAGGCTGCTACATGAATAGCACAAGCTCCTGTCCCACAGGCTAAGGTTGGACCTGCTCCTCTTTCCCATACTTTTACCTTGATATTATCTCTATTTAGGATTTGACAAAAATGAACATTTGTTTTTTCTGGAAATAATTCGTTATTTTCAAATATTGGCCCAAGTTTAGAAAGAGCAATGGAATCTAAATCTTGTATAAAGAATATTAAATGAGGATTTCCCATCCCTACTGCATAACCTTTATTATTAAAATTTTTCTCAATAAATTCGTGTGAAGGAATTGAATTGATTTTTTTTTCAATTGTTGTTGGAATATTTTGACTTTCTAAAATTGGAACTCCCATTTTTACTGTAATTTCATCATTTATATATTTTGCAATTTTTAAACCTGCTTTAGTCTCAATTTTATATTCTATATTTTTATTATTCATTGAATCATTTACGTGTAGATACTCAACTAAACACCTAATTCCGTTTCCACACATTTGTGCTTCAGAACCATCAGAATTAAAGATTATCATTTTCGCATAA
>QCCL01000031.1 GCA_003281255.1 Prochlorococcus sp. AG-347-L02
TTCGAATCACGTCGCCCCGATTTGGTTCTCACAAAATCGGAAATAAGACTCAACGAACTTTGAGAGAGGATTTGCTATACCCATGTATTACGTATTATCTTCAGAATATTAAAACTAACTTAAAAAGTTGTATAAATATAATATTTTATTCTAACGGGTTAAAGATTTTATTACTCAGAGAAATACATTTTATGCCTTTAAAATGATATGAAGACACATGATTCAGAAGGAAATACTTCATTAATATTTGACGATAATAAGTTATCTGCTATCTATCAAGATAGAACTATTGATATATGGGTTTATGTTGTGGGGGAGGAAGGATATTCCGATAATATTGTGGGATGGGAGACTAATAAGAAAAATTTTTTTTTGGAAGAGGCAAGTAATGTCTTTAACTTGTATGCCGAAGTGATCAATGATAAAGGAATATTAATTTTTGAAGCCCACATTTCATCTGAGCCACAATATTATTTCGCATGGGAATTTTCAATAAATGATGGATGGGCTCACAGTAATATCGCCGAAGAACCATCTGGGAAGTATGGATCTTATAAAATGGGAAGTAATGAATATCCAGAGTGGGAATATCTTGTAAAAGCACCCGACTATAGTAAATTTGTTTTCATATCTCCTGAGGTTTATCCCAAATATAAACAAATAGGAGAGAGCGGAGAAGGAACTAATTTTTTAAGAGCTTTTGATCAAGTTATTAATCCTGTTTCTCTATCTGAATTAATTGATAAAAAAATCGTTTCGCCTTCTGTAAATATAAATAGCTATTTAAGTGTTGGGACTGAATATTTAATTGAGGATATAAAAGACTTTGATGGTAATTTACATGCGAGCAATGAAACTTCTTCTGATGAATTAAAAAGTGCTTATAAATATCAGGGGCTAATAGATGTAAATAAAGATGGTATTAATGAGGCAATTTTTACCAATAAAATGTCGGGTCGCTGGGTTACTGCTTCTGTGGAATCATATACTGGAACAATTGACTTTTCAAAATATGGTCAAGGAGGAACAACAAGGGTCGTAGGAATTTACATTGACCCATTAGTAACTTCTGGTGATGTTGTCCAATTTAGTGATCATGATAGTCAATATAGATTTCAAAATGATTTAAAAATTGATAATCTACTCGTAAAAACTTCAGGTGATTTTGATTCTGATGGAGTCCAAGAGGTTTACTGGAAAACAGCTGATGGTTCCGCATATCTAAGATCATTGATGCATTCAGATGGCAATATCAGATATGCAAATTATCAAAGTGAAGAACAAATGAGTAATTATTTAACTAATAATGGATATGAATCTGTTATTAGCGATATTGTTTAATTAAAGAGTGCCATTAGAAATTAAGATTTAAGTGGGAGAGATTTTGCTTATTTATGCACAACCTTAATATATCTTTTTATTTTTGAGACTCATATAAATCCCTCTTGTACTAATTAAAAAACTTAAGCCTCACTTGTTTCTCATGGAGGCTGTCGCATTTTGCGTAGTGGGTACTCGGGAGTAATAGGTCGCGAGTTCGAATCCCGTCGCCCAGACTCTTGTAATAAAAGGGGCCATGCTCTTGCTTTTTTTCATTGTCTGAAGTTTCTCAAATATACCAATAAAGCTAAATTCTAATTGAAATACATAACACTTTTTTTTGAAGAATTATTAGACCTGTTCACAACAACCACCATAGTTTGTTATTGTTCTGAGTATTTATTACTACATTGTAGTTTTAAGATTTAAACAATTTGGACATAGAAGAGAGATGGGCACAAGCACTATTGAATCTAATGGGTTAATTACCTTAACCACAGATGATAGTTATCGCTACATAACCGCCAACTATAACGGCTTGGAATTGCCTATTTATTTGAAAGACACAAGGTCTGGAGGTACTGGGCAAATCTCTTACCTTACTTACGAGGACGGCAAGTATGAGGGAGCATATGGTTGGATTCCAGTAGCAGCTGATGTCTCAAATGGAGTAGGTATTTTAATTTCAATAAATAATCCCATAACAGATTACTACACTTATACTGAAGGATTTCCATATAAATTACCTGCTTATTATATTTACACTTTTTCACTAGAATCAGGTCAAATAACAGGAGCATATTTAGATACTGGCGAATTTGAAGATATCAATAAAGTTCTCGATAGAGTAGATAGAGGTGTAAGTGATCAAAGCGAATATGACATTATATACTGGGGGGCAGAAGAAAACATAGAAAATAAATTAAAGGCTAAGTTC
>QCCL01000032.1 GCA_003281255.1 Prochlorococcus sp. AG-347-L02
ATCCATTATGAAATTATTTCTTTGATAATCTTTTAGCAACTTTATCCCCAAATTTTTCTTTTAAAGTTCTCAATATTCTTATAACTTTTTTTGGATTTATATGGCCTTCTAATACTTTCAATAATTGTATTTCAGTAACATCAGTATCTAATAAATTAGAGTTGTTTCCTGGGAACCAGTGACTTCCATTACCAAGCAATTGATATCTAGCTTTTGCAAACCCTTCCATATCCAACCAATCAATTAAATTTGAAAGCCAAAGCAGTACAGGAATATTAATATTTCCTGGCGTATATTCCCAACTAGGCAAATTTCTATTCCAATTTTGATGCCACTCTAAACCCAATGAATTAATTGACTCCTGCCTTAATCTGTTTATTATCTTTGGGACATACTTCTCAGATTCTGATAACAAAGAGACAGCTTCTAAATGCAAATCAAAATCCGCCTCTTTTGCAATACCCACACTAAGAGTATGGACATTTTGATTTCTTAAGCAAAAAAGATCATTAAAAACTATAGGATGAAGTGGCTTACAAAGTTCCAACATTTTTCTTGAGGGAGTATGAAGATGTCCCCCTTTATCAGTGGGACTTATTATAAAAACCCCAAGATCATACTTTTTTGCCAAATTTATAACCTTTGTATTTTCTTGATTGATGAAATACCAGTGCAAATTTACATAATCAAAACAGTTTGTTGATATGGCCTTCTCAATGAGTGTGGATTTTCCATGAGTTGAAAATCCAATAGAGCCAATTAAATTTTCTTTTTGCAAATTTCTTAAAATGTCAATACAACCTCCATCTTTAATAGCATGATATAAATGTTCATCTGTATTAATGCCATGTATTGCTAGCAAATCAATTCTTTTAACTTTTAATTTATCAATACTTGTCATAACATCTCTCTTAAAAATTTCTGGATCACTATCTGGAGGGATCTTAGTTTGAATAATGTTTGGGATATTTTTTATATTTTTAAAACCCATTCCTAATTGCACCTCAGAAGTTCCATAATATTTAGCAGTTTCGACATGGCTTAAGCCGTATTTGTTTGCTAGATTTAAAATATTTTCTACTTTATTTTGTTCATCATTTGAAATCTCAGAAAAATCTAATTGTTCCCAACTTTTTTGAAATCTCATACCACCTAGAGATAAAATAGGGATCTTTAGATTGGTTCGACCAAATCTACGATATTGCATCTTTTTAAAAATTAATGTTTATTCATTCTTGGTGGTTTTCCAAATGATTGAAACATATCCCTATCAAGACTATTCTCTAGATCATCCAATTCTTCAAAATTAACCCAGTGGATACAATCAACAGGGCACGTATCTATTGCTTCTTGTATTACATCAGAACTATCTCCATCTTGTCTCATAGCTCGACTTCTACCATGAAATTCATCAACCATAAAGGTGTTCGAAGCTACGTGTACACAATACTGACACCCAATACATTTAGCCTCATCAACCCAAACAGCTTTTTCTGCTAACTGCCCACCAAGTACAGGTTCCCAGCCTGTAATTTCAATATTTTCTTCAAAATTATGAAATGGATCTGTTAAATCCATGATATGAGATTAATTATCCCACTTGGTTAAAACCAATTCAATAGAACCATCATTTTGGTTTTTTTGTTCTACGATTTGATAACCATCCTCTTTAGTTTTAGAAATAATTGTTTCATAGGCATACATTTGAGTAACTTTCGAGATAAATCTTTCTACTGGAAGCTCAAATTTCCATAGATCTAAATCAGTAACTAATTCATATGTATTTGAATTATTGTCCCATTTAAATCCAACTTTAGTATCGCCAGGTAGATTCATGCTTATATCAACAGCTGTAAACTTACCTTTGTAGCCTTTAACAAACTTTTCTTCTTGATTGATTATGTAACCAAGATTATTCAAGGCTTTAATTAATGGCTCTGATTCTTTGAGCTGAGTTTTAATCGTACTAAAGTGTGACATTAGATTCGTGGTTGAATTGTATTAATTTTTCATTTTGATTAGAGATGAAAGCATCAGAAGTTTTATTTTTGACTGTTACTTTTCCAAGAGCATTTTCAAGATTTCTTGTAGCTTCATTGCATGAACCACCAGTAAAACCTTCTACTGTCTCTTCAACTCTTCCGTCTTGATGAATTTTGAATCTCAATGTTTTTTGAGGCATTAAATTCAAGTACTGAGTACTTTTACTTTATATAGAATAACGAAATTTTTTTGTTTCAGTTGGTACAAGTT
>QCCL01000033.1 GCA_003281255.1 Prochlorococcus sp. AG-347-L02
TCTTTATCGAAAAGCGCTATCTTGGTACATTCATCAACGAAACTTTCTTGAAATGTATTATTTAATTTTTCGTACAATCTACACAATGACCAGATGCAATTACTTCTTACACCCGGTTCATTATCTATTTTTAGACTTATTAGAAGTTGCTCTGCTGCCAATTGAGCGTTTTTCAAAGAAACGTTTCCGATTTCAGCTAAAGAACTAGATGACCATAACCTTACTGCAGCTACATCGTTCTTCAAAGCATTTATTAATGGCTCCAAAACAATTTGATTATCATAATTAGCTAAGCTCCAGGCTGTCGCTCTTCTGACATAAGCATTATCGTCAGTCTCCAAAAGACTAACAAGTTTCTCGACCGCGCTTGGACATGGATTACGACCCAAAGCATATACAACACTCATTCTTTCAACAGGACAAGGTTGATCAAGTAATGGTAACAAAAGGGGGAAAGATCTTGAATCTCTAAATTCACAAAATATTCTTAATCCCTGTATTCTTTCTTCTCTATTGCCTTTTAGCATTTTTAATGCTTCATTGCACTCCTCAGTTATGTTTAAACCTTTTGGAAAAGAATCTTCATCAATTTGTTCTAAAGGATCTATTTCAATTTCTAAGGCCAATTCTCTCGCTAAAACATCTGGATCAACAGCAATATCAACTAAGCTTTCTTTATTAGGATCATTATTTTTTGTCATTTTGAAAAACTAAAAAATATTAATTTATGGGTGCAGGGGACATCATGTCTCCTGGCAACCAAATTCTTGCACTAACTGCAAAGAAGGCAATCCCAAAGAGTGAGACGATAGCGAAAGGTAAAATTTTTGTCTTGATAAAACCCAAAGATTTAAAGATTATTTACCACAATAATAACCTGTTTAAGAGACTTTTAAAAAATTATTATTAGATAATATTATTTATTTTTTGCATTTTGTCTTAGTTGACCACATGCAGCATTTTTATCTAGACCTCTGCTTTTTCGCAAACTAACAGCGATGCCATTGTTAACAAGTCTAGATTGAAATAATTGGAGATTTCTTAAAGAGGTTCGTTGAAATTCTACATCGTCAATCTGGTTATACTGTATTAAATTTACGTGACATTGGAAACCTTTCAGCAAATTACTCAATTCATAAGCATGTTCTAATTTGTCATTAACCCCACTTAACATTAGATATTCAAAACTTACCCTCCGACCAGTTTCTCTTACGAATGTCTTACAGTCTTCGATTATATTTTTGATTTGATAGTTTTTTGCACTAGGTATTATCGTCTCTCTTGTTTTTTGATTTGAAGCATGTAAGCTTATTGCTAATGTAAATTGACAATTGCCCAAAATTTGAAAAGATTTTGCTGATAATTTATTTATCATTTTTGGAACAGCCACTGTACTTACGGTTATCTTTCTCTGACTAATCTGAAAATCATTATTTATAGATCTAATTGACAAAAGTAAGTCATCAATATTCAATAAGGGCTCGCCCATACCCATGAAAACAATATTGGTAACTTTTCTATTCATTTCATTTTCGATAAATAAAATTTGATCTAAAATTTCACTTGCTTTTAAAGATCTCTTCAAACCTTCCTTGCCAGTTGCACAAAATTTGCAGTCCATTGGGCAACCAACTTGACTAGAAAGACAAGCAGTTAATCTTCTTTCAGTTGGTATACCAACGCACTCAATACTTTCATAATCGTTTGTAGAAAGTAATAACTTTAAAGTACCATCGTTAGCTAAGTTTCTTTCTTTAATAATCAGCTCACTTACCTTAAAACCATCATTCTTTAACTTTTTTCTAAAATCTAAAGTTTTATCTAGATTTTTATTTTCTTTATCTGTCCATTTGCCACAATACAAAACCCCTAACCCTTCTTTTTTCAGCATTGGTAGTATATATTCTGAAACTGTTGATGGATTACTCACTGCTCTAGTAGTAGCTATATTGAAACTATTTCTCATTGACGATTGATGAGCTAAGTTCTCAATACGATCATTAATTACATGAATATTGTTTTTGAAATTGATCTCTGAAATTAAGATTTTTAGAGCATCTGTTTTCTTTTTTGAAGAATCAACTAGGTATATTTCTGAAGTAGGATGAGTTATGGCATAAGCTAAACCCGGGAAGCCACAGCCGGATCCAATATCTAAAAATTTTTTATTATCAAAATTAATGTTCGGGAAAGTTTTAAAAG
>QCCL01000034.1 GCA_003281255.1 Prochlorococcus sp. AG-347-L02
AATGCCATAGCTCAAGCAGAGAAAATTGATAAATTAATTCAAAATGAAGAAAAACTGCCTCCTCTCGCGGGGATGCCAATAGCAATAAAAGATAATATTTGCACCAAAGGGGTAGCTACAACTTGTGCAAGTAAAATGCTTAAATCCTTTGTTGCGCCTTATGAATCCACCGCTTCGAGTAAATTATGGTCTTCAGGAGGAATTTGTTTAGGGAAAACAAATTTAGATGAATTTGCAATGGGTAGTTCAACGGAAACTTCTATATTTGGTGTCACTTCAAATCCTTGGAATATTAATAGAGTGCCAGGAGGCAGTTCAGGCGGTAGTGCTGCTTCAGTTGCCGCTGGATTTTGTGCGGCGGCTATAGGTTCTGATACTGGAGGATCAATAAGGCAACCAGCTTCTTTTTGTGGCGTCGTAGGTCTTAAACCTACTTACGGTAGAGTTAGTAGATGGGGACTTATAGCATTTGCCAGCTCTCTTGATCAAATTGGCCCAATTACAAATACTGTTTCAGATGCGGCCGAAATTCTTTATTCAATATCTGGTAAAGACCCCTTGGACTCAACATGTCTTGATAAGCCAGTACCAAATTATTTGACCGACTTAAATAAATCTATAAAGGGTTTAAAAATTGGAATCATTAAAGAATGTTTTGATCACCCAGGGTTGAATCTAGAAGTTAAGAAATCTGTTCTTTCTGGAGTTGATAGATTTCAAACTTTAGGTGCTGAAATTATCGAAGTTGAATGTCCTAGATTTAACGATGGAATTGCGACATATTATGTCATTGCACCATCTGAAGCCTCCGCAAATTTAGCTAGATATGATGGAGTTAAATATGGCTACAGATCGGATGAAGGTTCAAATCTTATAGATATGACTTCAAAAAGTAGAGCTGAAGGTTTTGGAGATGAGGTACAAAGAAGAATTTTGATAGGTACCTATGCTTTGTCAGCTGGATATAGTGATGCCTATTACAAGAAGGCACAAAAAGTTAGGACACTTATAAGAAAAGATTTTGATAATGCCTTTAAGAAAGTTGATGTTTTATTAACTCCAACTTGCCCAACCACTGCTTTTTTGAAGGGAGATTTTGTCAATGATCCACTTTCAATGTATTTGTCTGATCTATTAACTGTTCCTGCAAATTTAGCAGGCCTCCCAGCAATAAGTATTCCTTGTGGTTTCGATAATCAAGGTTTACCTATTGGTATGCAATTAATAGGCAATGTATTAGAGGAAGATAGAATATTGAATGTCGCAAATATATTTGAAATTGATGCTCAGGTAATTAAGAACAGACCTTTATTTTAAATTTGTATTAATAATTAATTTGTAATCACAAAGTATAGATCTTTTGGAAATTTTCTCTATCTTATAGATATAAATTATTTGAATATGGCTTTCGTTCCGCTTCATAATCACAGTGACTACAGCTTACTTGATGGTGCCAGTCAAATTTCAAAAATTGTAGATAGAGCTTGTGATCTTGGAATGGATTCGATAGCCCTTACTGATCATGGAGTTATGTATGGAGTCCTTGATTTGGTCAAGAAGTGTAAGGAGAAAGGTATAAAACCAATTATTGGTAATGAAATGTACGTCATTAATGGTTCTATTGATGATCCTCAACCTAAAAAAGAAAAAAGATATCATTTGGTTGTGTTAGCAAAAAATTATATTGGTTATAAGAACCTAGTGAAGTTGACAACAATTAGTCACCTAAATGGGATGAGAGGTCGAGGTATTTTTTCTAGACCATGTATTGATAAATCTCTTTTAAGCAAATATAGTGATGGTCTGATAGTTTCTACAGCTTGTCTTGGTGGAGAGATACCTCAGGCTATCTTAAAAGGTAGATTAGATGTAGCCGAGGATATTGCTCTTTGGTATAAAAAATTATTTGCAGATGACTTTTATCTAGAAATACAAGATCACGGCTCTATTGAGGATAGAATTGTTAACGTTGAATTAATAAAAATTGGGAAGAAGCACCAAATAAAAGTCATCGCCACCAACGACGCCCATTACTTATCAAATATGGATGTTGAAGCTCATGATGCTTTGCTTTGTGTATTAACAGGAAAACTAATAAGTGATGAAAAAAGATTGAGATATACCGGTACAGAATATATTAAAAGTGAAAATGAAATGCTTGAACTTTTTATAGATCATATTGA
>QCCL01000035.1 GCA_003281255.1 Prochlorococcus sp. AG-347-L02
GAAACAATGTGGGAACCAAATGGCTTGGAAACTGCTAGCAGTTATGGAATATCTAGCAAAAATCAAAATTCTAATAAAATAAAACAATATACTAAAACCTCAAAATTACCCTTACCTTATATTAAAAATTTAAGAAAGTGGATTAATAACGATAAAAAAGCTAGTTAGCTTTTACATCATACCCGGCATTCCCATGCCACCCATACCCGGCATTCCCATGCCACCCATACCCGGCATTCCCATGCCACCCATGCCACCCATTCCTCCCATTGGATCTCCACCTGGTCCGCCAGCGGCAGCGGCTTCAGGCTCTGGAATGTCTGCCATCGCAACTTCTGTTGTGAGGAGCATAGCTGCAATAGATACTGAATCTTGAAGAGCTAATCTTATTACTTTGGTTGGATCTAATATTCCTGAATCTTTTAAATCCTCATATTGTCCTGAATTAGCATTAAAGCCTTTGTTAAGCCTTTGAATTTCAGCGACAACTACATCACCATTAAAACCAGCATTTTTTGCTATTTGTTTGGTAGGTTCCAAAAGGGCTTCTTTAACTATATTTATCCCCGTTTTTAAATCATCTGAAGATGTTTCACTTAAATTTAAAAGGTCATCAGATATTTCAATTAAAGTTTGTCCTCCTCCAGAAACAACACCCTCTTCAATTGCAGCTTTAGTAGCATTTAAGGAATCTTCGATTCTCAACTTTTTATACTTCAACTCTGTTTCTGTAGCAGCTCCTACTTTGATAAGAGCTACTCCTCCGGATAGTTTGGCTATCCTTTCATTTATTTTATCCTGATCGTACTCAGATTCAGTTATATTAACTTCTCTCTTTAATTTCTCCACTCGCGCTTTGACTAAATCTTTAGTCTCTTCGAAGGCAACAATTGTTGTTTTATCCTTTGTGATAGTTATTTTTTTTGCTTTGCCTAAATCATTAATCGAAACTTTATCAAGTGTCATCGATTTATCTTCGCTAAATAACTGAGCCCCTGTAAGAATTGCAATATCTTCAAGGGCAGCTTTTCTTCTCTCACCAAATAACGGAGCCCTTACGGAAGCTACATTTAAAACCCCACTATTCTTATTCAGAACCAGAGTAGTTAAAGCCTCTCCTTCGATATCTTCAGCAAGAATTAGAAAAGGAGAGCTTGACTTCTGAATTTCTTCAAGTATTGGAACTAGATCAATTAAAGTTGAGATTTTTTGATCAGTTATTAATATTTTAGGGTTTTCAAATTCACAAACTTGTCTTTCTTGATCTGTTACGAAATATGGAGAACTATAACCTCTATCAAAAGACATTCCTTCAGTTATATCTAATTCTGTTTCTAGAGATTGAGATTCTTCAACAGTTATTACACCATCTGAAGTAACAATATCCATTGCTTTCGAAATTATAGATCCAATTTCTTCATCACCTCCAGCACTAACTGTTGCAACTTTTTGGATATCAGAACCACTTAATGAAATACTTTTGGAAATTAATTTTTCTAAGACAAAAGCTAGGCCGGCCTCCATGCCTTTTTTTAACTCCATAGGGTTGGCACCAGAAGCAATATTTTTTAATCCCTCCTGAACCATCTTCTGAGTCAAGATGGTTGCTGTTGTTGTTCCATCTCCAGCGCTCTCTTTTGTCTTTGATGCAACTTGTTCTATTAATTTCGCACCTAAATTAGAAATAGGGTTTTCAATCTCGATCTCTTTAGCAACTGTAGATCCATCTCTTACTATATCTGGCGAACCAAATTTCTTTTCTATTACAACGTTTTTTGCTTTTGGCCCAAGAGTAACCTTTACCGCATTAGCTACAAAATTCACACCTTTTTCTAGCGCTTCTCTTGATTCATTAGAAAAACTTAACTGTTTGGCCATGTTTACTTGATCTTTAGTCTTATTCTAATCTCCCATAGAATCATTTTTAAGGGATATTTAATTAAGTGGGGAAAGCCGAATTTCTTTAAATGAGACATACAAATTAACTCAAATAAGAGTATCTTTAGGTTATGGAAGAAACAAATAATCTTATTTTTACTCTTACCGCAATCCTCGCGATTGCTATGACACTAATATACTTTCCTTTAAGAT
>QCCL01000036.1 GCA_003281255.1 Prochlorococcus sp. AG-347-L02
TTCATCAGAAATAACAAAATATATTCAAACTGCAAGAAAGAAGCACAAGGAAGGAAATATATATCAAGCAAATGAAATTTATAAGAATTTAATTAATCAAAAAATTTATACATATGATTTACTTATTTCATACGGACTATTTTGTAAAGAGATTAATAATCTAAAGATTGCAAAAAACTTATTTTTTTTATCTGTTAAGAAATATCCCTTAAAAAATAACTCATACATATTACTTGCTGAAATTTTAAGAAAAGAGAATAACATTGAGGATGCTTTAAAAACTTTGTATGAAGCAAAAAAAGTAGATGAATTCAATTCTGATATTGACTACAATTTATCGATCACCCATAAAGCTATTAAATCCTTTAATGAGGCATTAAATTTTATTGATTCTGCTATAAAAATTCAGCCCAAAAATCATATATATAAAATTTTAAAAGCTGATATCCTTATTGAATCTTTTCAAAATGAAAGGGCAAAAGAGTTGTTAATTAATTTGAAATTACCAAAAGATAGCTCCTTATTTTATCAAAGAGAAATTTTAATTTCAAAGGTATTTATTAATCAAAAAAGATATATATTGGCTGAAAAGGTTCTTATAAAATTAAGAAAGCTTTTTAATAAAGAATGTATTTTGTATCTTAGCTTTAGCGATCTTTATTTTAAAAATAAAGAATTAGAAAAAGGAATTTCAATTCTAAATGAAGGTATTAATAATTTCCCAAATTTCATTCCATTGAGGTTTAATTTGGCAATTATGTACAGGAATTTGGGTTTATTAGATTTATCTATAAAGACTCATTTAGATATTCTTTTAAAGGATCAATTTAATTCAAATAGTTATTATGAATTATCAACTATGTATAATTTTTCAAATCATAATGACCAATTAAAAACGTTGCTAAATATAAACATAGATAATCTCTCTCAGAAGGAAAAAATATATATATCCTATTCAAAAGCCAATATTTATCATTACAAAAAAGATTATAAAAAAAGTATATATTTTCTTAAAATTGCAAATGAGGAAAAATTAAAGATTCAACCTTCGGATATAAAAATTAAATTGGATACTGGAGAATACTATAGAAATTTAAAAATAGATAAGACTGTAAAAATAAATAAATTAATTGATAGCAATAGATATTTGTTTATTGTCGGTATGCCAAGGTGTGGGAGTACGTTGCTAGAGAGTATTTTAAGTCTTAATCCTGAAGTTAAAGATCTTGGAGAAGTAAGCTTTTTAGAAGAATCACTTAAGTCAACTGATGATTTGCTTGAGGTTAAAAATCTCTACGAAGAAAAAGTTATGCTGATCAACTCTGAAAAGAAAAACTTTACAGATAAAAATTTGTTCAATTTTTTATATTGTCCAATCATCAATAATTTATTCCCAAATGCAAAGATTATTCACTGCACTAGAAATCCACTTGATAATATACTTTCAATTTATAGAACTAATTTTTTAAATCAGAGTTTTTCTAGTTCATTAAAGGATATTACAGATTTATATCTCTATCACTTAAAGCTAATGCATGAATACAAGAGCAAATTTGGATCAATGATTTATAGTTACGACCATGATAGGGTTGTTCATAATCCTAGAGAAACTATTCAAAATTTAATAAATTGGCTTGGCTGGGAATGGAGTGAGAAATATCTCTCGCCTCAAAAAAGTAAAAGAAGTGTATTCACAGCAAGTAGTGCTCAAGTAAGAGAAAAAATCAACGCTCACTCTTCAGGTTATTGGAAAAATTATGAGGATTTTTTAAAACCTGTTAGTGAGATATTTCTAACGTACAATTAGAAAAATGGCTCAATAACCTTTGCAATTTATTTATATTGAATTAAAATATAAAGACAATTTAATTCTGTGTGAGGAATTTTTATGAAGTTATTCCAGCAATTGCTGATAGCTCCTGCAGCCATCGGTCTTTTGGCTCCATTATCTGTTAGTGCTTCCGAGATTAATCTTGATGCTATTTCTAATTACTCTGACGATACTTTAGAAATAGATGGAGATTCTTTTAAACAAAAATCTTCAAATAATAACCTGCT